>JBKBLL010000153.1:0-9511 GCA_046296375.1 Alphaproteobacteria bacterium | reverse complement strand
TGTGGACGGGACTCACGGAGCATGCGCCGCGGGCAGGATAAACCGATGGTGATGGCGCGCCATTCGCACGCATTGCACCATATCGGCATACTAGCATCGTTACCCGCACCCCGTATCACAAGGGTCCGCCATGTCCCCGGCCGCCTTCAGAATCCAGCATCCGGACGAGCGAGAGGCCGCGAAGTTTCGCAACCCGCTGCGCACGGCCGACGGGCAGGAACGGGCGAGCGCCAACCTGCGTCGCCTGCGCACGCTCTGGTTCAACACGGGTACGCTCTGCAACATCACCTGCGCGCACTGCTATATCGAGTCCAGCCCGCGTAACGACCGTCTCGCCTATATAGGTCTTGCGGATGTAGAGACGTTTCTCGACGAGATCGAAACCGACCGGCTGGGCACGGAGGAAATCGGCTTCACCGGCGGCGAGCCCTTCATGAACCCCGATATGCTCGCAATGATGGAGGCCTGCCTCGGGCGCGGCTATCGCACCCTGGTGCTGACCAACGCGATGCGGCCGATGGCACGCCTCCAAGGCCCTCTCGCGGACCTCAACGCCCGCTTCGGCGAGCGTCTCGCCATCCGCGTGTCCATCGACGACTACCGGCCGGAGAGGCACGAGGCCGAGCGCGGACCCGGGACCTGGACGCCGACGCTGGCCGGCGTGGTCTGGCTCGCGCGCAACGGGTTCGCCCTCTCTGTCGCGGCCCGGACCATGTGGGGGGAGAGCGAGGCGGACCAGCGGGCCGGTTTTGCGCGGCTTTTCGCTCGGCACGCCGTTCCAGTGGATGCGTTCGACCCGGCGCGGCTCGTGCTGTTTCCCGAGATGGACCCGTCGGCGGTCGTGCCTGAGATCACGACGGCCTGCTGGGGGATCCTCGGCAAGTCGCCCGACAGCGTCATGTGCGCCACCTCCCGCATGGTCGTGAAGCGCAAAGGAGGCACCCGGCCGGTGGTCGTCGCCTGTACGCTGCTTCCCTACGAGCCCGCTTTCGAACTGGGCTGCACGCTGGCGGAGGCTGCGGTGGCGGTGCCGCTCGCGCACCGCCACTGCGCCCGGTTCTGCGTCCTGGGTGGTTCCAGCTGCAGCGCCTGACGCGGGCAGAGCGCGCCGGTTTTCAGACGGTCGCCAGTTCGGGCGCGTCCTCGGCTTCCGGCGCGAAGAGGTGGAGCAGCGCGCGGCGCGCGCGGCTGACGCGCGAGCGAATGGTGCCGATCGGCACCTCCATCACTTCGGCCGCCTCCTCGTAGGTCATCCCCTCGACGACGACCAGGAGCAGCGCCTCGCGCTGTTCGTCGGGGATCTCGAGCATGCAGCGCTCGAGCTCCTTGAGCGCCACCACGTCCGCCTGGGCCGACGGCGAGGGCTGCTCGTAGGCTCCGGGCTTTTCGTCGATGGAGGTGACGCCATAGCGCTGATTGCGCCGGCAGTTGTTCAGGTGCGCATTGCGCAGGATCGTGAAGAGCCACGCCCGCAGGTTCGTTCCCGGCCGGAACTGGTGCAGATGGTCGATCGCCCGCAACAGCGCCTCCTGGACCAGATCGTCGGCCTGGTCGCGATGGCGGCACAGAACCATGGCGTAGCGGCGGAGATGCGGCAGCTGCTCCGTCATCGACGCGACGAGGGAGCTCTGGTCAGGTAGGTCCGACATTCCCTCTCCCTCGACCGACCGCACGAAAGCCGCACGCTGGATGGGCGGGCGAGCGGGTCCGGCGGCGTCGGTGGTAATGCTGATCATGCGCCGTTAACCGCCTCCGCCGCGGATTGTTCCGCCGCCGCCGCTCGGGACCGGCGGGGGGTGCCGCAGCCTCAGACGGGCGAGTGTCTCGGCGGTATCGAAGGCGCCGACGCCGGGCCGGTCGTGCAGTTGCGCGACGAAGGTGACGCCAGCCGCAACCTCGGTAAACCGCTCGACATGGCCCGGTCCATAGAGCGGGAACGGCCGGTACCTATGGTGCCAGTAGGGCCAGGGCGGATAGAAGGGATCCGGCACGAAATGCGTGTGCGCCGCCGCATCGACGTCGTTCTCCCGCTCGGTCACGTCGAACGACGCCGCACCCCGCTCACTGGCGATCTCGGCGGCGCGCAGCAGGGCGAGGTCGTAGGACAGGGTGATGAGCCGTTCGCCCTCCCGCCGGCGTTCTGCAGCGGTGAGGGAGGAGGCGCGTGCTATGGGCGCACGATAGCCGACGCGGACGCGATCGCCGCCGAGCGCCTCGTCGAAGTAGCCGAAGCTGCCGACCGTCGCGAGGGGTGAGTAGAGCGGCGGTCGCGGACGTGTCTCGCACGCCGCGAGCGCGAGCAGCAGGGCGAAGCCCACCGCGCCGACCCGAAGCAGCCCGATCATCGTCGCACCTCCGGACGGGCTGCCGGGGCCGGAACGTCGCCCTGCGCCCAGACGGGAGCGGGAGCGGGAGCGGGCAGGCGGGCATAGCGCGCGTCGCCCTGCGGCGTCAGCAGCGTCGCCTCCAACTCCCACAGCGCCGAGGTGCGGTGATACCTGGCCGCGTCGCCGACGGGCAGCAGGGCGACGGTCCTGACCGGCGGCGGCTCGGTCGTGCGCGATCCGCCGCCGAGGGGCACGCTGATCCCGATGCCGACGCCGGTACCGAACCCGCCCCGGGAACTGTAGCCGCCGCCCACGCCGACGCTCGGCCGAACGCGGCCGCCGTAATAGGGATCGGACGACACGAAGGTTTCCCGCGTGATCTCGGCGGCCGGACGGCGCGCCCCTGCCGGATCGACCAGATCGACCCGGTCCACCCGGTAGTAGCCGGCGGGATCCTCCAGCGTCACCCGGATCACGCCGTCATTGTAGGCCGTGCTCCACTGGAGGTCGGGGTCGGGCAAGGCGGCCTCGGGCGCGGCGGCGGTCGCCGGCCCGCGATCGGTCCCGCCGCACGCGGCGAGGAAGAGGAAGGCCCCGAGAACGCCGGCTCGCGTCATTGATCGGCTCCAGGATCGTGCGATCCCTCTCCGTGCTGGAGGGGATGGGATGACGGACTCTGTCTGAGATAGGTTCGCAGGCCGGCAGCGTCACGGGGGCGATGGGAGCGAACACGCCGGACGACCGATCGGCCAAATTCACGGAACGGTCGGGGCGGCGGAACGTTGACGGTGTACTGCGGTGCTTTTCGTGTCTCTCGACAAAGGTATATCCGCGTGCGACTTCGCCTCGTTCCGCAAGACGGCGCGCCGTACATCTGCGCCGGCCGCCTGATGGAGGCTTGACCGTGTACCGCGATCGCCCCGCGCGCATTCTCGTCGTCGAGGACGACTATCTGCTCGCTGAAGAGCTGCGCGCGACCCTGGCGGGATGGGGGTACGAGGTGGTCGGCCTTGTCGGCAGGGGCGAGGCGGCGCTGACTCTCGCCATCGAGACGGAGCCGGACCTGCTCATCTCCGATGTCCGGCTACGCGATTCGATCAACGGCGTAACGGTCGGCGAGGAGGTCAACCGGCGCCTCGGCGCCAAGGTGATCTTCCTCACGGCCTACCCCGCCGAGGCCCTTGCCAGCGGCCGGGGCTGGGGGGCCCGCTTCCTGGGCAAGCCCTATTCTCCAACCGAACTCCGGGACGTCATCGAAGAACTGCTGACATCCGAGAGCGGGCCCGATGAGGCGGCGCGCTAACGTGCCGGTAGCGCTTCCGCGTCTGCTTCGGATCGGAGCACAGGCCGCGGTCGGGCGTTCTCCTGGAGAGCCCGCAATCGCTCGCGCGCCCGAAAAAGACGGGACTTCACGGTTCCGACCGCGATCCCCAGCACCTCGGCGACCTCTTCGTAGGAGAAGCCTGCGACGCCGATCAGGAAGAGCAGATGCTGATCGCGCTTGGTAAGGCGGGCGAACGCCCGCTCGAACTCCCGAATCTCGACTGCGGACGACTGGGTCGCCGGGTACTGGGCACCCGCTTCCCACTCGTTGATCGGTACGTGCGGTCCACGACGCTGCGTGCGTCGCAGGGCGTCGCAGTGCAGGTTGTGCATGATCGTGAACAGCCACGTCCGGAGATTCGTGCCCGGCTGGAACTGAAAAATCCGCGAGACGCTACGCTCCAGGCAGTCCTGGACGAGATCGTCCGCCTTGTCGGCATCGCGCACCAGCGCCCGGGCGTACCGCCGGAGCGCGGGAATATGCGACTCGATCGCTTCTGCCTGCTCCCGGTCCATCCAACCTCCGGACGGGCTCGGCGACATTCCGAATGCGCCCGCCATATACTCGGTACCATGTTAGCACCGACCGTACAAACCGGGACAGGCCCGGCAAGCCACGCAAAATTGGACATGTCGCGCCGTACCGCAACAGCGAAAACCCATACAGACGTCGATAAAGCCGATAGCGCGCATGGCGTCCGGCCCCTATATTCGCACGCCATGATCGCGCCGAACTCATTGCGACGACGACGTTCCTCCGACGGCCGACAGGCCGCCGCGGGCATCGTTCGCGCCGGGTCGCACCGCCGCATCGGCGGATAGGGCGGGTCTGGGCCGGACCGAGCGCCCCTCGCTCTTCCCGACCGACCCGGATCGCCAATGTTTCAGATCATTTTCTCGCTACCCGCCGACGCGCCCGCCGTCGAGGCGCTGCTCGACCGCGCGTTCGGGCCCGGCCGCCTGTCGAAAAGCTCCTATACCTTCCGTCGCGGAATTGCCCCGCTTCCGGGACTTGCGTTCGTGGCCCGCACCGCCGATCGGCTCGTGGGGACGATCGCCTGTTGGCCGGTTCGGGTGGGGGAGGCGGGAACGCCGGCGATCCTGCTCGGTCCGATCGGGGTGGAGCCGGGGCTCCAGCGCAGCGGGATCGGTGCCGCGCTGATCGCTCATACGCTTGCGAACGCGGCAGCCCTCGGCCACCGGCTCGTGCTGCTCGTGGGCGATCCGGCCTACTATGCGCGATTCGGTTTCCGTCCTGCCGCCAGCCTGGGGATCGAGGTGCAGGGAGAGCCGCCGGGTCGCCTGCAGTTCTTCGAACTGACGCCGGGTGCGGTATCCGCTGCAAAGGGGATCGTGCGCCGGGCCGACTCGGAGACCGGCACGGCTGCCGATCCCAGCGGAGCGAGAGCCGGTACGGTGCCGGAAGCTGCAGTTGCGGCGCAGGCGTACTGATGACGCGATCGCCGGGCTACGAGCCTGTACGCTGCCGCCGACCGCCGATTTCAACCAGCTTGCGGTACCGGCGGGGCCGCTCATCCTCCTGGCCTTCGTCCTCGCCCTCTTGGCGCGGGCGAAGCGTGAGGGCGTCGTCCGCACTACCCCGCCTCAGACCCCCTGACGCGCGATGTGCAGCAGGTCCTCGATCACCCGCTCCAGATGGTCCAGGGTCGAGCATTCGCGCACCAGGTCGCAATAGGGCCGGTAGCGCTTCATCTCCGAATCGCCGGTGCCCCAGAGCGGCGGTACTTCCGGGTTCAGCCACAGCACCCGCTTGGCGCGGTCGTGAATCTCCCTCAGGATCTCCGCTTTGGGATTCGTATAGTTCGACCGGCCGTCGCCCAGGATGACGACGGTCGTCTTCTTGTCGACCGTGTTCAGCCAGCCGTCGCGGAAGTTCTGCAGCGCCTCGCCATAGTCCGTCGACATGTAGCCGACCTTCTGCATGACGTCGGCTACCGCTTCGTCCACCTGCTTGCGCGCGAAGATGTCGCTCGTCTCGATCAGGTAGCCGGAGAAGGCGAAGGTGCGCACGTCGTGCAGCAGCTCGTGCAGGGCATAGATGAACTGCAGCAGGAAGCGGGCGACTGCGGCGACCGACCCGCTGACGTCGCAGATGGCGATGACGCGCGGCCTGTCGAGCTTGCGCTTCTTCCACTCGATGTCGAACAGGACGCCGTCGCTGCCATAGTTCCGGCGCATGGTGCGGCGGATGTCGAGCTGGCCGCGGTTCTTGATCTTGCGCCGGCGGGAATGGATGGCGATCAGCCGCTTGCAGATACGCTGCACCAGCAGGCGCATCTGCTCCTGGTCGCGCCGGTCGAGATTGCCGAGGCGCGTGCGGCGCAGCCGGTCCTCGCGCAGCTCGGCGGAGGTCTGCCGGCCGAGCAGGGAGAGTTGCTGCTCGACGAAGTTGCGCACCTGCTCGAACAGGCGGGTGCGCTGCTCGCGCAGCTTCCCGGCACCGCCGCCGCCCCCGCCTTCGCCGCCCTCGCGTTCCATCGCGCCGATGGCGCTGTCGACGGCTTCGACGCCCATCGCCTGGAGGATGCGCTGGGTGTAGAGGCCGCGCTGGGTGAAATACTTGATGTTCTCCACGCCGACTTCGCGCGCCGCCTCCTGCATGGCGACGGCGAGCGCGGCGTCGTCCTGGTCCATGACCATTTGGACGAGCGGGTGGTCCGGGACCTCGGGTGACGCGCCTTTCTCGTTCTCGCCGTCCTCCTCGGCATTCTCGTCGCGGTCCTGGCCGCCGCGGAAACTGTCGGAGCGGAAGAACTGGTCGAAGCAGTCCTCGAAGGCCCGCTTCTCCTCCTGCGTCTTGGCGAGCGCCATGGACAAGGCGTCCTTGAGCATGGCGCGGTCCTGCCAGCCGACCAGTTCCGCCGTTTCCAGGGCATCGAGCGTTTCCGCGACGGAGACGCGCACGTCGACGCCGCGCAGCGCCGCGAGGAAGTTGGTGAAGGTTCTGTCCATCGTCTTTCCTGCCGCGACCGGTCGTCAGCCGTCGTCGCGGTTGTGCGCGTATCGTTTCAGCGTCGCCATCTCGTCGAGCCAGGAGAGGCGGCGCACCGACCAGAGCTCGTAACTGGGCGCCACGCGGTCCGGCTCGTCCAAGCTTCCGACGTGTACGGAATACTCCTCGCCCTCGTCGACATAGACGGGCGAGCCGCAGGTCGGGCAGAAGCGCCGGTCGCACTCCGGCGATGTGCGGAAGCCGGCGGTCGTTCCGGTCACTGCCACGTCGCCCGATGCGAAGATGGCGAAGGCGGGCAGGGGCGACCCAGTCGCGTGCCGGCACGTCGCGAGTGGCAGATGCCCACGCGCTTCAACGGCCCGCTCGTGCGGTAGCGGACGGTGCCGCACAGGCAGCCGCCAGTCAGTTCGACCGTTCCCCTGCGGTCCACTTCCGTCATTCCCGACCTCCCCGATCCGTCAGGCGGCGGTGCCCTGCTCCTTGAGCGCGTGGCGCGTGATCTCGTAGAGCTGCTCGTCGACCGCCTTGATGTCCTCCTCGAACTTGAGGAACACGTTCAGCGTCTCGCGCACGAGATCGGCGTCCAGCGACGTCGAGTGCAGGAGCAGCAGAACGCGCGCCCAGTCGATCGTCTCGCTGACCGAAGGCTGCTTCTTCAGGTCGAGCTGTCGCACCTGTTGAACGAAGGAAACGAGCTGGTCGCGGAGGTTCTCCGGGATGTGCGGGACGCGCGCCTGGATGATCTTGCGCTCCAGCTTCGAGTCCGGGAACGGCACGAACAGGTGCAGGCAGCGGCGCTTCAGGGCGTCGCTCATCTCGCGCATGTTGTTGCTGGTCAGGAACACGAAGGGCCGTACGCCGGCGACGATCGTCCCCAACTCCGGGATCGAGATCTGGAATTCGGACAGGATCTCCAACAGGAAGGCCTCGAACTCCTGGTCCGACTTGTCGACCTCGTCGATCAGCAGGACGCAGCCCTTCTCCTCGCGCAGGGCCTTCAGCAGCGGCCGCGGCTCCAGGAACTGCTCGGAGAAGAAGACGTCGCTGAACCGGTGTAGCTGGTTCATCGAATCCGCGAGGGTGTTGGCCCCCTCCAGCAGGTCGCCGATCTTGTCCTTCAGGATCTGGGTGTAGAGCAGCTGCTTGCCGTACTTCCATTCGTACAGCGCCTTGGCCTCGTCCAGGCCTTCGTAGCACTGCATGCGGATGAGCGGCAGGTTCAGATAGTGCGCGGTCGTATTGGCGAGCTCGGTCTTGCCGACGCCCGCCGGACCCTCGACCAGGATCGGCTTGCCGAGATGGCAGGCGACGTAGATCGCGGTGGCGATCGAACGCGAGCAGATATAGCCGTGCTCGGCGAATCCCTTCTGGATCTGCTCGATCGACGCCAGCTTCTCGTTGTGGATTTCCAGCATGCAAATGTCCCTACAATAGCCGCGGCGGATCTTGCCGTTCCGCGACGCGCCGCACAAGGCGCAATGGGAGGCGAGGGGACGCCGTCCGAGCGGATGCGCCCGGACGGAGAGGCCCGACGGCGCGGAAACCGGTGCGTCAGAGGCCGGCGCTGGTGCCGGGGTGGCGTTTCGGCGCCTGCGCCGCCAGGTCGAGGGCGGCTGCGGGATCGGCCGCGACCACATAGAGGTCGTTGAGCGAGGGACCCGCAAAGCCCTGCGTCACGACGTGATCGAGAAGTGCGGTCAGCGGCCGCCAATAGCCCTTCACGTCGACGAGCACGACCGGCTTGTCGTGATGCCCCAGCTGGCGCCAGGTCACGATCTCCATCGTCTCGTCCAGGGTGCCGATGCCGCCGGGAAGGACAAGGAACGCGTCGGAGAGATCGAACATGCGCGCCTTGCGCGTGTGCATGCTGTCCACGACCTCCAGCGCCACGCCGGCATGCGCCACCTCGCGCCGCTTCAGGAAGCCGGGGATGATGCCGGTGACCCGGCCTCCGGCGGCGATGGCCGCGTCCGCCGCCACGCCCATCAGGCCCACGCGCCCGCCGCCATAGACGAGGGTCAGGCCGCGCGCCGCGGCTAGGCGGCCGAGCGTCGCGGCGGCGTCCGCATAGGCGGGATCGTCGCCGGTGCGCGACCCGCAGAAAACGCACACCGACCTGAGCGTCATCGACCGGCTCTCCCAGAAACGGTTTGGCCTGCCGCACCATGTGCGGTGACCGCAGATGAATTTTCCAATGCGAACCGTCACGAATCCGCATTAAAAGGTCAGCAGCATCCGTGCGCGATCTTCGCTGCATTGCAGCATGAGCCTTATAGGCGGCGCGACCGGCGATGTCGAACGGCGAGGCGACGTGAACCGATTTCTTATCCTGGGCGCTGTGGGTCTCGCGGCGATTCTGGTGGCGGGTGGCCTCGACCTGTGGATCAACCGCGACGAGCCGGATCCGCCGCCGGCGGCGGGGGTCGCGCCGGCACTGCCCGTCGTTCCGGCTGCGGCGCCGCCGCAGCCCAAGGCCGAAGCGCCGGCGGTTCCCGCCTCGACTTCGGAAGCGATCGCGGACGCCGTGCCCGCCCCTCCGGCCGCACGCCCGGCATCGTCTCCGCCATCACCGTCGCCGCCACCGCATCCTGCGCCGACGCCTTCCTCGGCGGCGCCCTCTCCGCCGGCACCCCTTCAGCCCGCGATCGTGCCGAATGCGGCAGCGGACAGGCGCGAGCCGGCCTCGCCCACCTTCGACATAGTCCGCGTGAACCGCGAGGGCGCGGCCGTGATCGCAGGCCATGCCACGCCGGACGCGACCGTCACGGTTCGCGATGGCGCGCAGGCGCTGGGGACCGTCCGGGCCGACCGGCGCGGCGACTGGGTGCTCGTCCCGGATCGGGCGCTCGAGCCCGGCGCGCGCCAGCTCAGCCTCGAGGCGCTCGAC
>JBKBLL010000152.1:0-9521 GCA_046296375.1 Alphaproteobacteria bacterium | reverse complement strand
CAGGGCGGCCTTGGCCTGATCGACCAGGGCCGCGAAACCGGCCGGCTCGTGCACGGCGAGATCGGCGAGGACCTTGCGGTCGACCTCGATCCCGGCCTTGTGGATGCCGTTCATGAACTGCGAGTAGGTCAGGCCGAGCTCGCGGCTCGCGGCGTTGATCCGCTGGATCCAGAGGCCGCGGAAATCGCGCTTCTTGTTGCGCCGGTCGCGATAGGCGTACTGGAGGCCCTTCTCGACCTTCTCGATCGCGATCCGGAAGTTCGTGCTGCTGCGGCCGCGATAGCCCGCGGCCTGCTTGACGATCTTGCGATGACGGGCATGCGTGGTTACGCCACGCTTCACACGAGCCATGGATCAGGCCCTCGCATACGGCATGAAGCCGAGGATGATGCCGGCGTCGCAATCCTTCAGGATGCGCGTGCCGCGCGCCTGGCGCTTCATCTTCTGCGGCTTGTTGGTGAGCATGTGGCGCTTGTAGCCGACATTCATGCGAACCTTGCCGGTCGCCGTCAGCCGGAAGCGCTTTTTGACGGCGCTCTTCGTCTTCATCTTGGGCATTTCGGACCTCCTGGGTCGGAAGAAGCAACGGCGAGGCATGCCCCGGACACGAGTCCGGCCCGACCGTCGCATTGAGAGGCGCGGATATAGCCGCCGGCGCGGCCTAACGCAAGACGCGCTTCGGCCGATCCGGCGGCAGCGGCCCGGCGTTCAGCCGCATGCCTCGACCGCGCGGCGGGCCATGACGCCGACCAGGTGCGCGCGATAGGCGGCGCTGGCGTGGATGTCGCTGTTCAGGCCGTCCGCCGGGACGGTCACGTCCGCGATCGCCGACGCGGCGAAGTTCGCCGACAGGGCCTCCTCCATCTCGGGCACGCGGAACACCCTGGGGCCCGCCCCCGTGACCGCGACCCGCACGCCACCCGCCGTCTTGGCGACCAGCACCCCCACCACCGCATAGCGCGAGGCCGGGTTGCGGAACTTCTGGTAGGCGGCCTTCTGCGGGACCTGGAACTCCACCTTCAGCACCAGTTCGTCGGGCTCGCGTGCGGTCTCGAACATGCCGGTGAAGAAGTCGTCGCCGGCGATGGTCCGCTTGCTGGTGTGGATCGTGGCACCCAGGGCCACCACCGCCGCCGGGTAGTCCGCCGCCGGGTCCGCATTGCAGATCGAGCCGCCGATCGTGCCGCGATTGCGCACCGCCGGATCGCCGATCACCGAAGCCATCTCGGGGAGCACCGGCAGGGCCCGCTTCAGGTCGGCCGAGCGCGCCACCGCGTCGTGGGTGGTCATGGCACCGATCGTCACCCGATCGCCCGCGACGGCGATGCCGCTCAGGTCGGCGATGCCGCTCAGGTCGATCACGGTCGATGGCTGCGCCAGGCGCTGCTTCAGCGTCGGGATCAGGGTCATCCCGCCGGCCATCAGCAGTCCGTCGTCCGCCGCCTTCAGCTTGGCGACGGCATCCTCGACCGAAGTCGCGCGCTCATACTGGAAGTCGTACATCTCGTCCCCTCCGGCTTTCGGCCGTCTGTCGCCTGGTCGCTTCCCGCACCGTCTTCACTCGGTCGGTTCTTCACTCGGTCGCCCTTCACTCGGCCGCCGCCGCGGGCCTCGCCGCGCGCAGCGCCTCCCAGACCCGCCGCGGCGTCGCCGGCATGTCGAGATGGCGCACGCCCGCCGGCGCCAGCGCATGCAGGACCGCGTTCATCACCGCCGCCGGTGCGGCGATGGCACCCGCCTCGCCGCATCCCTTCACCCCGAGCGGATTGTGCGGGCAGGGCGTCTCCTGGGTCGTGACCTCGAAGAAGGGCACGTCGTTGGCGCGCGGCACCGCATAGTCGTTGAACGACCCGGTCAGCAGCTGCCCCTGGGCGTCGTAGACGCAGCCCTCGTGCAGCGCCTGTCCGACCCCCTGCACGATGCCGCCATGCACCTGCCCCTCGACGATCATCGGGTTGACGATCTTGCCGAAATCGTCGGCGGCGACGAAGCGCTCGATGTGCACATGGCCGGTATCCGGGTCGATCTCCACCTCGCACACATGGCAGCCGGCCGGAAAGGTGAAGTTCTTGGGGTCGTAGTAGGCCTGCTCGTCGAGACCCGGCTCGAGCTGGTCGTGCGGAAAGTTGTGCGGCACGTAGGCCTGGAGCGCCACGTCGCCGAAGCCGAGCGAGCGGTCGGTGCCGGCCACCGTGAACCGGCCGTCCGCGAACTCAATGTCCGCGTCCGACGCCTCCAGCATGTGGGCCGCGATCTTCTTCGCCTTGGTCTCGACCTTGTCGAGCGCCTTCGACAGGGCCGACCCGCCCACGGCGAGCGAGCGCGAGCCATAGGTCCCCATGCCGAAGGGAATGCGGTTGGTGTCGCCGTGCACGACCTCGACATTCTCGACGGGGACGCCCAGCCGCTCCGCCACCACCTGGGCGAAGGTCGTCTCGTGGCCCTGGCCGTGGCTGTGCGTGCCGGTGAAGACGACGACGCTGCCGGTCGGGTTGACCCGGACCTCGGCCGCCTCGTAGAGGCCTGCGCGCGCGCCGAGGGCGCCGACCACGGCCGACGGCGCGATGCCGCACGCCTCGATGTAGGCGGACAGGCCGATGCCGCGCAGCCGGCCCTTCGCCGCCGCCGCCGCCCGCCTCTGCTCGAAGCCGGCATAGTCGGCGGCGGACAGGGCGGCATCGAGCGACCCCGCATAGTTGCCGCTGTCGTACTGGAGCGCCACCGGCGTCTGGTAGGGGAAGGCCTCCGGCGGCACGAAGTTGCGCCGGCGCAGTTCGGCCGGGTCGATGCCCGTTTCGTGCGCCGCCGTCTCGACCAGGCGCTCGACCACAAAGGTCGCCTCGGGCCGCCCGGCGCCGCGATAGGCGTCGACGGGCGCCGTGTTGGTGAAGACCGCCTTCACGTTGCTGTAGATCGCCGGCGTCGTGTACTGGCCCGCCAGCAGCGTGGCGTAGAGGTAGGTCGGCACGGCTGGCGCGAAGGTGGAGAGATAGGCGCCCATGTTGGCGATGGTCTCGACCCGCATGGCGAGGAACCTGCCGTCGGCATCCAGCGCCAGCTCGGCCTTGGTCACATGGTCGCGCCCGTGCGCGTCGCAGAGGAAGGCCTCGGACCGGTCGGACGTCCACTTGACCGGCCGGCGCAGCTTGCCGGCAGCCCATGTGACCGCGGCCTCTTCCGCATAGTGGAAGATCTTCGAGCCGAACCCCCCGCCCACGTCCGGCGCCACGACCCGCAGCTTGTGCTCCGGAATGTGGAGCACGAAGGCGCCCATCAGCAGCCGGATGACGTGCGGGTTCTGGCTGGTGGTATAGAGCGTGTGTTCGCCCGTCGCCCGATCGAAGTCGCCGATGGCGGCGCGCGGCTCCATCGCGTTGGGCACCAGCCGGTTGTTGACGATGTCGAGCCGGGTGACGTGGGCGGCCTTCGCGAACGCGGCGTCGACCGCAGCCCGGTCGCCGAGTTCCCAGTCGTAGCAGAGATTGCTCGGCGCCTCGTCCCAGACCTGCGGCGCGCCGGGCGTCATCGCCTCGGCCGTCGATACAGCGGCCGGCAGGACCTCGTAGGCCACATCGACCCGCTCCGCCGCGTCCTGGGCCGCGGACAGGCTCTCCGCGATCACCATTGCGACATGGTCGCCGACATAGCGCACGCGGTCGCTCGCGAGGACGGGATGCGCCGGCTCGACCATCGGCTTGCCGTCGCGGGAATGGATCTGCCAGCCGCAGGGCAGGCCGTCGATATTGTCGGCGGCGAGGTCGGCGCCGGTGTAGATCGCGGCGACGCCCGGCATGGCGCGCGCCGCTGCCGTGTCGACGCCCCGGATCCGTGCACTCGCATGCGGCGCATGGATGAAGACGGCGTAGAGCTGGCCCGGCCGATCGATGTCGTCCGTGTAGTTGCCCTGGCCGGTAATGAAGCGGAAATCTTCCTTGCGGCGTACCGCGGCGCCGATCCCGTCATCCCTGGGCATCTGCCCCTCCCTGGCTTAGCGGGGCTCTGGCGTCCCCGTCCTTGCGCGCGAGGCGGTGGATCAGGTGCCGGCGTTCATCGCCCGCGCGCCCGCCATCACCGCCTTGACGATATTGTGGTAGCCGGTGCAGCGGCAGAGGTTGCCCTCCAGCCACTCGCGCACCTCCTTCTCGCTGGGCTCGGCGTTGCGCTTCGCGAGATCGATGGCGCTCATGATCATGCCGGGCGTGCAGAAGCCGCACTGCAGGCCGTGATTGTCGCGGAACGCTTCCTGCATCGGGTGCAGGGGTCCGTCTGGCTCGGCGAGGCCCTCGATCGTCAGGATCTCCGCACCCTCGCACTGTGCGGCGAGGATGGTGCAGCTCTTGACCGAGGCGTCGCCGACGAGGACGACGCACGCGCCGCACTGGCTGGTGTCGCAGCCGACATGGGTGCCGGTGAGAGCGAGCTGCTCGCGGAGGTACTGAACCAGCAGCGTGCGCGGCTCGACATCGCGCGAGACCTGCTTGCCGTTCACGGTCATCGAAACGGTTGGCATGGCTTGCTCCCTGGTCGGTTCGCCGGCCGCGAGCCGACCAGGGCCGCCCGGCCCCTGGCTCCTTTACGGAAAGCGCTTTATCCGCGGGAGTTTGAGGCCGGGCCGGGGGTGCGGTCAAGCGCGCGAAAAGCCGGCGCGCGACCGCGACCCTCCGGACTCAGGAGAACACGAGCAGCAGGATGACCACCGCCACCGCCGCGACGCCCGCCCAGACCCAGGGGCTCGTGCCGGAACGGGCGGCGGGTGCGTGGGCCTCGCCCCGTTCCCGTTCGCGCACCCGGTCCGATTCCACGGCCTGCTCCTGGGCGCGGTGCATCGTCGCTTCGGCACGGTCGACCATCGCGGGCTGGTGGGCCGCGGAGATCGAATCGTCGAGCGCGCCGACCTCTACCGGAACGTCCGTCGGGCCGGCATGCGCCGGCGGTTCGGCCGGCAGCGTGTCGGCCGGACGCTCGCGCGGCGGGGGCAGCGGCCGGGAGTGCAGGCCTTCCTCGTCGGCGGTGCCCTCTGGCGTCGTCGCGATCGCCGCCGGTGCGCCGAGAGCGGCCGCGCCGTTGCCTTCCACATGCGCCTTGAAGCGCGCGAAGAAATCGTCGGCCATCTTGCGCGCGGTACCGTCGATCAGGCGCGAGCCGATCTGCGCGAGTTTGCCGCCGACCGTCGCCTGCGCGGCGTAGCGCAGAATCGTCGCCTCGCCGTCCGGCTCCAGCGTGACCGCCGCCCCGCCCTTGGCGAATCCGGCCGCGCCGCCGGTTCCTTCGCCCGAGATGCGATAGCCGTTGGGCGGGTCCATGTCGCTCAGCGTAACCTTGCCGGTGAAGCGGGCGCTGACCGGACCGACCTTGGCGCGGACCTGCGCGGCGAACCCGCCGTCGTCCGTCCGTTCCAGTTCCTCGCAGCCCGGGATCGACGCCTTCAGGACCTCGGGGTCATTGAGTGCCGCCCACACCCGCTCACGCGGCGCCTCGATCCGGCTTTCGCCCGTCATCTCCATTCCGCAGACCTCCCCATCGCGGCGCACGCGCCGATATTCGGACCGCCCGACCATCGACCGATACAGGCGGCACACCGGTTCTACCCGGATAGTACGCCGCGCGCGCCGTCCTTGTTCCGGCTCGCCCCCGACCGACCCTCACATCCGGATTGTCGCGATCTTGCGTGGCGCTTCTCGGGCACCGCAACTGCAAAGACGTATCCCTCGCGGTAACGTCCCGGGCGGCGTCCCGGGGAACCGGTCGACGTCAGAGGCTGAAGAGGTCGCCGAACCGCGTCCACTTCTCCCCGTCGAGAGCGGTGAGCAGGACCCGGCCGCGATGGAATGCGTCCGACAGTTCGGAGCGACGCGAATGGACGATGGTCCACTGGTTCGCGAAGAAGAAGCAACGCTGCAGCTTGTAGGCGGGCAGGCGCGGCGGCTTCACGGACCCGGTGAGCACCGATGCGCCGCGCTGCGCCGCGTCCTCGACCATCGCGGCGAGTACGAAGTCGAACCGCCCCTCGCGGGCATAGGAGAAGAGCACCTCCGCGAAGCCGTCCCTGCGCAGCAGATAGGCGAACGCCCCCATACGCTGCTTGCCGTCGGTGACGCCATGACAGGCGAGTACCCGACCCTCGGCCTTTTCGTCGATCCGGCGCATGAGCCAGTCGAGCCCGGCGCGGTCGTAGAGGCCGACGAGATCGTAGGCCCTGTGCCGCTCCAGCAGGTCGATCAGGAAGTCGGGATCGAAAGGCTCGAGCGTGTGGTCGACCCGTCGCGAGCGACCCATCCGCGCCAGCGCGGGAGCGCCGAGAAGATCGGCCCCGCGGCCCGCCAGATGCAGCAGGCGCGACTGCGGCAGCGCCGCCTTGCGCTCCGCCTCGACGACCTGGAGCAGGGCGCGGACCGGGCGGATCGGCCGGAACCAGTCGAGACTGTAGCCCGCCGCGACCGCGCCGCCGGCGGCCTCCCAGAGACGGCGGGACATGTCGTTGGCCGTGTCGGTGACCGACAGATCCTGGGGGCCGGTCAGAAACCGGCGCAGCAGGCCGATCGCCGCGAAGGCGTCGACGCGGCCGTCGGGCCCGGGGCGGACGACGAAGTTGCCCGGCACCGCCACCCGGACCGGTTCGCCGCGATGGCTCATGCGCCGGGCGGTGACGCCGACGAAACCGCTCAGCCGGCCGTCGGTGCCGACCGAGACGAGGGATGGCAGTTCGGCATCGAACCAGGGGTGATCGAAATAGCTCTCGCGGGCATGCCGCTCCAGCAGATCGGGCCGCCGGTCCGCGGCGGGCGTGCCCGCCAGTAGCAGGTCGACGACGGCCGGAAGGTCGGCCTCGGTGCAGGGTCGGATGTCGATCGCCAGCATGACTGTCTGCGCTCGCCTCGCGGGGTGCGGATGGGGGCCCCGCCGCGGACCGCACGGGAAGGCGAAGGGACGGAAGCCGCAGCACAGAAATGCGACCGCGGCATCGGCGTCAAGGATCGGCTGCAGGTCGTCGAGTGCCGGGCCTTCGACAGCCGGACGTTCGGTGCCGGCTCCGCCGCCCCGGCGGTGCAACGGTGCGACGGTTCAGGCGCTGCCGGGCGTCGCGGCGACCGCCACGCGGAACGGCACGACCTCGATTCGCCGCCAGACGTCGCCCGTGACATAGGGGTCGGTGCGCAACCACTCGTCGAGTTCCGCTCGGCTCGGGAAGTCGACGACGCAGGCCGAACCGATCATGCGGCCCTCCGCGTCGAGGATCGCGCCGCCGACCAGGATGCGGCCCTCTTCGGTCAGTCGCCGGGCCCCCACGAGATGAGCCTCGCGTGCGGCCTGTCGCCGCGCCGGTGCCTCCGCGTCGGTGCCGTCGTAAGCGGTAACGAGAAACTGCATCGCTGTCTCCTCCCTCGAATGCGCGCCGTGCGTGCAGAGGCTCGGCAATCGACACCTTGCCTTAACGTGATGTCCGTAAGATGCTCGCATTACCGGTGTCCGCTGGACGCAACCCTACCGCAAGCGGGAGACATTGTGCTCGGTCACGTGAAGCGCCTCCTCGCGGTCGTGGTCCTGGTGTCGGCAGGCGCCTGTGCCGGCTTGTCGCAGACGCCCGACGAACCGTCCCTCGTTTTCGTCGCCATGCTCGACCTCAGCGGGCGCGGCCTGCTGGGCGGCGTGTCCGGCCTGGAGGTCGACGCGGCCGGGACGACCGCCACGGCCGTGCGCGACGACGGCCTGGCGCTGGAGTTCCCGCTGGAGTTCGACGCCGACGGGACGCTGGTCGGCATCGGCACAGTGCGCGCCGCCCCCATCGGCGGCGTGCCGCTTGGGGCGCCGAAGAGCCTGAGCGACGCCGAAGTTCTGCGCCGCGAAGCCGACGGATCGTGGCTCGTCGCCTTCGAGGGCCGGCACCGCGTGGCGCGGCACGCGCCGGGATGGGAGGGTCTGCTGTCGGAACCCGTCCTGCTCGACCTGCCGCCCGAGGTCGCGGACCTGCCCGTCAACAAGGGGATCGAATCGGTCGCCGTCGCCCCCGACGGCACGATCGTCATCATCGCCGAGACGACCGGGCCGGACGGGCTCAATCCGGCCTGGATCGGCCGGAACGGCACATGGGCAGCGCGCCGATACCGGACCGAGCCGGAGTTCCAGCCGACCGACGCGCTGTTCCTGCCGAACGGCGACCTGCTGGTACTGGAGCGCGCCTTCTCGATCCTGCGCGGCTTCCGCTGCCGCCTGTCCCGCGTTCCCGCCGAGGAGGTGGCTTCGTCCGAGGTCTGGGAGGGCCGCTTTCTCGGCCGTGTCCACCCGCCCGAGCCGGCATCCGAAGACAATTTCGAGGGTCTGGCGCTGTTGCCGCCGGACGGCGACCGCATCCGGCTCCTCGCCATCTCCGACGACAATTTCTCGCCGCTGCAGCGTACCCTGCTGCTGCAGTTCGACCTCCTCCCACCGGCGGCCCCGGCCACGGGCGGCTGATCGTGGCGGCAACGGCACCGGCGCCGCGACCGTCGGTCGAGACGCGTCCCCTGGCGGCAGCGCTCCTGATGCTGACGGCCACGGGGGCCTATGCCTGCATCGCGCTGATCGCGCGGCACCTGTCGAGCGAGGTGCACGCGTTCGAGATTCTGTTCTTTCGCAACATCTTCGGCCTCGTCATCATGCTGCCCTGGCTGTGGCAGACGATCCGCCCCGAGGTCCTGGCGACGACGCGGATCGGCATGCACGGCGTGCGCGCCGGCTTCAATTCCCTCTCGATGGGCTGCTGGTTTTTGGCGGTCGGCCTGATTCCGCTGGCGGACGCGACGGCGATCAGCTTCACGGCGCCGCTGTGGGTGACGATCTTCGCGGCCCTGTTCCTCGGCGAGACGGTGCGGATCCGGCGCTGGGCCGCCACGCTGATCGGGTTCGCCGGCATCCTCGTCATCCTGCATCCGGGACTGGCCGAGGGCGGCCTGGACGCGCTGTCGCCGGGTGTGCTCGTGGCGCTCGTCGCGGCGGCGGCCTGGGCGATCACGGTCGTGACGCTACGCACGCTCGCACGCACCGAGCGGCCGGAAACGGTGCTGACCTGGCAGGTCCTGCTGATGGCGCCGATCTCGCTGCCCGCGGCCCTGCTGGTCTGGACCTGGCCGACGACCGAAGCGCTGCTCTGGCTGGCGCTGCTGGCCGCCCTCGCGACCGCCGGGCAGTTCTGCCACATCCGGGCACTGGCGCTGCAGGACGTGACCGCCCTCCAGCCGATCGACTTCGTCAAGCTTCCGATCATCGCCGGCCTAGCGCTGCTCCTGTTCGGCGAGGAACCGAGCCTCTGGACCATCGGCGGCGGCATCGTCGTCTTCTGCGCCGCGAGCTATGTCAGCTGGCGCGAGGGGCAGCTGAAACGGCTGCGCGCCGCCTCGGTCGTGTCTTGATTCCGCGGCGGCTGGCGGCGGCCGGCGCGCGGTTCGACCGCGCAACGCCGCCGGTGAAGGCCGCCGTGCTCGCCACCCTCGCGGCACTCTTCTTCTCCTGCATGAGCGTGCTGATCCGCCATGCCGGCAGCGAAC
>JBKBLL010000151.1:0-9537 GCA_046296375.1 Alphaproteobacteria bacterium | reverse complement strand
GCCCGACGGACGGCCGGATTCGGGCATGACATTCTCCGTTGCGCGAGACGCGCGGTGGATCCTAGGCGCACGGCGCCCCGCTGTGAACCGCCGGTGAGAACGGCGTCGGTTCGGACTTTCCGCGCGACGCGCCGGTGATCGCGAAAGGATCATGTTGACAGGTCCCGCCGGGCCGACTACCTCATGCGCCGCTTCGCCCCGGAGCCCAGGTGGCGGAATTGGTAGACGCGCAGGTTTCAGGTACCTGTGGCCGCAAGGTCGTGGAAGTTCGAGTCTTCTCCTGGGCACCACTATCGCCGCACGGCGCGGCACGCAGACGCGGCGGGGTTTCCCGATGACGGTCCATCTCCATCACGGCGACCTGCCCGAAGCGGTCGCGGCGTCGATTGCCGCCGCCGGCACCGTCGCGGTCGACACGGAGACGATGGGACTGCGGCCCGAGCGCGACCGTCTGTGCCTGGTCCAGCTGTCCGCCGGCGACGGCGACGCGCATCTGGTGCAGTTCCCGGTACGATCCGCCGCGGCCGGGGGCGCCGCGACGCCCGACTATGCCGCGCCGGTCCTGCGGCGCCTGCTGGCCGACGCGGACGTGGTCAAACTGTTCCATTTCGGACGTTTCGACATCGCCACGCTTCGGCGCCACCTCGGCGTCGTCTGTACGCCCGTCTGGTGCACCAAGATCGCCTCGAAGCTGGTCCGGACCTACACGGATCGCCACGGCCTCAAGGATCTGTGCCGGGAACTGCTCGACATCGACCTGTCGAAGCAGCAGCAGTCGTCGGACTGGGGCGGCGAGACCCTGACCCAGGCCCAGCGCGAGTATGCGGCCTCGGACGTGCTGCACCTCCACGCCCTCAAGGCGGAACTCGACCGGCGGCTGGCGCGCGAGGGGCGCACCGCACTGGCCGCGGCCTGTTTCGCCTTCCTGCCCGTGCGCGCCGAACTCGATCTGGCCGGCTGGCCGGACGAGGACATCTTCGCCCATTGACCCGGGCCCGCGGCGGCAGGGCGGGCGCGTTGACGCTATGCCGTGCCGGGGCCATATAGCGCTCCCGAACGACACAACCGCCGCGACGGACATGAGCCCGGACCAGACCGCGCCCCATGCGGCGTCCGCGCTGGCGGATGCCGACGACCTCGAGGAGGCACGCCGCGTCCTGCGCCTGGAGGCGCGGGGCATAGAGGCCGTGGCCGATCAGCTCGACGGCGGATTCCGCCGCGCGCTCGACCTTTTGCTGGCCGTCGAGGGTCGCGTCATCGTGACGGGCATGGGCAAGAGCGGGCACGTAGCGCGCAAGATCGCCGCGACTCTCGCCTCTACCGGGAGCCCTGCGCAGTATGTCCACCCGGGCGAGGCGAGCCACGGCGATCTCGGCATGATCACCCGGCGCGACGCGGTGCTGGCGCTCTCGAACTCGGGCGGCACGGTGGAACTCGCCGACCTGGTCGCGCACGCAGCACGCATCGGCATACCTCTGGTCGCCATGACGGCGCGGGCGGCCAGCCCGCTGGCCGAGGCGGCCACGGTTGCCCTGGTGCTGCCGGCCGTGGAGGAGGGCTGCCCGATGGGCCTGGCGCCCACCACCTCGACCACGATGATGCTGGCGCTGGGCGACGCCCTGGCCGTCGCGCTCCTGCGGCGCCGCGGCTTTTCCTCTCGGGACTTCCAGCTGCTGCATCCGGGGGGAAGCCTGGGGCATCGGCTCAAGCGCGTCCGCCAGATCATGCATGCCGCCGACGAGATGCCTCTCGTCGGTCCGGGGGCGGCGATGTCGGAAGCGATCGTCGTCATGTCCGCCCGCAGCTTCGGGTGCGTCGGGGTGGTGGGCGACGGCGGCGCCCTCGTCGGCATCCTGACCGACGGCGACCTGCGCCGGCACATGGGCCCCGACCTGCTGTCGCGCCGGGTCGGCGAGGTGATGACCGCCGGACCGAAGGTGATACGGCCGGACGCGCTGGTCGAGGAGGCGCTGGCGGCGATGAACGACGCCAAGATCACCAGTCTGTTCGTGGTTGCCGACGGCCGGCCCGTGGGCATCCTGCACGTGCACGACTGTCTGCGCGCCGGAGTTGCCTGAGATGGCCGCGCCGGTGCCGGAGGGCGGAACAGCGGAGCGCACCGTACAGCATCGCTTCAGCTTCGAGGCCGAGCGGCGCACCGTCGACCGCAACTGGTCGCGGTACGTTCGCAAGCTGAACTTCGTCCTGCCGGCGATGGCGGCGATGATCGTCATCCTGGTCTTCGCCTGGCCGCAGCTGCAGTTGCGCGATCAGATCGCCGACCCGGACAGCCTGCGCATCCGCCCGCAGGACACGGTCGATCTCACGGTGCACGGCGTGCGCTTCGTCGGCATCGACGCGCGTGACCGGCAATTCACCGTCACGGCCGCGTCGACACGGCAGACGCATGCCGGCGCCGACCAAGTCGCCCTCGACAGGCCCGAAGCCGACATGACCCTCTCGGACGGGCACTTGGTCGCCCTGCGCGCCGATGCCGGCATCTTCGACCGGGACCGCAGCGCGCTCGACCTCAGCGGCAGCGTGCGGTTCTTCCACGACGACGGCTATGAACTCGCGACGGACCGGGCATCGATCGATTTTCGCGGGGGCGAGGCGCACGGGGAAGGGCCCGTGGCCGCGCATGGACCTGCCGGACGCGCCCGGGCCGAGGGCTTCCGCGTCCTCGACAACGGACGCACCGTTTTCTTCACCGGGAGGACGACGCTGGAGATCGAGCCGAAGGCGCGCGAGGAGGGACTATGACCGCTGTCTCGCCGCGCGGGCGACCCGGCGCGAGGGGGAGCCGAGCGGCGCGGCCCGCCACGGCGCGGACCCGGCGGCCGGCCGCGACCGCAGCAGCCATGCTCGCAGCAGCCATGCTCGCAGCGGCCATGCTCGCAGCGGGGTCGTGCGCCGGCGTGGCGGCCGCGGCGGATTTCGCTTCCTTCGACAGTTCGCAACCGATCAGCGTCGAGGCGTCGCACGGTATCGAGTGGCGACGCGAGGAGGGGGTCTTCATCGCACGCGGCGATGCCAAGGCCGCACAGGGCGACACGGAGATCGGCGCAGAGACCCTGACCGCGCGCTATCGGGAAACCCCGGCGGGCGGCAACCGCATCCACCTGTTCGAGGCGTCCGGCAACGTGCGCGTGGCGAGCGGTGGCAACCGCCTGTTCGGCGCCGAAGCGGTCTATGACGTGGATGCGGCGCTCTTCACCATGTCCGGACCCGAGGTGCGCCTCGAAACGCCCGATGAGACCATCGTCGCCAATCGCGGCATGGAATACCGCAACCAGGCGCGGACCGCGCATGCGCGCGGCGACGTCGTCGTCGTCCGTGGCGACAGGCGGCTGCGTGCCGACGCGGTCACCGCCTTCTTCAAGGACGCTAGCGACGGTGGCCTGACCGTCGAGCGGATCGAGGCGAAGGGCAACGTCCTTATCGCAACTGCGAAGGAGGTGGTGCGCGCCGACGAGGCGGTCTACGATCCCGACCGAGAAATCGTCGAGCTGGCGGGGAGGGTGCGGGTCACGCGGGGGCGCAACGAACTGGCGGGCGGGCGGGCGGTTCTGGATCTGCGCGCCGGCGTCAGCCGGATCGAGGCGGGCGGGGACAGCGGCCGGGTGAGGGCGGTCTTCATGCCGGGCGAGCGAAACCGCTGAGGCGTCCCCTCCGGAACGACGGAATCTTGGAAAACATGAACGGCGGAGACCACGGCATCGAAACATCGGCGCAGCGGCACGACCTGTCCGGAGGACCGCGTCTGGTCGCCGACAATGGCGGGCTCGTCGCGGAGAATCTGGGCAAGCGTTTCAAGAAGCGCCCCGTGCTGCGGGGCGTTTCCATGACGCTCGACCGGGGCGAGATCGTCGGCCTGCTCGGGCCGAACGGCGCCGGCAAGACGACCTGCTTCTACATCGTGACGGGACTGATCGCGGCCGACCACGGCCGCATCGTGCTGGACGGCGAGGACATCACGGATCTTCCGATGTACCGCCGCGCCCGCCTCGGCATCGGCTACCTGCCGCAGGAACCGTCGATCTTCCGCGGCCTCAACGTCGAGGCCAACATCCGCGCGGTGCTGGAGGTCAGCGAGCGGGACGGTGAGAACCGCCGCCGCATGCTGGACGAACTGCTGGCGGAGTTTTCGATCGAGCATCTGCGCCGCACGCCGGCCCTGGCGCTGTCGGGCGGCGAGCGGCGACGGGTGGAGATCGCGCGCGCTCTCGCGGCGAAGCCGGCCTTCATCCTGCTGGACGAACCCTTCGCCGGCATCGACCCGATCGCCGTCGCCGACATCCGCGAGCTCGTGCTTCACCTCAAGGACCGAGGCATCGGCGTGCTCATCACCGACCACAATGTGCGCGAGACCCTGGATCTGGTCGACCGCGCCTACATCCTGCACGACGGCGTCGTGCTGAGGGAGGGCACTCCTGCCGAGATCGTTGCCGACGAGGCCGTTCGACGGGTTTACTTGGGCGAAAGGTTTAGCCTTTAAGGCTTTAACCATGATCGCACAGGTTCACTGATGGCCCTTTTCCAGCGTCAGGAGATCCGCCAGACTCAGGGGCAGAGTCTGGTGATGACGCCGCAGTTGCAGCAGGCAATCAAGCTTCTGCAGCTGTCGACCATGGAACTCGCGGCGTTCGTCGAACAGCAGCTCGAACAGAACCCGTTGCTGCAGCGCGCCGAAGGCACGGGCGAGGCGGTTGCGGCCGAAGCGGAGCCCGCGCCCGTCGTGGACTCCGCCGTGGCACCGGCGTCCGACGACCTCGCCGGGCTCACCGAAGCCGTCGATGCGGACTTCGGCAACGTGTGGGAAGCCGAGGGACCCACGCTTCCCGGTTTCGCTTCTGAAACCGGTCGCGGCGGCTCGTTCGAGGGCGACGAGAGCAGCCTGGACCAGGTGCTGGGCGATACCCCGACCCTGCGCGACCACCTGGTGGAGCAGCTTCACCTCGACATCGCTGATCCGGCGGACCGGATCGTCGCGCTGCATCTGGTCGACATGCTCGATCCGGCCGGCTACCTGACCGGCGACCTCGCGGAGGTCTCCGCGACGCTGGGTTGCGCGCCCGAACGGGTCGAAGCCGTCCTGTCACGGCTCCAGCGCTTCGACCCGGCCGGCATCTTCGCCCGGAACCTAGCCGAGTGCCTGGGGTTGCAACTTCGTGACCGCAACCGCCTGGACCCTGCGATGCAGGCGTTGCTCGACAATCTGGACCTGCTGGCGCGGCGCGACTTCGCCGAATTGCGGCGCGTCTGCGGCGTGGACGACGAGGATCTGGTCGAGATGGCGCGGGAGATCCGCCATCTCGACCCGAAGCCGGCGCTGCGCTTCGATTTCGAGCCCGTCCAGACGCTAGTACCGGACATCTATATGCGCCCGCATCCGGAAGGCGGCTGGATCGTCGAACTGAACACGGAGGCGCTGCCGCGCGTTCTGGTCGACTCGCACTACTACGCCCGCGTCCGGCGCTCCTGTCACAGCCGGCAGGACAAGGATTATGTGGCGGAGCAGTACAATGCGGCAAACTGGCTGGTGAAGTCGCTGCACCAGCGCGCGACCACGGTGCTCAAGGTCGCGACCGAGTTGGTGCGGCAACAGGACGCATTCTTCGTGCATGGCATCGAGCACCTGCGGCCACTTACCTTGCGCGATATCGCCGAAGCGATCGACATGCACGAGAGCACGGTGAGCCGGGTTACGGCGAACAAGCACATCGCGACACCGCGGGGCTTGTTCGAACTGAAATATTTCTTTACGTCCGCCATCGCCAGCGCGACGGGCGGCGAGGCGCATTCGGCGGAGGCGGTGCGCCACCGCATCAAGATCCTGATCGACAACGAGCCCGCGGCCGAGATCCTCTCCGACGACCGAATTGTGGATATCCTGAGGCGGTCGGGCATAGACATAGCGCGCCGGACCGTCGCCAAGTATCGCGAGGCGATGCGAATCCCTTCATCCGTTCAGCGCCGCCGTGAGAAGATGGCTGGCTTACTGGCGAACTGAAGCGGGTACGCAGGCGTCCGCGGCGAAACCGCACTGCCAACGATGGCCGCGCTGCGGCCGAAAGGATGCTGTAACACCCATGCACGTCACCGTCACAGGCAAGCAGATCGATGTGGGCGACGCCCTGCGTTCCCGCGTCGTCCAGGAACTGGGCGCGGCTGTGGACAAATATTTCAGCCGCGCGATCGAAGCCCAGGTGACCTTCTCGCGCGACGGGGCCGCCTTCTACCGCGCGGACATCGCCGTCCATGTCGGACGCGGGATCGATCTTCACGGCCATGCCACGGCGGACGACCCGATCGTCGCATTCGAACTGGCGCAGGAGCGCATCGCCAAACGGCTGCGCCGGCACAAGAGACGGCTGCGCGACCATAAGGGCGCGACCGAGGAGCCGGCGGCTCCCGACGAGGTGCCGACACTCGCGCAGTATGTCATCAGATCCGATGAAGATATTGAAAAAGAAGAACAGTCTGGCGAGGCTGGCGATCAGCCGGTCATCATCGCCGAGACCCGCGCCTTTGTTCCCCACATTACGGTCGGCGAAGCGGTGATGCGCATGGACCTGGCCGATGCGCCGGTGCTGATTTTCCGCAACGGCGGTCATGGCGGCCTCAACGTCGTCTACCGCCGCAAGGACGGGAACATCGGTTGGATAGACACCGGCCCGTCGGACCGGACCTGACGGCGGGGCCGACCAATGGACATCGCGGAAATCCTGAAACCCGAACGTGTTCTCCTCGACCTGCCGGCGGCGAGCAAGAAGCAGGTTTTGGAGGCGCTGGCCGAGCGTGCGGCCGTGATGACCGGTGAGGCGGACCGTGCCATCTTCACCGTCCTGCTGGAGCGGGAACGGCTCGGCAGCACGGGTGTCGGCCGTGGCATCGCCATCCCCCACGGAAAGCTGCCGGGGATCGAGCATCTGTTCGGCCTGCTGCTGCGCCTGCAGACGCCCGTGCCGTTCGACGCCGTCGACGATGCGCCGGTCGACATCGTGGTCCTGCTGCTGGCGCCGGAGAGTGCCGGCGCCGATCACCTCAAGGCCCTGTCGCGGGTGTCCCGCATTCTGCGGGACAAGGCGGTGTGCGACCGCATCCGCGCGGCGGCCTCACCCGAGGAGGCAATGCTGGCCATGCAGGGTGCCGCGGCCGCCAGCCACGCGGCCTGAGCCGCGTTTCCTGAGTCAGGCCTGAGACCGGCCTCCCTTATCGCCGATCCCGGAAGAACGCCCGCAACAGCGCCGCGGCCTCGGCTGCCGCAATGCCGCCATAGACCTCCGGCCTGTGGTGGCATGTCGGCTGGGAGAAGATGCGCGGTCCGTGCTCGACCCCACCGCCCTTTTCGTCCTCTGCCCCGAAATAGACCCGGCGCAGTCGTGCGAAGGCGATCGCCTGGGCGCACATGGGGCAGGGCTCTAGCGTGACATAGAGATCGCAGTCGGTCAGGCGCGGCGTGCCCAGCCGTGCGGCGGCGCGGCGAATCGCCAGCAGTTCGGCATGCGCCGTCGGGTCTGCGCCGCGTTCGACTTCGTTGTGCGCGTGCGCCAGGATGCGCCCGGACGGCGCGTGGACCAGGACAGCCCCCACCGGTACTTCGCCCGCCGCCGCGGCCAGGCGGGCCTCGTCCAAGGCGGCAACCATGAATCCGCCGTTGCGGTACGACGCAGCCTCTCGTGCGATTTCCATGCGCGCCCCGATTCCGCTAGAGTGCCGCACCGCAAGAAGAGCCGGGGAGACCGCCATGACCGTCGAGAGCCAGCATCCCGAGACCATCGTCCTGCATGCAGGCTATCGCGCGGACCCCGCGACGGGCTCGGTCGCGGTGCCGATCTACCAGACAACATCCTATCAGTTCCGGGACACGCAGCATGCCGCCGATCTGTTCGCGCTCAAGGAACTGGGGAACATCTACACCCGGATCATGAATCCGACCTGCGACGTGCTGGAGAAGCGCGTGGCGGCCCTCGAGGGAGGGGTGGCCGGCCTGGCACTGGCGTCGGGTCAGGCGGCCTCCGCCTTCGCGTTGCAGAACATCGCCCGTGCCGGCGACAATGTCGTAAGTTCTACGGACCTTTACGGGGGAACCTGGAACCTCTTTGCCAACACGCTGAAGGACCAGGGGATCGAGGTGCGCTTCGTCGACCCCGCCGATCCGGAGGCGTTCCGGCGGGCCACCGACGACCGCACACGCGCCTATTATGCCGAGACCCTGCCGAACCCGAAGCTCGCCGTCTTCCCGATCAGGGAGGTCGCCGACATCGGCCGGCCGCTCGGCATTCCGCTGATCATGGACAATACGGCGGCGCCGGTGCTCTGCCGGCCGCTCGATCACGGCGCCGCCGTGGTCGTCTACTCCACCACGAAATATATCGGCGGCCACGGTACCTCGATCGGCGGCCTGATCATCGATGGCGGCAATTTCGACTGGGAGGCGCATCCCGAGCGCCAGCCCTACCTGAACCAGCCCGACCCCAGCTATCACGGCGCGGTCTGGACGCAGGCGGTGAAGGGAATCGGCCCCGTCGCCTACATCATCAAGGCGCGTACCACCCTGCTGCGGGACCTCGGATCGGCAATGAGCCCGTTCAACGCCTTCGCCACCATCCAGGGCCTCGAAACGCTGCCCCTGCGCATGCGCGAGCACTGCCGCAACGGCCTGGCCGTCGCCGCGTTCCTGAAGGGGCACCCGGCGGTGTCCCGCGTGATCTATCCCAGCCTGATGGAGGGCGCCCCGCGTCGCCGGGCCGACACCTACCTCAAGGGCGGCTATGGCGGCCTGGTCGGCTTCGAACTGTCCGGCGGTCGCGATGCGGGCCGCGCCTTCATCGATGCGCTGAAGCTCCTGTATCACGTCGCGAATATCGGCGATGCGCGCAGTCTGGCGATCCACCCGGCCTCCACCACCCATTCGCAGCTGGAGCCGTCGGAACTCGCGGCAACGGGCGTCTCGGATGGCTATGTCCGCCTTTCGATCGGCATCGAGCATGTCGACGACATCCTCGCGGATCTGGACCAGGCGCTGCAGGCCGCGACCGGCAAGCGCGCGGCGGCGGAGTAGGCCGCGACGTCCTGGACCGGGGCGGACCGGAACGGGGCTATGGGCCCGGCGCGGAGAAGAGAATGACCATGGGCATGTCGCAGCGGTTCGGTATGGCGTTGCTCGCAGGGGCGGTCGCGCTCGGCCTGGCCGGAACCGCCGCGGCTTCCGTGGCGGAGGGCCGGGCCGCGCTCGACAGGTCCGACTACCGCGCCGCCTACAACGCCTTCTCCAATGCCGCCGCGCGGGGCGAGATCGAAGGCCAGTACCAGCTCGGGCTGCTGCACATGCTGGGACGCGGCGGCATGGAGCGGGACTATCCGCGCGCGGCGCAATGGTTCGGCAGGGCGGCGGAGGGCGGCCATGCCCGTGCCATGTACATGCTGGGCAATCTGTACGCGACGGGGAACGGCGTGGCCCTCGACTACGACCGCGCTCGCCGGCTGATACTGTCGGCCGAGCCGGGCCTGGACAGTGCGACACGCCTGTCG
>JBKBLL010000150.1:0-9541 GCA_046296375.1 Alphaproteobacteria bacterium | reverse complement strand
GCGCGGTGAAGCGGCTGCCGGCGGGCAGCCGCACGTAGAGCGCCGCCAGCCCGTCGGGTTTGGCGAACAGCGCCTCGCATTCGGGCTCGGCCAGAGCCATTAGCGCCTCCGTGGCCAGGGGCGGCACCGGGCCCGCCAGTTCGTGGCGACGCCGGATCGGTCGGCGCCGGTCCCGCATCGCCGGCAGGAACTGCGCCCCGGTGGAGTCGGCGCTGGCCCGGAAGGTGAAATAGGCGAGCCCCTGCGGGCCCGGGCGGATCGGCCCGTAGCCCGTGCAGGCACCGGCGAAGTGAACGGTGAGCGGCCGGAGCGGCTGTTGGCCGATCTCGCCGCCCCCTTCCACCACGACCTGGAACTGGTCGACATAGTGGAAGTGCGGATGCACCACCGCGCCCGGCTCCTGCTGAACCATGAACGCCTGGGGCGCGCGCTTCTCGCCCGGCGCCGGATCGACATAGTCCGGCACGGTCGCCGCCGTCGGATCGACCGAGGCGGACCCCTCCGGCGAAGGCGACGGGCCGAAATAGCCCGTCCGCCAGATCTTGGCCCCGTTCGGCGTGGTGCGGGCGAACCGCGTCGCGGCGGCCGTCGCGCTGTCCACGGCGATCACCACGGTCTCAGCCTCCCTTCGCCTCGACCAGCGGCAGCTTCACTGCGACCCCGTGCCGAAGCGACTGCGCCACGGCATCTGTCCATTCCATGTACTTCACGCCGGTGACGAAGTCGGTGTGCGTCACGGGCTCCGTACCGCGAATGGCGTTGATGAACTCCTCCTCGACGCGCCAGCCGCCGCGCTTAGCGGGATCGACCTGAACCTCGGCGAGGCCGCTGCCGCCACGACGCCCGGCCTCCAGCTTCATCTTTCCCGCCTTGTCGAGCGTCAGCCGCAGCGTCCCGTCCGTGCCGAAGATGAACACGTCCGCCTGCAGCGGCGCGTGACCCACTACGCTGGTTATGTTGAAGCGCATCTGCCCGCCCGTCTCCAGCCGGCCGACGATGTCGAGATGGTCTGGGATGGTCATCGGCACGCGTCGTCCATTGTCGTCGAGGCGGTGGCGCACGACGCTCTGCCCGACGGCGAACACCGAAGCGGCCGGGCCGACCCAGCGCATCATCGCCTCGTACCAGATGCCCATCGCCATGACGTTGTTGCCGGACAGGTCGCGGTCCTGGCGCCAGTGCACCGGCGCGCTGCCGTCCGGAAAGTCGCTGCCGGCGGCGACGCGCGCATCGAGGGCGATCACCTCGCCCACATCGCCCGCGGCGATCATCTCGATGATGGTGCGGTCGAAGGCCAGGGTATGCGGCGCGGGCACGATCTGCGCGACCAGGCTCGGATTGCGCCGCGAGGCGGCCAGCATCTCCTTGGCCTCCAGTGAATCCATCGCCATCCGTGCCTCGCACAGCACGTGCTTGCCGGCGTCGAGGGCATCGATCGTGATCGGCGCGTGCATATAGGGCCAGGTGCCGATGCAGACGGCATCGACGTCGTCCATGTCCAGGACCTCCGTCCAGTCGGCCGCCGGCCGCACCTGCGGACCCAGCGCCTCGGCGGCCTTCCGGCTGGACTCGAGGGAGCGGTTGGCCACGGCAACGATCTCGACGCCGCTCTGCGCCAGAAGGCCGGGGACGTGGCGGTCGCGCGTGTTCTTCCCGGCGCCGATGATGCCGATGCGGATGGGCTCTTCTGTCATGGTCGCTCCCTCTGTCGGCCGGCTCGGCGGCCGCTTGTGGAGCATTGTGGCGGCTGGCGCCGCGCCCCGGCAAGGGCCATGGTCTGCCGTCGCGGGGAACGGAAGGCGCGGACCCCGTGCGGGCGTCCGCGCCGCCCGATCAGTTCTTCGACTTGTCGACCAGCTTGTTGGCGCCGATCCAGGGCATCATGGCGCGCAGGCGCTCCCCGACCTGCTCCAGATCGTGCTCGGCGCCCATGCGGCGCATCGCCTTGAAGCCGGGCTGCCCGACCTGGTTCTCCAGCATCCATTCGCGGGCGAACTGGCCCGTCTGGATCTCGCGCAGGATGGTCTGCATCCGCGCCTTGGTATCGGCGTCGATGACCCGCGGCCCGCGCGTATAGTCGCCATATTCGGCCGTGTTCGAGACCGAGTAGCGCATCGCCGCGAGGCCGCCCTCATAGATCAGGTCGACGATCAGCTTCACCTCGTGGACGCACTCGAAATACGCCATCTCCGGGGCGTAGCCGGCCTCGGTCAGCGTCTCGTAGCCGGCCTGGATCAGGGCCGAAAGGCCGCCGCAGAGGACCGCCTGCTCGCCGAACAGATCGGTCTCGCACTCTTCCTTGAAGGTCGTCTCGATGATCGCCGAGCGGCCGGCGCCGACGCCGCACGCATAGGAGAGCGCCAGATCCATGGCGTTGCCGGAACTGTCCTGCTGCACCGCCACGAGGCTCGGCACGCCGGCGCCACGCGTGTACTCGGAGCGGACCAGATGGCCCGGGCCCTTAGGCGCACACATGAACACGTCGATGTCCTTGCGCGGGTCGATCAGGTTGAAGTGGATCGACAGGCCGTGCGCCACCGCCAGCGCCGCGCCCGGGCGCAGGTTTGCCTCCAACTCGCCCTCGTAGAGGGCGGCATGGCCTTCGTCGGGCGTCAGCACCATCACGACGTCGGCCCACTTGGCCGCCTCGCCCGGCCCCATGACCTTGAAGCCGGCGCCTTCGGCCTTCACGCCGCTGCCCGAGCCGGGACGCAGGCCGACCACGACCTCCTTCACGCCGCTGTCGCGCAGATTGTTGGCGTGGGCATGGCCCTGGCTGCCATAGCCGATAATGGCGACCTTCTTGTTCTTGATCAGGTTCAGGTCGGCATCGCGATCGTAGTAGACGCGCATCTCAGTTCTTCCTTTCTGGCCGGTCGGAGGCGGGGACCGGCGGTGGCTTCAGACCGTTCTTTCCGCGCGAAATGGCGACGACGCCGGTGCGGGCGACGTCGACGAGGCCGAGCGGTTCCATCAGCTTGATAAAGGCGTCGATCTTCTCCGTCGAGCCCGTCATTTCGAAGACGAAGGACTCGATCGTGCTGTCCACGGCGCGGGCGCGGAAGACGTCGGCGATCCGCAGGCTCTCGACGCGGTTCTCGCCCCGGCCCGCAACCTTGATCAGGGCGAGTTCGCGCTCGACGTGCGGCCCTTCGTCGGTCAGATCGGCCACCGAGTGGATCGGCACCAGACGGGAGAGCTGCGCCTTGATCTGCTCGATGATCATGCGCGTGCCGCTCGTCACCACGGTGATCCGCGACTGGTGCTCGTACGGATTTACCTCCGCCACCGTCAGGCTCTCGATATTGTAGCCGCGGCCGGAAAAGAGCCCGATCACGCGGGCGAGAACGCCGGGCTCGTTGTCCACGAGCACGGCGATCGTGTGTCGTTCGATGGGCTCTTGCTGCATCGGAAGCTGCCTCGGGGCGTGGTGGTCGGAGCGCGGGCGTCTCGCCCGCAGTCGTGCATGCGGAGCACGGGCGTGCACCTGCGGGGGGGGGGCCGCCCGCGCTCCGGCCGGACGCGCGGTTAGACCAGGACCATGCCCTCTTCCGACGTCGGGCGCGCGACGCGATCCTCGAGGCTGAGCAGCATCTCGTTGTGGGCGGCGCCCGAGGGAATCATCGGGAAGCAGTTCTCGGTCTGGTCGACGCACACGTCGACGATCACGGGCCGGTCGGTCGCCATCATCTCGCGGATGACGTCGTCCACCTCGGACGGCTTCTGAGCGCGCAGGCCGACCAGTCCGAAAGCCTCCGCCAGCTTGATGAAGTCGGGCAGCGAGGCGGTGTAGCTCTCCGAGTAGCGGCTGCCGTGCTGCAGTTCCTGCCACTGCCGCACCATGCCCATCCACTGATTGTTCAGGATGAACACCTTGACCGGCAGCCGATACTGCACGGCGGTGGACAGTTCCTGGATGTTCATCAAAATCGACGCCTCGCCCGCCACGTCGACGACGAGCGCGTCCGGGTGCGCCACCTGCACGCCGATCGCGGCCGGCAGGCCGTATCCCATCGTGCCCAGCCCGCCCGACGTCATCCAGCGGTTGGGCTTCTCGAACTTGAGGAACTGCGCGGCCCACATCTGGTGCTGGCCGACCTCGGTCGTGATGAAGACCTTCCCGTGCTCCTTGGTCAGGGCATGAAGCCGCTGCAGCGCATACTGCGGCTTGATGATCGTGTCGCTCGGCGTGTAGCGCAGGCAGTCCCGCGCCCGCCAGCCGTCGATCTGCTGCCACCAGGCGCTCAGCGCCTTATGATCGGGCTTCGCCTTCGCCACCTGCCACGCGCCCAGCATCGCCTCCAGTACGGCGCCGGCGTCGCCGACGATGCCGAGGTCGATCCGGACGTTCTTGTTGATCGAGGAGGGATCGATGTCGACGTGGATCTTCGTCGAGTTGGGCGAGAAGGCGTCGAGGCGACCGGTCACCCGGTCGTCGAAGCGGGCCCCAATGTTGATCAGCAGGTCGCAATGGTGCATGGCGAGGTTCGCCTCGTACATGCCGTGCATGCCGAGCATGCCGAGCGACTGCGGGTCGGACGCAGGGAACGCGCCCAGCCCCATCAGGGTCTGGGTGCAGGGGAAGCCGGTCGTGTGCACCAGCTTCGCGAGCAGTTCGGAGGCGCGCGGCCCGGAATTGATGACGCCGCCGCCGACATAGAAGATCGGCCGCTTCGCCGCCGCCATCATCGCCACGGCACGCTCCGCCATGCCGCTCGAAGGCTGGACCTGCGGACGGTAGCTGCGGTGCTTCACCTGGTCGGGCCCGACATAGGTACCGGTGTTGAACTGCACGTCCTTCGGGATGTCGATGACGACCGGTCCGGGGCGGCCGCTGCGCGCGACGTAGAACGCCTCGTGCATGATCCGCCCGACATCGTCGGCGCTCTTGATCAGATAGTTGTGCTTGGTGCACGGCCGGGTGATGCCGGTCGTGTCGGCCTCCTGGAAAGCGTCGTTGCCGATCAGATGGGTCGGCACCTGCCCGGTCAGGCAGATGATCGGGATGCTGTCCATCAGGGCGTCGGTCAGGCCGGTCACCGCGTTGGTGGCGCCCGGTCCGGACGTCACCAGCACGACGCCGACCTTGCCGGTGGACCGCGCATAGCCCTCGGCCGAATGCACCGCACCCTGTTCGTGCCGCACCAGAAAGTGGCGCAGCCGGTTCTGCTTGAAGATCTCGTCGTAGATCGGCAGGACGGCACCGCCAGGGTATCCGAATACCGCGTCGACGCCCTGATCGAGCAGGGCTCGGATCACCATCTGCGCGCCGGTCATGCGTTCTTCGGACATCTCTCGCTCCTCGTGACGGTCCCGGCCCGGCGCGGTCGCCGGCACATGCCCAGGGAGCGCGCAACCTAATAACCCGAGCCGGACGGGTCAACAGCAATGACGAATAATCGTGAAGATTTCTGCCTCAAGACTTTCCGAATATTGCGCGTCGAGGCGGTGCGCCTCCGGCATCCGGTGCCGGAACCAAGTGTATTGCCGCTTCGCATAGCGACGCGTCGCCTGTCGTGCCCGGGCAGCGGCCTCGTCCAGGGTCGCCGTCCCCGCCAGATGCGCCAGGAGTTCGGGAACGCCGACCGCCTTCATCGCCGGCAGCGCGGGGTCCAGGCGGAGCGCCGCCAGCGCCGCGACCTCGGCCAGCGCACCCTGCGCCAGCATGGCCGAGAACCGGGCGTCGCAGGCGGGATAGAGAACGGCACGCGGCGGCAGCATCACGATCTGGGCGAAGTGCCAGCCGACCTCGGTCGCCTCCCGCATCGCCTGCCAAGACCGTAGGGGCCGCCCCGTCGCCTGCAGCACCTCCCAGGCGCGGACGACCCGCTGCGGATCGGACGGACGGAGGCGGGCTGCCCCGTCGGGGTCGGCCGCCGCCAGCCGCGCATGCAGCGCGGCCGTCCCGATCTCCGCCTGGAGCGCGCGGGCCGCAGCGCGGACGGCGTCCGGCACGGGTGGAACGGGCGACAGGCCGTGGCGCAGCGCTTCGAGATAGAGGCCCGTCCCGCCGGTCACGACCGGCAGGCGGCCGGCCGCATGGCAGGCGCGGATTTCGGCGACCGCGGCGGTGCGCCAGTCGGCCACCGACCATGGCGCGGCCGGATCGCGGACGCCGTAGAGGCGATGCGGAACGCGCGCCAGATCCGCCGCCGAGGGCTGCGCGGTCAGCACCGGCAGTCCGGCGTAGACCTGCATGCTGTCGGCGTTGATCACCGTCCCGCCGAAAACTTCCGCGATTCGCAGCGCCGCCGCCGACTTGCCGCTGGCGGTGGGGCCCGCCACGATCACCACCGGGCGGTCCCCGGCAGGGCATGGCCCCGCGATGCGCGGCGCGGCCGCGCTTGCCGCGCCGGGGTCGCTGTGGCTACAAGGCGCCATGACGCCATCCAACGATCATGTTCTCGTCCTCGTCGCCGGTCCGGGCGCGCGGATCGCCCCGGTCCAGGCCGGAGCGGTGCGCGACGCCCTGAACGCCGCCGGCCTCCGTCCGGGTGCCATAGGCTGGCTCTGCGAAGACGAGGCCTGCGAGATTCCCCTGCCGGACGCCGCACCGGACAGGGTCGGCGACATCCCCAACCTGGCGCGGAGGGTGCTGCGCGGGGCGCCCGTCGACCTCGCCGTCGTACCCGTCCTCGGACGGCGCAAGCGCCTCCTCGTCGCCGACATGGACTCCACCATCGTCGATAGCGAGACGCTGGACGAACTCGCCGCGGAGGCGGGCGTGAAGGCGCGGGTGGCGCCGATCACGGCGCGCGCCATGAACGGAGAGATCGACTTCAAGGCCGCCCTGCGCGAGCGGGTGGCCCTGCTCGCCGACCTGCCCGTCACGGCGCTGGAGCGGACCTTTGCCAAGGTTCGCCTGAACCCAGGGGCCGCGACGCTCGTCGCGACGATGCGCGCGAACGGCGCGCACGCCCTGCTGGTATCCGGCGGCTTCCGCTTTTTCACCAGCCGCGTCGCGGCGATGGCCGGCTTCCATGGCGACCGCTCCAACGAGTTCGAGATCGCCGGCGACCGGCTGACGGGGCGCGTCGTCGAGCCCATCCTCGACAAGGAAGCCAAGGTCGAGGCCCTGCTGCAGGCGTCCGCTCACCTCGGCGTCGGCACGGAGGCCGCGGTCACGGTCGGCGACGGCGCCAACGACCTGCCGATGCTGCTCCGCGCCGGGCTGGGCGTCGCCTGGCGGGCGAAGCCGGCGGTGGCGGCGAGCGCTCCCGTCCGCATCGACCATGCCGACCTGACCGCCCTGCTCTATCTCCAGGGCTACCGCCGCGCCGAGTTCGTCCTGTCGGCTCCGGACGCGGCGTAACCCTTCCGGGCGGCGCCTATTCCTTGCGGATCGGGACTGCGACGAAGCGCAGGTCGCCCTTGCGCTCCAGCAGCAGGAGGATCGAACGCTTGCCGTCCTTGCGGCTCGTCTCGACCTGCTGAACCACGTCGTCCGGCCGTGCCACGGCGTCCTGGTTCACCTCGACGATCACGTCGCCCTCCTGCAGCCCCTTGTCCTCGGCGGGGCCGCCGGCCTCGACCGACGTCACGACCACCCCCTTGCTATCCTCGGCCAGCCCGTGGCGCGTCCGCAGTTCCGGCGTGATGGCCGAAAGCGACAGGCCCAGGCTGGGTACGGCCTCGTCCTCGCCGCGCGGGGGTTCCTCGGACACGGCAGCCGAACCGGCCTCCTCGCCCTCCTTGAGTTCGCCCACGGTGACCTGGAGGGTCACGGCCTCGCCCTTGCGCCAGATTTCGGCGGGGGCCTCCTTGCCGATGCGGGACTCGGCGACGATGCGCGGCAGGCGCCGCATGCGGTCGACGCGCTTTCCGTCGAAGGTCAGGATGACGTCTCCGGGCTGGATGCCGGCCTGCTCCGCGGGGCCGCCCGGGGTGACGCTGGCGACCAGCGCGCCGCGATGCTCCTTCAGTCCCAGGCTCTCCGCGATCTCGTCGGTCACCGTCTGGATGCGGACGCCGAGCCAGCCGCGGCGCGTTTCGCCAAATTCGCGGAGCTGGTCGACGATGGGCCCGGCGAGCGACGCCGGCACGGCGAAGCCGATGCCGACGCTGCCGCCCGACGGCGAGAAGATCGCCGTCGCGACACCCACCACCTTGCCGTCCAGGCCGACCAGCGGTCCGCCCGAGTTGCCGCGGTTGATCGAGGCGTCGGTCTGGATAAAGTCGTCGTAGGGGCCGGCGTTGATGTCGCGCTGGCGGGCGGAGATGATTCCGGCCGTGACCGTGCCGCCCAGGCCGAACGGATTGCCGATCGCGATGACCCAGTCGCCGACGCGCATCGCGTCGGAATCGCCGAACTCCAGGAAGGGGAGCGGCGCCTCCGACTTGACCTTCAGCAGGGCGATGTCCGTCTTCGAGTCGCGCCCGACGATCTCGGCTTCGAACTGCCGGTCGTCGTGCATGCGCACCACGATCTCGTCCGCATCCTTGATCACGTGGTGGTTCGTGACGATGTAGCCGTCGGGATCGACGATGAAGCCGGAGCCGAGCGACATCGCGCGACGCGGCGTCGCCTGCGGCCTCTGCCGATCGAAAAAATCTCGGAAGAACTCTTCCGGCGAACCGGGCGGCACCGGCTGGTCCGGCCGTTCGTCGCGCTTCAGCGTCTGGGTGGTGGAGATGTTGACGACCGCCGGAACGACCTTCTCCGAAAGGTCGGCGAAGCTGTCGGGCGGCGCCTTGGCCCACGCTGGCGCCACTGTCGGCGCCCATGCCGGCAACGCGACCGACAGCAGAACCGCCCCCGTCACGGCGATCAATGCGCGCCGCACGGTGGCGACGGGGCCATGCGGGAGAATGGACTGCATCATGTTCCTCGACCGGTACCGTGGAGGCGCACGATACCGCCAAACAGGCGCAGCGGGAAATGTTGCGATCCGTGCGCACACCGATGGAGCATCAGGGGCGAGCCCTGCTATCGTCGTCCGTCCCGCTTCGCCCGGCCCGCTTCACCGCCAGCAGCCCAGCCGACAGCGTCGGCAGCCCGTCCGGCCAACCAATCCGGGCCAGCCGTCCGGTCAGCCGACGGGGCAACGTCCTGGGGCAGCCCCGCGTCCGATGGCGCGCAGCCTGTCCATGCGATATAGTCCTATGGGCATATCGACCCACGAGGGAGATTGAAGGAATGCACGAACGTCAGTTCTACATCGACGGCGCCTGGGTCGATCCGATCGAGCCCAAGTTCCTCGACGTGATCGATCCGTCGACCGAGGAAGCCTACGCCCAGATCGCGCTCGGTTCCGCCAAGGACGTCGACCGCGCCGTCGCCGCCGCACGCGCCGCCTTCCCTGCCTTCGCGGCGACCACGCCGGCCGAGCGCCAGGCGCTTCTGCGCCGCATCCTGGAGGCGTTCGAGCGGCGCGCCGCTGAATTCGCCGCTGCGGTCTCGCGGGAGATGGGGGCGCCCGCAACGCTCGCCCGCAACGCCCAGGCCGCCGTCGGCCCGGTCCACCTGAAGACGCTGATCGCGGTGCTCGACCACTACAAGTTCGAGGAAATCCGCGGCTCCACCCTGATCGCCAAGGAGCCG
>JBKBLL010000149.1:0-9596 GCA_046296375.1 Alphaproteobacteria bacterium | reverse complement strand
GTCGGATGCGAGAAAAAGGATGGCCGCTGCGATCTCCTCCGGCCGCGCCGCCCGGCGCATCGGAATGCCGGCGAGGCGCGCCGCCCGGTCGGCGGCATCCAGCGCCTCGTAGCGCAGCCGCACGCGGTCGGTGAAGGTCGTGCCGGGCGCGACCGCATTGACCGCGATGCCGTTGGGCGCCTCCTCGTAGGCGAGCTTGCGGGTGAGCCCCAGAATCGCCGCCTTCGCGGTGGAGTAGTGGAGGTTCGATATCTCGCTGACGCTGCGGCCGGCGATCGAGGCGAGGTTGACGATGCGCCCGTAACCGCGCGACCGCATGCCCGGCAGGACGGCGCGCGTCACGAGGAAGGCGCTGGTCAGATTGACCGCGAGGAAGCGGTTCCATTCCTCGATATCCAGCGTCTCGATCGGCCGCGGATTGGCACCGAAGCCGACATTGTTGATCAGGACGTCCGCCGGGCCGATCCCGGCCTCGGCCCGGTCGATCGCGGCGCGGACCTGCCCTTCGTCGGTCACGTCGGCGGCGACGTAGAGCAGGCGGTTGGCGCCGTCGGCGGCATCGTGCCTGAGTGCGGCGGCGAGATCGCCCTCCTCCGGCTCCTGGTCGACCACCGCCAGCCGTCCGCCCTCGGCGAGGAAGCGCAGTGCGACGGCCCGGCCGATTCCCTTGGCACCGCCGGTCAGGATGCCGGCCCGGCCCTCGAACCGGCGCCCGCCATAGCCGCTGTCCGCGAAGGCCCGGTCTGCAGCGCGCGCCGGCGCCGCACCGCGCCCCTCTGTCCCGTCCGTGGCTCCCATCGCGCGCCTCCCATGCCGCCTGGCCGGGGAGTGTCGCATGCGGGGTCCTGCCTGCGAAGGTACCCCCCGGGGGGCGGGGGGGGGGGGGGGGGGGGGGGGGGGGGTGTAGGGGGGGGGGGGGGCCGCGGGGGGGGGGGGGAGGCACCCCGCGCCTACCCCCCGCCGCCGGCCTGGGGCGCGGCGGCGGTGCGGGTCTATTCCGCGGCTTCGTCGCCCTCGGGTCCGGTGATCATCGCCTCGGCGACGAGCCCCGCATTGGCCCGGATCGCCTTCTCGATGGCGTCGGCCACCTCCGGATGATCGCGCAGATAGGTCTTGGCGTTCTCGCGTCCCTGCCCGACCCGGTCGCCGTTGTAGGAGAACCAGGCGCCCGACTTCTCCACGATGCCGGCCTGCACGCCGAGGTCGAGCAGTTCGCCGGTCTTCGAGACGCCCTGGCCGTACATGATGTCGAACTCCACCACCCGGAAGGGCGGCGCCATCTTGTTCTTCACGACCTTGACGCGGGTCTGGTTGCCGGTGACCACGTCGCGCTCCTTGATCGCACCGATGCGGCGGATGTCGAGCCGGACCGAGGCGTAGAACTTCAGCGCGTTGCCGCCGGTGGTGGTCTCCGGATTGCCGAACATCACCCCGATCTTCATGCGGATCTGGTTGATGAAGACGACGATCGTGCGCGACTTGGAGATCGACGCCGTCAGCTTGCGCAGCGCCTGGCTCATCAGGCGGGCCTGCAGGCCGGGCAGCGAGTCGCCCATCTCGCCCTCGATCTCGGCGCGCGGCACGAGGGCGGCGACGCTGTCGATGACGAGAACGTCGAGGGCGCCGGAGCGCACCAGCGTGTCGGTGATCTCCAGCGCCTGTTCGCCCGTGTCCGGCTGCGAGATCAGCAGTTCGTCGAGATTGACGCCGAGCTTCTTCGCATAGGACGGATCGAGCGCGTGCTCGGCATCGACGAAGCCGCAGACGCCACCCTTCTTCTGCGCCTCCGCCACGACGTGCAGCGCGAGCGTCGTCTTGCCCGAGCTTTCCGGCCCGTAGATCTCGATGATGCGCCCGCGCGGAAGCCCGCCGATTCCGAGCGCGATGTCGAGGCCGAGCGACCCCGTCGACACCACGTCTGCCTCGACCGGCGCCTCGCGCTGGCCGAGGCGCATGATCGAGCCCTTGCCGAACGCCTTCTCGATCTGCCCGAGAGCGGCGTCGAGCGCCTTCTGCTTGTCCATGCTGTCCTTTTCGACGAGGCGAAGAGCGGTCGTCATATCCGGGCTCCTTATTCCACAGCGGCGGCGTTTCGCGCAACGGAACGCGACATGTCTTTTCGGCTGCATTCGGTCCGGGTGGCCGGGATGGGCGAGGAAACCGGGCGGATGCGATCGAACGGCGGCGACTGTACGACGTTTGTTCCTGTTCCGCAAATGTTCTTTCGTCGATTCGCGGATGCGGGTTCGCCGTTCCCGCCACGCGCGGCCCTTCCGTTCCGTGCACCCTGGACGCCGTGGCGCGAAAACCTGCGACGGCCGCGGCACGATGGGCGATACTCGGCCCCTGGAACGAGAGGGGGGCATCCCATGGCGGTACGCCGCGGCCGGCACTTTCTGCAGATCCCGGGGCCCAGCAACGTGCCCGACCGTATCCTGCGCGCGATCGACAATCCCACCATCGACCATCGCGGCCCCGCCTTAGGCGCGATGGCGCGCGAAATCCTGGACGGCCTGCACGGCATCTTCGGCTGCGCCGGGCCGGTCGTGATCTATCCAGCCTCGGGCACCGGCGCGTGGGAGGCGGCGCTGGTCAACACGCTCTCCCCCGGAGACCGGGTGCTGATGTACGAGACCGGCTGGTTCGCCACGCTCTGGCGCGAACTCGCCGGCAAGCTCGGCCTCGAGGCGGAGTTCCTGCCGGGCGACTGGCGCAGCGGCACCGATGCGGCCGCGCTGGCGGCACGGCTCGCCGAAGATCGCGACGGCGCGATCAAGGCGGTCTGCGTCGTCCACAACGAGACCTCGACCGGCGTCACCAGCCGCATCGCCGAAGTCCGCGCCGCGATCGACCGCGCCGGCCATCCGGCGCTGCTGATGGTCGATACGATCTCGTCGCTCGGCTCGATCGACTACCGCCACGACGACTGGGGCGTCGACGTCACCGTGGCGGGATCGCAGAAGGGGCTGATGCTGCCGCCGGGGCTGTCCTTCAACGCGATCAGCCAAAAGGCGCTCGCCGCCTCGAAGTCGGCGCGTCTGCCGCGCGCCTTCTGGGACTGGGAGGCGATGCTGAAGGCGAACGCCACCGGCTACTTCCCCTATACGCCCGCGACCAACCTGCTCTACGGCCTGCGCGAGGCGATCGCCATGCTGAACGAGGAGGGCCTGGACAACGTCTTCGCCCGCCACGACCGGCTGGCCGAAGCGACCCGGCGCGCGGTGCGTGCCTGGGAACTGGAGATCCTCTGCCGCGTCCCGCGCGAATACAGCAGCGTGCTGACCGCCGTCATACTGCCCGAAGGCCACGACGCCGACGCCTTCCGGCGCACCGTTCTGGAAAAGTTCGACATGTCGCTCGGCAACGGCCTCGGCCGGCTGCAGGGCCGCGTCTTCCGCATCGGCCATCTGGGCGACATGAACGACCTCATGCTGTGCGGCACGCTGTCCGGCATCGAGATGGGCCTCGCCGCCGCCGGCGTGCCGCACGCCAGGGGCGGCGTCCAGGCGGCGATGGACTATCTTTCCGGCAACGCCTGAACGCGGCACGCCCGTGCACCATGCGGACCGGGGCGGCCAGGAACATTAGCCGCCGGCGCCCGTTTTCGATCGTTGTGTACGGGCCGGTTCGCGCGGAGCGCGGGCGGGCCGCCCGCCCCTCCTCCGGTTATGCCAGTCCGGGATGACGATGCCGCAATCGCACCAGCTTCCGATCGAGGACTACGCCCTGATCGGCAATACATTCACCGCCGCGCTGGTCGGAAAGAACGGCTCGATCGACTGGCTGTGCATGCCGCATTTCGATTCCGGCGCCTGCTTCGCAGCCCTGCTCGGCACCCGCGACAACGGCCGCTGGAGAATCGCGCCATCCGACGAGGGCGCTACCGTCACGCGCCGCTATCAGGGCGACACGCTGGTCCTGGAGACGGTCTTCGTGACGCCGGAGGGCGAGGTCGCCCTGATCGACTTCATGCCCTGCCCCTGCGACGACCGGCGGATGGACCTCATCCGCATCGTCGAGGGACGCAGGGGCCGGGTCGCGATGCAGATGGACCTGACACTGCGCTTCGACTACGGCAAGGTGAAGCCATGGGTACGCGGCATGCCGGGCGGAATCAACGCCATCGCCGGCCCCGATGCGGTGCACGTGGAATCGCCGGTGCCCCTGCACGGCCGCGACCTCCATACCTTCGCGGCCTTCGACGTCGACGCCGGGCAGCGCCTGCCCTTCGTCCTGTCCTGGCGCCGCTCGCACCTGCCCCCGGGCCCGCCCCGCGACCCGGAGGCCGACCTGGCCGAAACGCGCCGGTCGTTCGAGGCCTGGGCGGCGCGCAGCACCTATCGCGGCCCCTGGGAAGCCCAGGTCAAGCGCTCGCTGCTCACGCTCAAGGCGCTCACCTTCGCGCCGACCGGCGCCATCGTCGCGGCGCCGACGACCTCGCTGCCCGAACATATCGGCGGCGTGCGCAACTGGGACTATCGCTACTGCTGGCTGCGCGACGCCACGCTCACCCTCTATTCGCTGCTGACCTCCGGCTATCGGGAAGAGGCGCAGGCCTGGCGCGGCTGGCTGCTGCGCGCCATCGCGGGCGATCCGTCCGAGATGCAGATCATGTACGGCATCGCCGGCGAGCGGCGTCTGGTCGAGCGCGAACTGGAATGGCTCGGCGGCTATCACGGCAGCCGGCCGGTCAGGATCGGCAACGCGGCCTTCGACCAGGTCCAACTCGACGTCTATGGCGAGGTGATGGACGCCTTCTATACGGGCCGCCGTTTCGGCATGGAGCCGGACGACGACGCCTGGCGCATCCAGAAGCGCATGCTGCACTATCTGGAACACAAGTGGGACGGACCGGACGAGGGCATCTGGGAGATGCGCGGTCCCCCGCGCGACTTCACGCATTCCAACGTCATCGCCTGGGTCGCCTTCGACCGGGCGGTGAAGACGGTGGAGGAGTTCGGCCGCGACGGTCCGGTCGACCACTGGCGGCGCGTCCGCGACAAGATCCACGCCGACGTGTGCGCCCGCGGCTACGACGCGGAGCGCGGCACCTTCGTCCAGTATTACGGCGCCAAGGAACTGGACGCCGCGCTGCTGATGATCCCGCTGGTCGGCTTCCTGCCGCCGGACGATCCGCGCGTGCGCCGTACGGTGGAGGCCATCGAACGGGAACTGACGGTCGACGGCCTCGTGCTGCGCTATCGGTCGGAGGAGGTGCAGGACGGCCTGCCGCCGGGCGAAGGCGCATTCCTGGCCTGCAGCTTCTGGCTCTGCGACGCCCTGGCGCTGATCGGGCGGCGCGACGACGCGGTGCGCCGGTTCGAGGGGCTGCTGGCACTCTGCAACGATGTCGGCCTGCTGGCGGAGGAATACGATCCGCGCACCCGGCGCCAGTTGGGCAATTTCCCCCAGGCCTTCTCGCACATCGCGCTGATCAACACGGCGCACAACCTGGATCCGGCGGCGGAGCCCGGGCCCGGCGTGCGCCACCCCGACGGCGAGCCCGACCGTGCCGCCCGCCGCCATGCCGAGCATGCCGACTGAAGCGGCTGCACGTCCCGCCGGCTAACGGCCGAACGCCGCCGCATAGTCGGCCGGGCGGAAGCCGACGAGCAGCCGGCCGTCCAGTTCGAGCACCGGCCGCTTGATCGCGGCGGGCTGCGCCCGCATCAGGTCGAGCGCCCGCGCCGCGTCCAGCCCCGCCTTCTCGGTCTCAGGCAGCTTGCGGAAGGTGGTGCCGGCGCGGTTCAGCAGCGTCTCCCAGCCGACCTGGGCCGCCCAGGCCTCCAGCCGAGACCGGTCGACGCCGTCCGCGCGATAGTCGTGGAACCGATAGGCGACGCCGTGCCGGTCGAGCCAGACGCGGGCCTTCTTCATCGTGTCGCAGTTCCTGATGCCGTAGATCGTCACCGTCATGGCCGCCTCCGTGTCCGTTGCACCGCTGCCGCTCGCCCGCGTTCCGTCAGCGCGCCAGCATGCGCTTGGCGGCGAGCGCGAGGAACCCCACGACCAGTCCCCAGAAGGCGGCGCCGATACCCAGCAGCGTCACGCCCGACGCGGTGGCGACGAAGGTCAGGATGGCCGGCTCGCGGTCGTCGCTGCCGGCGAACATGGCGCCGAGCGCGCCCGACAGCGGCCCGATCAGTGCCACGCCGGCGATGGCCGCCACCGTCTGCGGCGGCATCGCCGTAAAGAGCCCGACCAGCGGCGCCGAGAACAGGGCGAGCAGCGCGTAACAGCCCGCATAGAGCATGCCGACCAGCCAGCGCCGCGCCGGGTCCGGATGGGCCTCGGGGCCCGTGCAGATGGCCGCCGTGATCGCGGCGAGATTCACGCTGAACGCGCCGAAGGGTGCCAGCGCCACCGTCGCCGCCCCGGTCGTGACCAGCAGGATTCCGGGCGGCGGCGCATAGCCGGCGCCACGCAGGACGACCAGGCCCGGCAGATTCTGCGAGACGAGGGTGACCAGGAACAGCGGCACGCCGATGCCGACGACCGCGCGCCAGTCCGCCACCGGCATCACCGCAGCGAGCGTGCCGAACGCCGGCGCCGTATCGTCCAGCTGCGCCTGGCCGCGCAACGCGACCATGCCCACCGCCGCGGCAAGGACGGCCAGCAGCGCATAGGCGGGAAAGCGCCGGCGGCCGATCACGTAGACGGCGAGCAGCAGCCCGGCCAGAGCCCAGTCGGTCTCGAACGTCCGGAACAGGCCGATGCAGAACGGCAGGAGCACGCCGGCCAGCATCGCCGAGGCGACACCCGCCGGAATGCGTTCGGCGAACCGCCCCAGCGCCGGGACCAGACCCAGCAGGACCGTCATCAGCCCTGCGGCGGCGAAGGCGCCCAGCGCGGCCGCGTAGGCCTCGCCGAAGGCGGTCGCGCCGATCAGCGCGGCTCCCGGCGTCGACCAAGCGAGGACGATCGGCATGCGCAGCGCGAGGCTTAGCCCGGCTCCTGCCACGGCCATCCCGATGCAGAGGGCGGTGACCATCGAGGCCACCTGCTCGGCCGTCGCGCCGACCGCGAGGCCGGCCTGGACGACGAGCGCCACGGTTCCGCCGAAACCCACCAGTGCGGCGATCGCCGCCGCCGACAGGGCCGACAGCGGCAGCGCGGGACGGGCGGCGGGCGCGGTGCTCATGCCCGCCTGTATAGGGCCCGACCGATCGCCCAGCGAGCGCGAAACGCGGCTGCGATCAGAAGCTCTGCGGCTTGCGCAGCCAGTCGTAGCGGTCGGCGCTGCGCAGGCGCAGCGTGAGCGGCTCCAGGTCCCTCAGGACGGTGAACTCGATCTCGGCACCGGCGGCCCCCGCGCCCCAGAGTTGGCGATAGAAGGCTTCCAGGCCGCGCACCGGCCGGTCGGCGACGCCGAGCAGGATATCGCCGGGCTCGATGCCCGCCGCCTGGGCCGGCCCGCCGGCCGCGACCCGGTCGACGAACAGCCGTCCGCGTACCTCCGACGCGTAGACGCCCACCCAGGGCCGGTGCGGGCCGGCGGCGCGCCCGTCGGTGAGCAGGTCGGCCAGAATCGGCTTCAGCAGGTCGACCGGCACGAACATGTTGCCCGGCAGCGGTCCGTCGGGCAGGGCGTCCGGCACGTTCAGATAGCCGATGCCGGCCAGCCGTCCCTCGCCGTCGATCAGGGCCGCGCCGGTCCAGTGCGGATGCGGCGGGCTGGTGAAGATCGCCCGCTCCAGCAGGTATTCCCAGGCGCCTGCATAGGCGCGCCGCGCCACGACCACCGCCGGTAGCGCCGCTCCGGCCCCACCCTGCGCCACCACGGTGACCCTGGCCCGCGGGACCAGCTTCTCGGTATCGGCGAGCCGCAGCGCCGGCGCGGAGATCGCCGCACCGGCGCGGACGAGACCCAGCCCGCTCTCCGCATGGTAGGCGACGACGGCGGCCGGCACGCGACGCCCGTCCCGGTCGCGCACGAACACCCGTTCCGCCTCCATCACGACGAAGCCGATCGTCAGGATCAGGCCGGCATCGTCGATCACCGCACCGCTCGCCCGACGCAGCGAGCCCAGCGTGGCCGCCGAGCGCGCGTCGCGTACGCTCTCCGCCTCGATGCCGACGACGGAGCGGGAAAACCGCTCGGCGTCGGCCCGCGCCGCCCCGGGCAGACCGGCCGCCACGAGCAGGAGCACGGTCACACAGAAAGACCAGACCCGGCGCATCGCTTCACCTCCCGCCGATACCGCGCGCGCCAGCCGCAAGACCGGCGTACACTCCGGCACGATCGTCCCCGGAGATTCCCCGCCCCGAGCTGAAGTGTACATCGCCGCGACCCTCCGCCCCAGCTAGCAACGGCACCGCGGCGCTCCGCACGACAGGACGGGGTTTGCGCGAGCCGGCGGCCGCGCCTAGGTATCCGCGACCCGAGCGGCGAAAGGCTGTCCAGCACCCATGAACCCGATCCATGTCGTCGGCGGCGGTCTCGCCGGCAGCGAAGCCGCCTGGCAGATCGCGCGAGCGGGCGTGCCCGTCGTGCTGCACGAAATGCGCCCGCTGCGGCGCACCGAGGCGCATCAGACCGACGGCCTCGCCGAACTCGTCTGCTCGAACTCCTTCCGGTCCGACGATCCGGAGAACAATGCCGTCGGCCTGCTGCACGCCGAGATGCGCCGCTGCGGCTCGGTCGTGCTGGCGGCGGCGGACGCGAACCAGGTGCCCGCGGGCGGGGCGCTCGCGGTCGATCGGGAGGGCTTCTCCGACGCGGTGACGGCGGCACTCGCCGCCGAGCCGCTGGTGACGATCGCGCGCGGCGAGATCGAGGGACTGCCGCCGGAGAGCTGGGATTCGGTGATCGTCGCCACCGGTCCGCTCACTTCCCCGGCGCTCGCCGCCGCGATCCAGGACCTGACGGGGGCGGATGCGCTGGCCTTCTTCGACGCGATCGCCCCGATCGTTTATCGCGAGTCGATCGACATGGAGAAGGCCTGGTTCCAGTCGCGCTACGACAAGCCGGGCCCCGGCGGCACCGGCGCCGACTACATCAACTGCGCGCTCGAGCGCGACGGCTACGAGGCGTTCATCGACGCCCTACTGGAGGCGGATCGGATCGACTTCCGCGACTGGGAGAAGAACACGCCCTATTTCGAGGGCTGCCTGCCGATCGAGGTCATGGCCGCGCGCGGCCGCGACACGCTGCGTTTCGGCCCGATGAAGCCGGTGGGCCTGACCGATCCCCGCACCGGCCGCAGGCCCTGGGCCGTGGTCCAGCTGCGCCAGGACAACGCCCTCGGCACCCTGTTCAATCTGGTCGGTTTCCAGACCAAGCTGAAATGGCCCGAGCAGAGCCGAGTGCTGCGCATGATCCCGGGGCTGGAGCACGCCCGCTTCGCCCGGTTCGGCGGCATCCACCGCAACACCTTTCTCGACAGTCCGCGACTGCTCGACGGCGCGCTGCGCCTGCGCGCCCGGCCGCGGCTGCGCTTCGCCGGGCAGATCACCGGGGTCGAAGGGTATGTCGAGAGCGCCGCCTGCGGCCTCCTCGCGGGGCGCTTCGCCGCGCCCGAACGGCTCGGCCGCCCGATCGTGCCGCCCCCGGCCACCACCGCGCTGGGCGCGATGCTCGCGCACGTCACCGGCGG
>JBKBLL010000148.1:0-9598 GCA_046296375.1 Alphaproteobacteria bacterium | reverse complement strand
CGACCGCACGCAGCCGGGCCTTCCCATGAAGAAGGGCCGCGCCGGCACCATGACCCACGACTACAAGCGGCACGGCACCACGACGTTGTTCGCCGCCTTGAATGTGCTGGATGGGACCGTGATCGGGCAGAACATGCAGCGCCATCGCCACCAGGAGTTCATCCGCTTCCTCAACCGCATCGAGCGGGAGATCCCAGCCGGCAAGGTCGTCCACGTCATTCTCGATAACTACGCCGCCCACAAGAAAGACAAGGTCCGCGCCTGGCTCGCCCGCCACCCGCGCTGGACGTTCCACTTCACGCCGACCTCCTGTTCCTGGCTCAATGCCGTCGAAGGCTTCTTCGCCAAACTGACGCGCCGCCGGCTTAAGCACGGCGTCTTCCATTCCCTCGTAGACCTCCAGGCCGCCATCAACCGCTTCGTCGTCGAGCACAACTCCGGGCACACGAAGCCCTTCGTCTGGCGCGCCGATCCCGACACCATCATCGCCGCTCGGAACAGAGGGTTCCAAACGTTGGAATCAATCCACTAGAACAGTCCGACGACGTTTCCGGTTTCGTCCAGGCCGATCGATTCCGCCGCCGGCACGCGCGGCAGGCCGGGCATGGTCATGATGTCGCCGCAGACGGCGACGACGAACCCGGCGCCGGCGGCGAGTCGCACCTCCCGTACCTCCACCACATGGTTCTCGGGCGCGCCCTTCAGCGCCGGGTCGGTGGAAAAGCTGTACTGGGTCTTCGCCATGCAGACCGGGACATCGCCGAAGCCGTCCTCCTCGAACCGGCGCAGCTGGTCGAGGACGCGCGGCGCCGCGGTGGCGTCTTCGGCGCCGTAGATGTCGCGCGCCACCCGGCGGATCTTCTCGAACAGCGGCAGCGCGTCCGGATAGAGCGGCGCGAAGGCGGCGCGGCCGGACTCCGCCGCGGCGACGACCAGTTCGGCCAGGTGCCGCGTGCCGGCGCTGCCCTCGGCCCAGTGGGTGCAGACGGACACGGGCACGCCGCGCGCCTCGCAGAAGCGCCGCACGGTTTCCAGTTCGGACGGCGCGTCGCCGGTGAAGGCGTTGATCGCGACCACCGCCGGAACGCCGAAGCGCGCGACGTTGTCGAGGTGGCGGCCGAGATTGGCGAGCCCGGCAGCGACGGCGCCCGGGTCGGGCAGCGACAGCGCTTCGCGCGCCACGCCGCCATGGAACTTGAGTGCGCGCACGGTCGCCACGACCACCGCCGCCGCGGGGTCTAGGCCCGCCTTGCGGCACTTGATGTCGAAGAACTTCTCGGCGCCCAGGTCGGCGCCGAACCCGGCTTCCGTGACGACGTAGTCGGCGAGCTTCAGGGCCGCCCGCGTCGCCGCGACGGAGTTGCAGCCGTGCGCGATGTTGGCGAATGGCCCGCCATGCACGAAGGCCGGGTTGTTCTCCAGCGTCTGCACGAGGTTCGGCAGGACCGCGTCGCGCAGCAGCACCGCCATGGCGCCGTCCGCCTTGAGGTCCCGCGCGGTGACGGGCGCGCCGCTGCGCGTCCGGGCGACGACGATCCGCGCGAGCCGTGCCTCCAGGTCCGTCAGGTCCCGGGCGAGGCAGAGGATCGCCATCACCTCCGACGCGACGGTGATGTCGAAGCCGCCCTCGCGCGGGTAGCCGTTGGCCGGGCCGCCCAGCGCCAGCACCACCTGGCGCAGCGCCCGGTCGTTCATGTCGACGACGCGCCGCCAGGTCACCCGGCGCGGGTCGATGTCGAGTGCGTTGCCCCAATGGACATGGTTGTCGACCATCGCCGCGAGAAGGTTGTGCGCCGCGGTGATGGCGTGGAAGTCGCCCGTGAAGTGGAGATTGATGTCCTCCATCGGGACGACCTGGGCGTAGCCGCCGCCGGCCGCGCCGCCCTTCATGCCGAAGCACGGGCCGAGGCTCGGCTCGCGCAGGCAGATGACCGCCTTGTGCCCGATCCGGTTCAGCCCGTCGCCCAGGCCGACCGTGGTCGTGGTCTTGCCTTCGCCGGCCGGCGTCGGGGTCATCGCGGTGACCAGGATCAGGCGGCCGTCCGGGCGGTCGGCCAGGCCCTCCAGAAAGTCGGCCGACAGTTTGGCCTTCGTATGGCCGAAAGGAACGAGCCCCTCGGCCGGGATTCCCAGCCGCGCGCCGATCGCCGCGACCGGCAGGAGCGTCGCGGCGCGTGCGATGTCGATGTCGCTGTTCGCGGTCATGGCTTCCCTCTCCCCGCTCGCCCTGGTTTGGTTTCCGTCGGTTTATCGTGTCCGGGCCGTGGGCGTCCATGCCACGGGGCCGCCTTTCTCGTGCCGCTTCCGCGCCGCGCCGCCCCTGGCATGGCGCTGCTGCGGTTCGGCGGCTTTCCCGTCCCCCGCGGACCCCTACGCCACGGTCAATGTGCGCAAGCTGACCGGGGATCCGAACCTGCCGACCAACCAGGGCGTGCTCGTCGGGTCCTATGAGAGCGTGGCGCGCATGCTCGACGAGGTGGCGACGGTGCCCGGCGTTCAGGGCGTCATGCTGACCTTCGACGAGTTCGTCAGCGGCGTGGAGAAGTTCGGCACGCGCATCCAGCCGCTGATGCAGTCGCGCCGCGAAAAGCTGGCGACCCTGGTGGCCTGAGCGGCCGGATACGGGGCGGCAGGCGGGGCCGCGGGCAGGGGGGAGGGCCGTCCGGGCCTACTCCCCCTGAACCAGCCGGGCCCCGGCCGGCCGGTCCTTGCCGGCACCGGTCGCCTTGAAGCCGAAGGTGGCGAAGCTGCCCGGCTCGATCTCGCGGTTGTAGTGTTCCGGTTCGGCGATCCAGCGCCCGTCGCCCGCGGACCGGACATGGGCACCCCAGGCCTGCTCGATCTTGCCCTTCAGGGCGAACTCGAACCGCCAGGGGCGCAGCGTATGCTGCGAGTCGTTGACGACGGCCACCTCGGCGACGAAGCCGTCCGCCCAGGCATCCTTCACCCTGAAACCCAGCGTGTGAGCCGCTTCCGAGCCGGCCGCGGGGGTGGGCTTCGGTGTGGGCTGGGCGGGGGCGGCGGTCTCCGGTGGCGTCTCGGCCGACTTCTCCTTGGTCCCGTCGGGGGGCGAGCCCGTGGCCGACCCCGCTGCCGGCAATACGGCTGCGGGTGGCGGGGCGGCCGCGGGCGCCTCGGCCATCGGAGGCTCGGCTACCGGAGTCTCCGCCGCATAGGTCACGTCCAGCTTCGTCTCGGGTTTCGTGTCGCCCAGGCCGCCCGGGCGGCCGATGAACGTGAAGCGGATCTCGCCGCCGGCCGGGATGGTCCGGGTCCAGTCGACCGGGCGGAAGCGCCAGCGGCCGGACGCCACCTCCTCCGCTTCGGCGCCGAATGCCTGGACCACGGCCCGGTCGAGGCCCAGTTCCAGCGTCCAGTCCGAAACCGGCCGCTCGTCGGGGTTGCTCAGGGTGACCGCGGCGCGGAAGTTCTCGCCGCGGTCGCCGGTGACGGTGAAGGCGGCATCCGCCGCCGCGGCCGGCGTCTGCGATCCCTGGCCGCCCATCAGGACGAGCGCGGCGAGCAAGGGTGCGAACGAGCGACTGAGCGAACGTCTACCGGCCGTCATGCCATCTCCGCCAAGGTTCCTGGTCGAGTCCGCCGTCGGGAGAACGTGGTGGGCGAAATCCTCGCGCAGCTTGGTCTTCAGCAGCTTTCCTGTCGCGGTGTGTGGCAGTTCGTCCACGAACACCACGTCGTCCGGCAGCCACCAGCGCGCGATCTTGCCATCATAGAAGCCCAGCATTTCGTCTTTCGTAAGGCTGCTGCCGGCGCGCCTGACGACCAGGAGCAGGGGGCGTTCGTCCCATTTCGGGTGGCGTACGCCGATCACTGCCGCCTCGGCGACCTCCGGGTGGCCGACGGCGATGTTCTCCAGGTCGATCGAACTGATCCACTCGCCGCCCGATTTGATCACGTCCTTCGCCCGATCGGTGATCCGCATGAAGCCGTCGGCATCGAGGGTGCAGACGTCGCCCGTGGCGAACCAGCCCGCCTCGCGCTCGTGCGCCGCCGACCGGTCGAGCTGGAAGTAGCCGCTGGCGACCCAGGGGCCTCGGACGAGGAGTTCGCCGAAGGCCTTGCCGTCGCGCGGCAGTTCCTTGCCCTCGTCGTCGACGATCTTCATCTGGACGCCGTAGAGCGGGCGGCCCTGACCTTCGGCGAGATCGTAATAGGCCTTTTTCGACAGGCCGGCATGCTTTGCGAGCGGCGTGTTGACCGTGCCGAGGGGGGCCATCTCGGTCATGCCCCAGGCGTGCCTTACGTTTGCGCCATATTCCTCCCCGAACGCCTCCATCATCGAGCGCGGGCAGGCGGAGCCGCCGATGACAACGCTCTTCAGCGTGGTCAGGGTCTTGCCGGTCTCGCGCATGTGGGACAGCAGCAGCAGCCAGACCGTCGGCACCGCCGCGGTGAAGGTGACGCCTTCGCTCTCGAGCAGTTCGTGGATGCTGGCGCCGTCCATCTTCGGGCCGGGCAGGACCTGCTTGGCGCCGGTCATGGTGGTCGCGTAGGGAATGCCCCAGGCATTGGCGTGGAACATCGGGACGACCGGCATCACCACGTCGCGCGCCGAGATGTTGAGCGCGTCCGGCAGGGCGGCGGCGAAGGAGTGGATGACGTTGGCGCGGTGGCTGAACAGCACGCCCTTCGGATTGCCGGTCGTCCCCGAGGTGTAGCACAGCGAGGAGGCGGTGTTCTCGTCGAAGACGGGCCAGTCGAGCTGGTCGGAGTGGCTGTCGATCAGATCCTCGTAGCAGAGGAGATGCCGGATCGTGCCGCTCTTCGGCATGTTGGCGCGGTCGGTCATGACGACGACGCCCTCTACCTTGGGCGTCACCGACGCCAGTGCCTCCGCTATCGGCAGCAGGTTCAGGTCGACGACCAGATAGCGGTCCTCGGCGTGATTGACGATGTATTCGAGCTGGTCCGGGAAGAGGCGCGGATTGATCGTGTGGCAGACGGCGCCCATGCCGGAAACAGCGAAATAGATTTCGTAGTGGCGGAAGGTGTTCCAGGCGAGCGTGCCGACGCGGTCGCCCTGCCGGATTCCCAGCGCCTTGAGCGCGTTGGCTAGCTGCTTCGCGCGCTTGTGGGCATCGGCGTAGGTATAGCGGTGGATCGGTCCCTCGACCGTGCGGCTGACGATCTCGGTGCCGCCGTGGTGGCGCGCCGCATGCTCGATCAGCGAGGAGACCAGCAGCGGAACGTCCATGATCAAACCGCGCATTCCCTGCATCCTCCCATTGAGCGCGAGCCGTTCGGCGCCGGTTGCGAGGCGCCGTTTTCGGCCGTCGACAATGGAGCGTCGCACGGGCACCCGCAAGCGTCGCCGCGGGCTTTCCCACACCGCCGCAGGGCCCGCGGAAACGCTGGCCGCCCGCAGGTGCCACCGCTAGACTGGGCCGGTAAAGGGTTGGACGACCGGTTCCGCAGGGGGCGCGGGTTCGGCCGCCGGGCATGAGGAGCCTAGAGATGAAGCTGAGCACGCTGCTGGGCGGCGCCGCCGTCGCCATCGCGCTGGCCATGACGCCGGCATACGCCAAGAACACGTTGCGCTGGGCCAGTCAGGGCGATGCGCTGACCCTCGATCCGCACGCGCAGAACGAAGGTCCGACCAACGCCATGAACCTGAACATCATGGAGCCGTTGGTCCGCAGCGACAAAGACCTGAAGAACGAGCCGGCGCTGGCGACGAGTTGGACCGTACTCGAACCGACCGTCTGGGAGTTCAAGCTGCGCGAGGGGGTCAAGTTCCACGACGGCGCCGACTTCACGGCCGACGACGTGATCTTCAGCATCGGCCGCGCGCAGTCCGGCAATTCGGACTTCAAGAACCAGATCGGCAGCATCGCCGAGGTCAAGAAGATCGACGACCACACGGTCCATCTCGTGACCTCCGGGCCCAACCCGATCCTGCCCAACCAGCTCGTCACCATCGCCATGATGTCCAAGGCGTGGGCCGAGAAGCACAGCGTCACCGAGGTCCAGGACTTCAAGAACAAGCAGGAGACCTACGCGATCCGCAACGCCAACGGCACGGGTCCGTTCAAGGTGCAGCTGCGCGAGCCCGACGTCCGAACCATCCTGGTCAAGAACGAGGACTGGTGGGGGGCCAAGGACCACGGCAATGTCGACGAAATCATCTACACGCCCATCTCCAACGCCGCGACGCGGGTGGCCGCGCTGCTGTCCGGAGAACTCGACTTCGTGCTCGACCCGCCGCTGCAGGACATCGAGCGCATCAAGCGCGGGGCCGGCCTGAAGGTCCTGAAGACACCGCAGAACCGGTCGATCTTCCTCGGGCTCGACATTGGCGCGGAGGAACTGCGCACCTCCAACGTCAAGGGCAAGAACCCCTTCGCCGACGTGCGCGTGCGCCAGGCGATGTATCAGGCGATCGACATCGAGGCGATCCGCCAGAAGGTCATGCGCGGCGACTCCGAGCCGGCCGGCATGATCGCCGCCCCCTTCGTCAGCGGCTGGACGGAGGAACTGGACGCCCGTCTGCCCTACGACGTGGAGGCGTCGAGGAAGCTGCTGGCCGAGGCCGGCTATCCGGAAGGCTTCCAGACCAAGCTCGACTGCCCGAACGACCGCTACATCAACGACGAGGGCATCTGCCAGGCCGTGGTCGGCATGCTCGGCCGTGTCGGCATCAAGGTCGCGCTGGACGCGCAGTCGAAGAGCCTGCACTTCCCCAAGATCCAGAAGCGCACCAGCGACTTCTACCTGCTGGGCTGGGGCGTGCCCACCCTCGACTCCCACTATGTGTTCAGCTTCCTGATGCACTCGAAGGGCACCTGGAACGCGACCGGCTACGCCAACCCGCGCGTCGACGAACTGACCCAGGCGATGGAGACCGAGGTCGACGTCGAGAAGCGCAACGCGATGATCGCCGAGGTCTGGAAGATCGCGCGCGACGAGATCGTCTATCTGCCGCTGCATCACCAGGTGATCACCTGGGCGATGAAGGACCGGCTGGAGATGCCGATCATCGCCAACGATTCGCCGCAGTTCCGCTACGCCGTCCTGAAGTAGGCGTGGCCGTCCGTCCCGTCGCGGGGCGGCGCGTTCGGATGTGCCGGACGGGGGGGAGGTCCGTCTCCCCCTCGTCCCGGCCATAGCGGCCCGCCATGCTCGCCTTCGTCATCCGGCGCGTCGTCCAGGCGATGATCGTCGTCCTGGTCGTCGCCTTCCTGTCGTTCCTCCTGTTCAACTATGTCGGCGACCCGGTCAACAACATGGTCGGGCAGGAGGCGTCGCTGGCCGACCGTGCGGCGCTGCGCGAGGCGCTCGGCCTCAACGACCCCCTCGTCGTCCAGTTCGCGCGCTATGTCGGCAATGCCCTGCAGGGCGATTTCGGCATCTCGCTGCGCCTGCAACGGCGCGTCGGGGTGCTCATCGTCGAGCGCATGCCGGCGACGCTGGAACTCGTCTTCGTCTCGGCCATCCTGGCGCTCACGGTGGGCGTCGGCCTCGGCGTGTTCACCGGTATCAAGCGCAACCACTGGCTCAGCCGCGTGATCCTGACGGTCTCCCTGATCGGCGTGTCGCTGCCGACCTTCGTCATCGGCATCTGCATGATCTATCTGTTCTCGGTGATCCTGGGGTGGCTGCCCTCGTTCGGACGCGGCCAGACGGTTCAGGTCGGCGGCTGGTCCACCGGGCTTCTGACCGCGAGCGGCTGGCAGGCGATCATCATGCCGGCCATCACCCTCAGCCTGTTCCAGATGACGCTGATCCTGCGTCTCGTGCGCACCGAGATGCTCGAGGTCATGCGCACCGACTTCATCAAGTTCGCCCGGGCGCGGGGCCTCTCCAACCGGGCGGTCAATTTCGGCCACGCGCTGCGCAACACGCTGGTCCCGGTCATCACGATCGCCGGCCTCAACATCGGCTCGCTGATCGCCTTTTCGATCATCACCGAGACCGTCTTCCAGTGGCCGGGCATGGGCTTCCTCTTCATCCAGGCGGTTCAGTTCGCGGACGTGCCGGTTATGGCGGCCTATCTGTCCCTGGTCGCCGTCGTGTTCGTGTCGATCAACCTCGTCGTCGACCTCACCTACTACGCGATCGACCCGCGCCTGCGCGCGAGCGTAGCAGGAGGGCGCTGAGATGGCGGAACGGCACGACCCCGCGGCGACGGCCACGGCCGCGGAGCGTACGGCGGCGGGCGAGCCTTCGTCGCTGGCGACCGCGGCACCGGCCGGGACCGCGGCGGGGATCGTGGAGCCGCGGCCGCCGGGACGGTTCGCGCGCCTGCTCGACAGCGATCTCTTTTACAGCTTCCGGCGCTCGCCGCTGGTGGTGGTCGCGGCCCTCGTGACCGTGACGTACTTCGTTGCGGCGGGCTTCGCCCACTGGCTGGCGCCGCACGACCCGTTCAACCCAGCGACGCTGAACCTCATGGACGCGTTCACGCCGCCGGCCTGGACGGGAGACGGGCAACTCACCTTCCCGCTCGGGACCGACGACCAGGGCCGCGACCTGCTGTCGGCCATCATGTACGGGACGCGGATTTCGCTGGTGGTCGGATTCGCCGCGATCGTCTTCGCGGTCGTGCTCGGCGTCGGCCTGGGGGTGCTGAGCGGCTATATCGGCGGTGCGTTCGAGACCCTGGTGATGCGGGCGGCGGACGTGCAGCTAACCATTCCGGGCATCCTCGTGGCCCTGATGGTCAACGGCGCGGCGCGCGTGGCCCTGCCGTCCTACGCCGTCGATCAGCTCGCGATCTACGTCCTGATCTTCGCCATCGGGATATCGGACTGGCCGCAGTTCGCCCGCGTGACGCGCGGCGCCACCCTGGTGGAGAAGAGCAAGGAATATGTGGCGGCCGCACAGGTGATCGGCGTCCACCCGCTCGTCATCATGTTCCGGCACGTCCTGCCGAACGTGATGGGGCCGGTGCTGGTGCTGGCTACGATCGGCCTGGCGCTCGCCATCATCGCCGAGGCGACGCTCTCTTTCCTCGGCGTCGGGGTGCCGCCGACGACGCCGTCGCTCGGCACGCTCATCCGCGTCGGCAACGACTATCTGTTCTCCGGAGAATGGTGGATCACGCTCTTCCCGGCGCTGGCGCTCGTTCTGCTGGTCCTGTCCGTCAACCTGCTCGGCGACTGGCTGCGCGACGCCCTCAACCCGAAGCTGCGCTGATGCCGCTCCTCGAAGTCCGCAACCTCCGTATCGAGTTCCCGACGCGCCGCGGGCTGCTGACGGCGGTCGACGACATCTCCTTCGCGATCGACGAGGGGGAGGTGCTGGGCGTGGTCGGGGAGTCGGGGGCGGGCAAGTCGCTGACCGGGGCCTCGATCATCGGCCTGCTCGAGCCGCCGGGCCGCATTGCCGGCGGCGAAATCCGCTTCGAAGGCCGGCGCATCGACAACCTTCCCTACGAGCAGTTGCGCCGCATCCGCGGCAAGCAGATCGGCGCGATCTTCCAGGACCCGCTGACCAGCCTCAACCCGCTCTATTCGATCGGCGAGCAGCTGATCGAGACGATCCGCACCCACACCGACATGTCGGTGCCGGGCGCCCGGCGCCCGGGGGGGGGGGAGGAGGGCGGGGGCGGGGTTACGGGGCCGGGAAGCCCCCAAGA
>JBKBLL010000147.1:0-9663 GCA_046296375.1 Alphaproteobacteria bacterium | reverse complement strand
CCGGTCGGCCACCACCGCCGGATCGAACCCGTCGGGCGCGTCGGCCAGCGCGGCGCGGTTGCCCGCCACGGCCGCGCCGATCCCGGCCGCACCGCCCCAGGACGCATCGGCCGCGGCCCGTTCGGCCGCCGCGTGGAAGCGCGACACGACCGCGCCCAGCCGGACCGCGTGCGCGGCGGTCAGCGCCCCCCGGCGGGCCATGGCGTCGAGCAGCGCGTCCTGCGGGAAGCGGTGCATCAGCAGCACCCATTCCAGCGGCTCGCCCTCGCCGCCGATGGCGAAGCCGCCGCCGGCGCGCCGCACGACCGGCTCCACCCTCAGATAGATCTGCGGCGCCGTGCGGCGGTTCAGGTCCAGTTCGCGACGGCAGGCGGCCTCGCGCAGCGCCAGGGTGGAATAGTCCAGAAAGGGATAGCGGACCGCGCGCTTCATCTTGCAGGCCCGGTCGCCCGCCAGGAAGACGAAGGCGCCGTGCGTCTCGACGCGCTCGACCGGCGCGCCCTCCCATGTCGCGGGATCGGCCAGAAAGGCCGCGACCTCGCGCTGACGGGTATCGGTATCGCTCATGTCCATCAGGTGGCGTCGCGAGGCGGCCGTGTAAACGCCGCGGGGCCAACCGTCATGCCGGCGAAACCGAAGCTTCACGGCGGGTTCGTCCGACCGTCATGCGGGCCGCATAGATTTCGCGCCGTCGAACATCATCATGATGATCCTCGTCGCGGTCGCGTGTATCGATTGGCTCTCGGGGCGGATCCGCATGCGGCTGATCCGGGCCTGATCCCCGCCCTTTGCGAGAATCCCGCCGATGCGATCGCGAACCGACGGCACGCTGTTCCTCGTGGTGGGCCCGAGCGGCGCGGGCAAGGACACCCTCATCGCCTATGCGGCGGGCGTGCTGTCGGCAACGCACGCCTTCCCGCGCCGGGTCGTCACACGCCCGGCCGATGCCGGCGGCGAGGACCACGAGGCGATGAGCGCCGAGGCCTTCGCGGCGCTGGCCGCCGCCGGCGGCTTCGCGCTGACCTGGCGGGCGCACGGCCTGCGCTACGGGATCCGGTCGGACATCGGCACCCTCCTGGCCGCCGGCCGCCACGTCGTCTGCAACGTCTCGCGGAGCGTGGTGGACGAGGCGCGGCAACGCTTCCGCACCCTGGTCGTCGCGATCGAGGCGTCGCCCGCGGTAAGGGCCCGACGGCTCCTCCAGCGCGGGCGCGAGACGCCGGAGGACGTCGCCGCACGGCTGGAGCGCCGGGTGGATGCCGCACCGGACGCGACGATCCGCAACGAGGGCACGGTCGCGGACGCCTGCGCGCGCTTCGTCACCATCCTGTCGGAACGGCCGCATCCCTGAACCGGTCGGGATGCGCCCCTCAGGGCACGTCCGTCAGGCTGCGTCCGTCAGCGGCGCGTCCGCCAGCGCCTCGGCCATGCCGGTGAAGGGCAGCACCGCCGCGACCGCCGCCGCCACGGCGTTCGGCCGGTCGAGGAAGCGGATGCCGGCACTGCCGTCGCCCGCCCAGCGCAGTTCGCCGGCGAACAGGCCGAACCGATCGATCTGCAGGGCGCCGAGCCGGTCGCCTCCCGGGCAGCGGTCCAGCATGATGCGCGCACCGTTGGCCGATATGTCGGTCACCAGGCACGAAACGCTCTCGGCGCCGCGCATGAACCGCCCGGCGAGAAGCACGTGCTTGCGCTCGTAGCGGCGCCGGCCGTGCGACGAATCCTGAATCTGCGTCACCGCCATTCCCCCCGTTCGTCTCGGGAAAAATTTGCGAGAAATTCGTTTAAATAGTCTTACTCCATTCGGAACGGCAGGCGAGCCGAACGGCGGAACGGCAGGCCGGCATCCGGCTCCTCGAACAGCCAGACGCAGGCGACCGGCACCGGCTCGGCACAGAGAGGCGCGACGCGGGGGGCCAGTGCCGCCTCCAGCCGGTTCAGGTCCGCCGGCGCGAGCGGACCGCTGAGCGTGAGGTGGAAGCGGAACGCCTTCATCACGTGTGGATAGCCCCAGCGCAGCAGCAGTTCCTCCTGGCGCGGCGTCAGCCCGGCGCGGCGGCGGCGGGCGAGTTCCTCCGGGGAGGCCGGCGCGCGGAACGCGTCGAGTTCGCGGACGGCCGCCGCCGCCAGATCGGCCATCTCCGCGCTCTCGTGCGACGGTACCAGGGCGAGGAACCGGCCGAGACGGGCGAGCTTCAGCGGCGGCAGCAGGAAGGGCCGACGGGCTCCGGAGAAGGCCTCGGCGGCGGCGCGCAGCCCCGCGGGCTCCCGTCCCGCGGCGAGCGCGAAGGGCGGCTTCAGCGTGCCGTGAAAGCCGTAGCGCCGCGGCTCCGCCGTCATCCGGTCGAGTTCGCCAGGCTCCAATCCGGGCGCGGCCCCGGCCGCGGCGCCCTCGGGGCCGGCCCGGTCGATCTGCTGCCCGGACTGGGCCGAACGGCCCAGCCAGGCGTCGCCGAAGCGGCCGAGGGGGCTGTCGGGCTCGGGGGCGTAGTAGACGGCGTAGCGCGGCGGCATGGGGGTTCGCCTCCTCCTTCTGTCGCCCGCCAGATAGACCCCCGGCCATGACCGTTGCAATCGGCCCGGCGCGCAGGCGGCGGGAAACACGCCTCTCGCGCAGCCGGCGCGGTTTCCCTTTGCCCGAGCGCTGCGCTATCTAGCCGCTGCACGGAACGGCAGGCGGAACGAGATGGCGGGCGGCGAACCGAACTTCGCGATCCTGGGGACATGCGAGACACGCCTGTGGGGCATGACCGGGGCCGAGCGGCTGCGTCGCGCCTTCGCCCGCGCGGGCCTGCCCGAGACCGACGCATGGGCGGCGGCCGGCGCCGTCGTCGTCGTGCGCGCCGACTTCCTGGTGGAGGAGCGGCTGATCCGCGACCTGATCGCGGCACCCGGCGCGCTGCTGGTGCAGGCGGGGCCCGACGGCCGGCCCGTGCCCGTCGCGGCGCACGCACCGGCGGGTGGCGTGCCGGCGGCGCTGGCGGTCCTGGAAGCGCCGTCGGTCGACCCCGCCGGGGCGGCCGAAGCCGGCCTGCGGCCGATGACGCCGGACGAACTCGGCTCGAACTGGAACAGCACGCTGCGCAAGAAGGCGACCCCCTATGTCGCCTCTTTCCGAACGGCCGGCATCGACGATCTGGAGCGGCTGACCTTCGGCGCCTCCTACAAGGGTGCGACCGACTTCGTCACGAAATATCTATGGCCCTGGCCGGCGCGGCACGTCACGCGCTGGTGCGCGCAGGCCGGGATCACGCCGAACGCGGTGACGCTGTTCAGCCTCGTGCTGGTGTTCGTCACCATGTGGCTGTTCGCAGCGGGCCATTTCGTCGCCGGCTGCCTGGTCGGCTTCTTCATGACCTTTCTCGACACGGTCGACGGCAAGCTCGCCCGCGTGACCCTGACCTCGTCGAAATGGGGCGAGGTGTTCGATCACGGCATCGACATGATCCATCCGCCCTTCTGGTGGTGGGCCTGGTGGCTGGGGCTCCATGCGGTGGGCGACCTGCCGCCGGGGGTGGACGCGGCCCTCTGGATCATCCTGGGCGGCTATGTCGCCGGCCGGGTGCTGGAGGGGATTTTCCTCGCCTGGTTCAAGATCGAGACCTTCATCTGGCGGCCGGTCGATTTCGTCTTCCGCACCATCACGGCACGCCGCAACCCGAACCTCGCCATACTGACTGTGGGCGCCGTCCTGGGACAGCCGGGCTGGGCCTTCGTCCTGGTCGCGGTCTGGACGGCGATCTCGATCGCGTTCCACACGGTGCGGCTGCTCCAGGCCGCGGCCGTGCGGCTGGGCGGCGGCGAGATCCGCTCCTGGCTGGGCGAGCGCGGCTGAACCCGCGCGTCCGTTCAGTCGGACGGCGCCAGAAGGGAGACGTGGGCGGCGACCACGCGCCAGCCGTCGGCCGTGCGCACCCAGGTCTGGCTCTGCCGGCCGATGCGCCCCGTGGCGTCGCGGACATATTCCGTGTTCGCCGTCGCGAAGTCGCGGCCGTAGGTCGTGATCACGGTGTGCGTCAGCCTGCGGCCGTGCCAGCCGCCGGAGGCCGAGCGGGCGTTGCGGTAGGCCGCGATCTCCTCGATGCCGTAGAGATTCTCCGCGACGCCGTAGCGCAGCGTCAGCGGGCTCGCCCAGAAGCTCTCGATCAGGACGGCCGGATCGTTGCCCATCAGCGCCGCTTCGTAGCGGTCGAAGGCGGCGCGCACCTCCGCCACGATCCCGGGCAGGTTCACCTCGGCGTCGGCGACCGTCACGGCGCGCACACCCGGTCCAGCAGGCGGCTCATGAAGGCCTGCCCCTTGTCGAGCTGCTCCAGGCTGATGAACTCGTCCGGCTTGTGCGCCTGGTCGATGAAGCCGGGGCCGCAGACCACCGTCGGAATGCCGCCGCGCGTCTGGAACAGGCCGGCCTCGGTGCCGAACGCGACCTTGCCGTGGTCGTTGCGCTCGGCCAGCTGCTTGACCAGCGTCACCACCGCCGCATCGGGTTCGATCGCGAGCGCCGGTATGGAGGAGATCTCCTGCCAGGCGAAGCCGGTATCGGGATCGACCTCGCGCATGGCGGGCTCGAGCTGGGTTTCGGCGAAGCGCCGCACCTCGTCGAACAGCGTGTCCGGGTCCTGCTCCGGCAGGTGGCGGAACTCGAAATCGAAGCTGCAGTCCTTGGGCACGATGTTGAGTGCGGTGCCGCCGTGCATCACGCCGACATGCGCCGTGGTGTGGGTCAGGTCGTACCTGTCGTCGAAGGGGCCGCCATGGCGGAGCCGGCCGGCGATGCCGCGGATGAAAGTCACGACCTCCGCGGCATACTCGACCGCGTTGACGCCCTGCGGCGCCAGGCTGGAATGGCACTCCTTGCCGTGGACGTGGACGCGGAAACTGCGCTTTCCCTTGTGCGCCACGGTCGGCTGCATGCCGGTCGGCTCGCCGACGATGCACATGGCCGGCTTCACCGCCAGGCCGTTCAGCATGTCGATCAGGCCGCGCACGCCGACGCAGCCGACCTCCTCGTCATAGGAGATGGCGAGGTGGATCGGCGTGTGCGGGCCCCGCCGCCTGGCCTCCACGGCGTTGACCAGCATCAGCGCTACGAAGCCCTTCATGTCGCAGGCGCCGCGGCCGTAGAGCCGGTCCCCCTTCTCGGTCAGGGTGAAGGGGTCGGTGGTCCAATCCTGGCCGTCGACCGGGACCACGTCGACATGGCCGGAAAGCATGATGCCGCCCCGGTCCTGCGGTCCGATCGTCGCATAGAGGTTCGCCTTGCGCTTGTCCGCGTCGTAGACGCGGCGGCTCTCGATGCCGTGGGCACCCAGATAGCTCTCGATGAAGGCGATCAGATCCAGGTTGGAGTTGCGGCTGGTCGTATCGTAGGAGACGAGCGTCGCCAGCATCTCGCGAACGCCGAGGCGTCCGGCTTCGGCACCGACCATGCGATCCTCTTTCCTGCTCCGGGTTCGCCGATCCTAGTATCACGCGAACGCGAGAACCCGCCACCCTGGAGACCCCCGCCTCATGATCGAAGCCGCATGAACGCCGCCCCGCAGCAGCCGGCCGAAGGCTCCGCCGGCCCCCGCGTCGCCATCCTGGGCATGCATCTCGAGGCGAACCGCTTCGCGCCCGTCACGACGGGGGACGACTTCCGCGCCGCCTGTTACCTGGAAGGTGCCGCCATGCTGGCGGAGGCGGCGAAGGCCGCGCCGGCCATGCCGGCCGAGGTGCCCGGCTTCATCGCCGCCATGGACGCGACCGGGCCCTGGGTCGCGCTGCCGATTCTGGTGACCGGGGTCGAGCCGGGCGGCCCGGCCGAGGCCGGCTTCGTCGCCGAGACGCTGGCGCGGATGCGTGGCCTGCTGCACGCGGCCGGCCGGATCGACGCCGTCTACGTCACCAATCACGGTGCCATGACCTCCACCGCCGGCAGCGACCCGGACGGCGAACTCTACGCCATGGTCCGCGCGGTGGTGGGTCCGGCGGTACCGGTCGTCGCGACGGTCGACCTGCACGCCAACATCAGCGACCGCATGGTCGACAGCGCCGACGCCATCGTCGCCTACCGTACCAACCCGCATGTCGACCAGCGCGAATGCGCCGCCGAGGCCGCCGCCCTGATCCGGCGCATGCTGGCGGGCGAGCGTTTCACCAAGATTTTCGTCCGCATGCCGATCGTGACGCCCAGCGTGCGCCTGCTGACCGCCGCCGGCCCGTATGCGGACCTGGTCGCGGAGGGCATCGCCCTGACGTCGCCCGAGGTACCGCTCGTCTCGGTCATCGGCGGCTTCGCCTGGAGCGATACGCCGGAGAACGGGCTGGCGATCCTGACCTACGGCACCGGCGACGGTGCAGCGGCAGCGGCCGACCGGCTGGCGCGGATGGCCTGGGCCGGGCGCGAGCGCTTCAACGTGCGCCTGACCCCGATCGATGAGGCGGTGGCAATGGCGCGCGCCGCGGCCGCCGACCCGTCCCTGCCGGCCCTCTGCCTTGCCGACGTCGCAGACAATCCCGGCGGCGGCGGACGCGGCAACACCACCGACCTGCTGGAGGCGCTGATCGCCGCCGGGATCGAGGGCGTGCTGTTCGGCCTCTTCGTCGATCCGGCCGTCGCGGCGGAAGCGCACCGGGGCGGCGTCGGCGCGCGCTTCGACGCCGTGTTCAACGACCGCAACGCCGACTCCCACGGCCGGCGCGTAGCCGCGCGCGTCGAAGTTCTGGCCCTGTCCGACGGCCGCATCGTCGGCCGGCGCGGCATCGCGCGCGGACGTACCGTCGATCTCGGGCCGTCCGCGGCGCTGCGTCTGGGCGGCGTCACGCTGGTCGTGGCGAGCCGGCGCATACAGGCGGCCGATCCCGCCTTCTTCGAGGCGTTCGGACTCGGCCCCGCGGCGTTCCGGACGGTGGTGCTGAAGTCCCGGGGGCATTTCCGTGCCGGGTTCGACATCTTCTTCGCCCCCGAACGCATCTTGGAGGTCGATGCGGGCGGCCTGACCTCGCCGATCCTGGCGCGCTTTCCCTTCTCCGGGCTGCCGCGGCCGGTCTATCCGCTGGATCCGGAGACGCCCTGGACGCCCGCCGGATGAGGCGTTCATCGAGGCCTTTCGCGGCCGCCAGGCGCGGGGATTGCATGGCCAATCCGCTTTTCTTGCATGCCCCCTGCGCTTCGTTCAAAGTCCGAAGAGGGGGTTGCGCGGACCCGGCCGGCGCATCCGGCGGTCGAAGCTCGCCCCGGGGGTACTGGCGAAATGAGGGGACGATGAAGCTGAGAGCGCGTTATCTGCTGAGTGCGGTCGCGGCACTGGCTCTTGTGGGCGGCCTCGGCAGCGCCGATGCGGCCCAGATCCGGATCGGGCTGGCGCAGGAACCGAGTTCGATCGACCCGCACTATCACAACCTGGGTCCGAACAACGCTTTCTCCGCCCATGTCTTCGACGCCCTCGTCGGCATGGACGAGAACCAGCGCCCGATCCCCGGCCTCGCCGAGTCGTGGCAGGCCGTCGACGACACGACCTGGGAGTTCAAGCTGCGCCAGGGCGTGAAGTGGCACGACGGTTCGCCCTTCACCGCCGACGACGTGATCTTCTCCTTCGAACGTGCGCCGGAAGTGCCGAACAGCCCGTCCTCTTTCGCGCTCTACACCCGCGGAAAGACGGTCGAGAAGGTCGACGAGCACACAGTCCGAATCACGACGGCGGAACCGTACCCGCTGATGCCGAACGACGTGTCGACCATCTACATCATCTCGCGCAAGGCCGCCGAGGGCGCCAGCACGGGGGACTTCAATTCCGGCAAGGCGGCGATCGGCACCGGCCCCTACCGGTTCGTCGAGTGGGTTCCGGGCGACCGCATCGTGGTGGAGCGCAACGACGACTATTGGGGTGAGAAGGCGACGTTCGACCGTGTCACCATCCGGCCGATCCGCTCCGACCCGTCGCGCGTCGCCGCCCTCCTCGCCGGGGACGTCGACTTCATCGACCAGGTACCGACGGCCGACATCGATCGCCTGAAGAAGGATGCGAACATCAACGTCGCGCAGGGCGTGTCGAACCGCATCATCTACCTGCACATGGACCAGTTCCGCGAGCAGACGCCCTTCGTCACCGGGACCGACAAGAACCCGCTGCTCGATGTCCGCGTCCGCAAGGCGATCTCCAAGGCGATCAACCGCGAGGCGATCGTCGAGCGCGTCATGGAAGGCGTGGCAATTCCGGCCGGCCAGTTCCTGCCGGAGAACTTCTTCGGCGTCAGCAAGAAGCTCCAGGCCGAGAAATACGATCCCGATGGCGCCAAGAAGCTGCTGGCAGAGGCCGGCTTCGAGAAAGGCTTCGGCATCACGCTGCACGGCCCGAACGGCCGCTACATCAACGACGCCGAGATCGCCCAGGCGATAGCGCAGATGCTGACCCGCGTCGGCCTCCAGGCGAAGGTCGAGACGCTGCCGCCGAGCGTCTTCTTCAGCCGCGCGTCCAGCGGCAGCCCCGAAAAGGGCCCCGAGTTCAGCTTCATCCTGGTCGGCTGGGGTTCCGGCACCGGCGAGGCGTCCTCGCCGCTGAAGTCGCTGATGGCGACCTACGACCGCGATGCCGGCATGGGCGCGTCCAACCGCGGGCGCTACTCCAATCCAGAGGTCGACGCGCTGATCAAGGAAGCGCTCGCCACAGTCGACGACGAGAAGCGCGGCGCGCTGCTGGCCGAGGCGACCGAGAAGGCGATCGGCGAGGACCAGGGCCTGATCCCGCTGCACTACCAGGTCAACACCTGGGCGGCGCGCGGCCCGTGGAAGTACACGCCGCGCACGGACGAGCGCACCGTGGCCATGGAACTGCACCAGTAACGGCGCAGCGTGCGCCGGCGGGGGGCGAGGGTTTCTGCCCTCGCCCCTTGCGGCATTTCCGCTAGGGGCCCGTCCGAGCGACCATGACCGTCTTCATCATCCGGCGCCTGATGCAGGCGGCACTCGTGATCTTCGCGATGTCGCTGATCGTCTTCGTCGGGATCAGCGTCGTCAGCAATCCCGTCGACATCCTGATCAACCCGGACTTCACCCAGGAGGAGTACGAGCGTGCGGTGCGGGCACTCGGCCTCGACCGGCCGTTGCACGAACAGTACTTCGTCTTCCTGGGCAACGCCCTGCGCGGCGATCTCGGCCACTCCTTCGTCTTCGGCCAGCCGGCACTCCAACTCATCATCCAGCGCATGCCGGCGACCCTGGAACTCGCCTTCGTGTCGCTGATCATGGCAATCGTGCTCGGCATCCCGCTCGGCGTCTATGCGGGGCTCAAGCCCGACAGCGTCGCCGGCAAGACGATCATGGGCGGCTCCATCCTGGGTTTCAGCCTGCCGACCTTCTGGGTCGGCATCATGCTGATCATGATCTTCGCGGTCGAACTGGGCTGGCTGCCGTCCACCGGCCGCGGCCCGACGCGCGAGCTCTTCGGCATCCATGTCAGCTTCCTGACCTGGGACGGGCTGAAATACCTATTCCTACCCGCCCTCAACCTGGCGCTGACCAACATTTCGCTGGTCATCCGCGTGGCACGCGCCGGCACACGCGAAGCGGCGCTGCAGGACTATGTGCGCTTCGCGCGCGCCAAGGGCCTGTCCGGAAACCGGATCGTCCTGGTGCACATCCTGAAGAACATCATGATCCCGATCGTGACGATCCTGGGGCTC
>JBKBLL010000146.1:0-9737 GCA_046296375.1 Alphaproteobacteria bacterium | reverse complement strand
CTGCCGTGCTGGCCGCGCTGGGGGGCAGGGACGGCGCTGCCACTGTCACTGACTCAGCCGCCGTGGCTGCCAGCCATGCCGCAGCGGACGACGCACGCCACGGGGCCGCGAGCGGGGCTGCTGGCGCGGCGGCGCGCGCGGGAGAGCGCGGGGCGCCGTGCCGAGACGGTGGCGGCGCTCTACCTCCGCCTGAAGGGCTACCGGATCGAAGCGCGCCGCCTGCGGACCCCGGTGGGCGAGATCGACATCGTGGCCCGCCGCGCCGGCACCCTGGTCTTCGTCGAGGTGAAGGCGCGCGCCCACGCCGCGGTCGCGCTTGCGGCGGTGAGCCCGCGCCAGCGCCGCCGGATCGAGCGGGCGGCCGAGTGGTTCGCCGCCGTCCGTGCCGGCGGGACGGTCCGCGGTATCCGCTTCGACGTCGTCGCGGTCCGACCTTGGCGCCTGCCGTCGCACTTGGCGGATGCGTGGCGGCCGGGGTTCCGGCCGTAAGGGGCTTGAACCCCGACGGCCCGCGGGGAACCATGCGCGGATGGAAGACAAGGACGTGTTGGAAGATCGCCTGCGCGCGGTCGGGCGATGCCCGGACGCCGACATCGACATCGGCGAGACCGCATTGCTGCTCGCCGCCTGCGACCGCCGCGGGGTCGCGCTCGACCGCTACCGCGAGCACCTGACGATCCTGTCGGAGGAGACGGGGGCGGCCGCGCTCGCGGCCGACGATCTCGACGGCCGGCTGGGCGCCCTTCGGGCGGTGATGGTCGAACGCCACGGCTATACCGGCGACCGGCTGACCTACGACGACCTGCAGAACGCCAACCTGCTGCGCGTCATCGACCGGCGCAAGGGGCTGCCCGTGGCGCTCGGCATCCTGGCGCTCGCGACCTCCCAGCGCCTCGGCTGGGACATGGTGGGGCTCAATTTCCCGGGGCACTTCCTGCTGCGGCTCGATCATGACGGTGCCCGGGCCATCGTCGACCCCTTCGACGGCTGCCGCCGGCGCTCGGTGCCGGAGCTGCGCGAATTGCTGAAGGCGGGCGACCGTCCCGACGCGGAACTCCTGCCCGCCCACTACGCCCCGGTCAGCCGCCGGGCGGTGCTGCTGCGGCTGCAGAACAACATCAAGCTGCGCCTGCTGCAGTCCAAGGAGGCGGCGCGCGCCCTGCACGTGGTCGAACGCATGCTCTGGATCGCACCCGGCACGCCCGAACTGATGCGCGAGGCGGCGCTTCTCAACGTCCATCTCGGCCATCTCCAGACGGCGATCACCCAGCTGGAGGCATATCTCGGCATCGAGACGGCGCATCAGGCCCGCCACCGCATGGCGACCCTCCTGCAGGACCTGCGCAACCGTCTGAACTAGGGGGCGCGTCCCGATTGAGGCGGTGCTTCGCGCCGGGCTATAACCGGCCACCGCCAACCGCCTGCGAAGGACGCACGCGATGAGCCTCGCCGTCGCCATCCAGATGGATCCCATCGAGGGGATCGACATCGACGCCGACAGTACCTTCGCCTTGGCGCTCGAAGCGCAGAAGCGCGGCTGCGGCCTGTTCCACTATCTGCCGCAGAACCTGGTGTTCAAGAGCGGGCGGCTCTACGCCCGCGTCCGCCCGCTGCAGGTGAAGCGCGAGCGCGGTCGCCATTTCGCTCTGGGCGACCCCGTGCTGGTGGACCTCGCCACGATGGACGTGATCCTGATGCGCCAGGATCCGCCCTTCGACATGGCCTACATCACCGCGACCCACCTGCTGGAGCATGTCCATCCGCAGACGCTGGTGGTGAACGACCCGGCCAGCGTGCGCAACGCACCGGAAAAGCTGTTCGTCACGCATTTCGAGGGCGTGATGCCGCCGACCCTGATCACGGCGGACCGGAAGGAAATCATGGCCTTCCGTGCGGAACACGAGGACATCATCATCAAGCCGCTGTTCGGCAACGGCGGCGCCGGCGTCTTCCACATCACGCCCGGCGACGAAAACCTCACGGCGCTGCTGGAACTCTTCACCGTCCTCTATCGCGAGCCGGTGATCGTGCAGCGCTACGTCCCCGAGGTCCGGGCCGGCGACAAGCGCATCATCCTGGTCGACGGCGAGCCGGCAGGCGCCATCCTGCGCGTCCCGGCCAAGGGCGAGGCGCGCGCGAACCTCCATGTCGGCGGCAAGGCCGTCAAGACGACGCTGACCGCGCGGGAGGAGGAACTCTGCCGGGCGATCGGCCCGACGCTGCGCGATCAGGGGCTGGTCTTCGTCGGCATCGACGTGATCGGCGACTGGCTGACCGAGATCAACGTGACCTCGCCGACCGGCCTCCAGGAGATCGAGCGCTTCGACGGCACGAATGTCGCCGGTCTGATCTGGGACGCGATCGAGCGGCGCCACCAGGAGCAGCGCGCCTCGCAGCGTGCCTGAGCGCGCAGCCTCGCGGCACCGGAGGGGATGGACATGGACCGGGACGAACTCTGCTTCACGCCGGCGACCGAACTCGCCGGGCTGATCCGGCGCAAGGCGGTGTCGCCGGTCGAGGCGACGCGCGCGGTCCTCGACCGCATCGCCGCCCACGACGCCAGAATCAACGCCTTCGCGGTTCTTGACGCGGACGGCGCCCTGGCGGCGGCGCGTGTCGCCGAGGACGCGGTCATGGCGGGTGCGGAACTGGGCCCGCTGCACGGTGTCCCGGCGACCGTGAAGGATCTGGCCGACGTCCGCGGCCTGCCGACGCGGCGCGGGTCGCACGCCGGCCCGACCGAACCGGCCGCCGCCGACACGCCCTTCGCCGGGCGGCTGCGGCGTGCGGGCGCGATCATCCTCGGCAAGACCACGACGTCGGAATACGGCTGGACCGGCGTCAGCCGCAGCCCGCTGACCGGCATCACGCACAATCCCTGGCGGCACGGCCATAACGCCGGCGCCTCGTCCGCCGGGGCGGGAGCGGCGGCGGCGGCCGGGTTCGGGCCGCTGCATCAGGGCTCGGACGGGGCCGGCTCCATCCGCATGCCGGCGCATTTCTGCGGCGTGTTCGGCTTGAAGCCGTCTTTCGGCCGGGTACCGAACTGGCCCGTGCCGAACAACGACCAGACCTCGCACAACGGTCCGCTGACCCGCACGGTCGCGGATGCCGCGCTGATGCTGCAGGTGATGGCCGGCCCGTCGGCCCTGGACCATTGGAGCCTGGAGGCGCCGCCGGCCGACTATCCGGCCCGGCTGGGCGAGGGGATCGCCGGCATGCGCGTCGCCTACAGCGCCGACCTGGGTCATGCGCGGGTCGACCCGGAGGTGGCCGCATGCGTCGCCGACGCCGTCCGCGCCTTCGCCGACCTCGGCGTGGCGGTCGAGGAGGTGCCCGCGCCGTTCGGCCCGGAGGCCCCCGAACTCGTCCGTTTCATGTGGTCCGTGCACATGGCGCATGCGGGTGCGCGCTACCTGGAGCGCTTTCGCGACCGGATGGACCCGGGTTTCGTCGCCTGCGTGGAGGCCGGCCTGGGACGGAGCGCCGACGACTATCTCGCGGCCCGGGCACGCAAGCTCGCCTATGTCGAGGGGGTGCATCGCTTCTTCCAGGACTGGGACCTGCTGTTGACGCCGGCCGTCTCGGTGGCCGCCTTTCCGGCGGACCGGCTGCAGCCGGCGCACTGGCCGGAGCATCCCTGGGACTGGGTCTCCTGGGCGGAATTCTCCTACCCGTTCAACTTCGCGGGCACGCCGGCTGCGAGCGTTCCGTGCGGTTTCACGACGGGCGGTCTGCCGGTCGGCCTGCAGATCGTCGGCCGGCGGTTCGCCGATCTGACCGTATTGCAGGCGTCGGCTGCCTTCGAGGCGGCGCGGCCCTGGGCGGAGCGGCGCCCGCCGCTCTGACCGAACCGCCGCGCGGTTTCCGCCCTTGCGGTGTCAGCCCGCCCGGTCGAAGGCGTCGAGTATGCTTTCCACCCAGGCGCGCGGGATCCCGCGGGTGATGAAGACAATGCGCGTCCGCCTGTCGTCGGACGGCCACTCCGGGAGTGCGACCGGCTTGTGGAAGATGTGCTGGACGCCGTGGATGATCAGCGGCCGGTCCGGCTGTTCGCGCAGATTGAGGATCCCCTTGACGCGCAGCAGGTCCGCGCCGCGCTCGGCGGCGATGATCTCCAGCGCCAATGACAGCGCCAGTCCGCCGACCGGCTCCTCGCGCACCAGGCAGTAGGTCGTGATGTCGGGATCGTGTCGGCCGTTCGGCGCGCCGGCATGGCCTGCGTCGCCGAGCCAGCGCGCGACCTCGACGCGGCCGGTCTGCGGGTCCCAGGCACCGGCGTCGAAGAGGCTGGCGAGATCGAGCGCCGGGTCGGCGGTCCGCAGCAGCGTAGCACCAGGGTTCAGCGCACGCAGGCGGTCGGGCAGGCCGGCGGGTTCGGCGAGGTCGGTCTTCGTCAGCACGATGCGATCCGCAACCGCGACCTGGCGACGGCTCTCGAAGTGCCGGTCGAGCGTACCGTTGCCATTGGCCGAATCGACGGTCGCGACGACGCCGCCGAACCAGTAGTTGCGGGTTAGAAAGGTGTCCGTCATCAGCGTGTGGATCGCCGGTGCCGGATCAGCGAGACCCGTGGTCTCGATCACCACGCGCGAGAAGCGCGGCACGGCACCGCTGGCCCTGCGGATCAGCAGATCGGAGAGGGTCGAGCGGATATCGCCGCGCAGGGTGCAGCAGAGGCAGCCCGTGGTCGTCCTGACCAGTTCCTCGTCGCGCGCGGCGACCAGATCGTGATCGAGCGGCACGTCGCCCAGTTCGTTGACGATCACCGCGGTCGGGCCGAGGCGGGGCTCGCGCAGCGCCCGCGCCAGCAAGGTGGTCTTGCCGCTGCCGAGGAAGCCGGTCAGCAGAGTGACCGGAATGTCGTCGTCCGTTGCGCCGGACATGCCGCGCCTCCGATCCTGCGGGTTGCCGTCAGGCTGAACGTTATAATATAACGTAAGGCAACAAGCGAGAGCAGGACAGGATGGACGGATCCACCCCATCGGTCGGGCGCGCCAGGACGCGCCCGTCGCGCAGTACGGCCGAGGCCGCCGTAAGGACGCTGATCGCCTGGGCGGGCGACGACCCCGAGCGCGAGGGACTGAAGGATACGCCGCGGCGCGTTGCCGACGCCTACGGCGAGTTCTTCGCCGGGTATGACGACGACCCGGATGCGGCGCTGGCCACCGTTTTCGAGGAAGTCGGCGGCTACGAGGACATGGTGGTGCTGCGCGACATCCGGCTGGAGTCGCACTGCGAGCATCACATGGTGCCGATCCTGGGCACCGCGCACGTCGCCTACCTTCCGGCGCGGCGCGTGGTGGGGCTCAGCAAGATCGCCCGGGTCGTCGAACTCTACGCCCGCCGCCTGCAGACCCAGGAGACGCTGACGGCGCAGATCGCCGGCTGCATAGAACGCGCGTTGCAGCCGCTCGGCGTCGCGGTGCTGATCGACGCCGCGCACATGTGCATGACGACACGCGGCATCCGCAAGCCGGGCGTCTCCTGCGTGACGATGCAACTCACCGGCGCGTTCCGCGCCGACCCGCAGGTCGAGGCGCGCTTCCTGCGCCTCGTGCGGGGCTGAACGTTCTCACTCTCACCGAAGGAAGGATCGACGCAGATGGCCAGGACATCGCCATCCACGCCGAAACGCCGTGCCAAGCTGCCCGTGACGGTGCTGTCCGGATTTCTCGGCGCCGGCAAGACGACGCTGCTGAACCACATTCTCAACAATCGCGAGGGCCGGCGCGTCGCCGTCATCGTCAACGACATGAGCGAGGTGAACATCGACGCCGACCTGGTGCGGGCCGGCGACGAGGGCTTCCGCCGCAGCGACGAGAAGCTGGTCGAGATGACGAACGGCTGCATCTGCTGCACGCTGCGCGACGACCTGCTGCGCGAGGTGCGCACGCTGGCGGAGGCGGGACGGTTCGACCATCTGGTGATCGAATCGACCGGCATCTCGGAGCCGCTGCCCGTGGCGGCGACCTTCGACTTCCGCGACGAGGCGGGCGAGAGCCTGGGCGACGTCGCGAAGATCGACACCATGGTCACGGTGGTCGACGCAGCCAACCTGCTCAACGACTATTCGTCGGCGGACTTCCTGCGCGACCGGGGCGAGTCGCTGGGCGAGGACGACGAGCGTGCGCTGGTCGACCTGCTGGTCGAGCAGATCGAGTTCGCCGACGTCATCGTCCTCAACAAGGTGGACGCGGTGCCGCCCGAGAGCCTCCGTGCGGTCCGTCAGGTCGTCCGGGCGCTCAACGCCGAGGCCCGCCTGATCGAGACGAGCTTCGCGCGCGTCGCCTTGGGCGATGTCATGGGCACCGGGCTGTTCAGTTCGGAGAAGGCCCAGGAGCACCCGCTCTGGTTCAAGGAGCTGTACGGGTTCGCAGACCATGTGCCGGAGACCGAGCAATACGGTATCCGCAGCTTCGTCTATCGCGCGCGCCGTCCGTTCCATCCGGAGCGATTCCACCGCTTCGTCAATTCCGAATGGCCGGGCGTGCTGCGGTCCAAGGGCGTTTTCTGGCTGGCGACCCGGCCGGACTGGGTCGGCGATCTCAGCCAGGCCGGGCCGCTGGTACGCAGCCAGGCAATGGGCTTCTGGTGGACCGCCGTTCCCAAGGCGCGCTGGCCGGAGGACAAGGCGTGGCGCCGACATCTGCGCGAGATCTGGGACCCGCACTTCGGCGATCGGCGTCAGGAACTGGTCTTCATCGGGAACGCGATGGATGAGGCGGCGCTGCGCGCCCGTCTGGATGCGTGCCTCGTTGCGGAGGACGCGTTCCGCCCGGAGGACTGGGAACGCCTGCCCGATCCGTTTCCGACCTGGGGGAGGGCCGCTGCATGAACGCCGTCCTGCCCGACCTGGCTGCACAGGGCGCTTTCCATCCCGTGCGCATGGCCGCACATGCCGACGGCCTCGACGTCGTGCACGAACCCGGCGTCGATCTGGCGATCTGGGATCGGCCGCTATCGGGCACCGTCGACCTGCCGCCCGCGTGGGCGGAGCGGGAGGCGCTGCGTGCCGAAGCGACCGTCCCGGATGCCCGCGGGCTCGTGCTCGACCGGTGGGGCCCCGGCGCCGACTCCCTCGCGCGCGACGTCGGCCGTCTCGCACAGGCATTCGGGTCCGTGGCCGGCGCCGACCGTGGGCAGGTCCGCCTGGAAGTCCTGGACCACGACGCCTGCCGACGCTGGCATGTCGACTATAAACGACTGCGGCTGCTCTGCACCTATGCGGGGCCGGGGACGCTCTGGTGCGCCCGCGGCGAGGATGGCGGGGTGCAGGCGGTCGGCCGCCAGCGCCGGCTGAGCGTCGGCATCTACAAGGGGCTGCTCTATCCCGGCGGACCCTCGGGACGCCTGCTGCACCGGTCGCCACGCATCGCGGCGGCCGGCCGCAGGCGGCTCGCGCTCTGTATCGATGCGGCGGTCTGACGCCCGCCGGTTCAGCGTCCCAGTCGATTCATCGCCCGCGTCGGCTGGCGAGTGCGCCCCACACGAGGAGGATGACCACGGACCCGACGATGTCGCCCCAGAATACGGCGCCCACCGCCGGGGCCAACCAGCCCACCCCCCCGCCGCCGAGCAGGCGAGCGGCGCCGAGCTGCTCGTCGCGGCGGCGACGGACGAGCTCGGCCTGGTCGACCGTCGGGTCCCAGGTGCCCTTGGATCCGTCGGTGAGCACCAGGTGATAGATCGTGCAGCCGACACGTGCCCACCTGGCCAGCGTGGCGCCGACCTGGAACTCGGCGTCGTCGGGGTGGGCGACGATCGCCAGGGCGCTGGCGGGTGTCGGCAGGTCGACCGACACGCCGGTCGGCCCCGTCCTGGGTGTGATCACGAGGGTCCTCCAGGGAGCGTGCCCAGGTGGGCGGGGACGTCCAGGTCGGCCGGCTCGTCCACGTCCCAGCCAAGGTGCTCGGCGGTCACCTCGCGCCAGCGCAGACCGCAGCGGGCCGCCTCTCGGCGATGCAGCTCGAACGAGTCGGGGCCGTAGGCGACCTGGAAGCCGCCGGCGGTGGGCAGCGACAGCACGTTGGTGCCGCTGCGGCGACGGTCGGGCACCACCAGGACCTCGTCGTCCTCCGCGTCGGCGAGCGAGGCCAGCTCGGTGGCGAAGGGCAGGTCGCCATGGGCGACGATCGCCCGGGTGGCGCCGGCAGCCCGGCGGCGCGTCAGCGACTCCTGCACCGCCCCGTTCAGACCCAGGCCGGGCGTCCACTCGATCCGAGCACCGTGGGCCGTCGCCCACGCGGCGACCTCGTCGTCGTCGCAGACGCACCAGGCGGGCAGCGGGTCGGCGGCGGCGACGACGCGCTCCGCCATCGCCCGGGCGAGCGCCGCTCGCTGGGTGGCGTCGAGTGCGCCGGCCAGGCGGACCTTGGCGAGCGAGAACGACTTGACCGGGATCAGGACCACGGTCGGCGGAGCGGACGACACAGGGGTGAGTGTACGGAGCCGGGCGACCCCCCGGGTCAGGGCGCCGTGACGCGCGTCGCGTCGAGCGGGGCGGGCCTAGGGTGGCCACATGCGGATCCGTGTGGCAGTGGTCGGTGGCGGCTCGTGGGGGACGACGGTCGCCCACCTGGCGGCGCACCAGGTCCCCACGTTGCTGTGGGCGCGTCGCGAGGACCTCGCCGAGGAGATCAACGGCGAGCACACCAACCGGCGCTACCTCCCGGGGCTCGACCTGCATCCCGAGCTGCGCGCGACCTCCGACCTGGCGGAGGCGATCGACCAGGCCGACGTGGTGGTCATGGGCGTCCCGTCGCAGGGCTTCCGGTCCGCGCTCGAACGGGTCGCCGGCCACGTGCGCGCCTGGGTGCCCGTGCTGTCGCTGACCAAGGGCCTCGAGCAGGGCACGCAGCTGCGCATGACCCAGGTGATCAACCAGACCCTGCCGGGGCACCCGGCCGCGGTGCTGACCGGGCCGAACCTGGCGCGCGAGATCCTCGAGGGCAACGCCGCCGCGGCGGTCGTGGCCACCCCGGACCCGGTCGTGGCGGACTACCTGCAGCAGATCTTCCACATGAACCTGTTCCGGGTGTACACGAACCCCGACGTCGCCGGGTGCGAGATCGCCGGCGCGCTGAAGAACGTCATCGCGATCGCCGCGGGCATGGCCGACGGGCTCGGCACGGGCGACAACACCAAGGCCATGGTCATCACCCGCGGCCTGGACGAGCTGTCCCGGCTCGGCGAGGCGATGGGCGGGCAGTTCGCGACGTTCTCGGGGCTGGCCGGGATGGGCGACCTGCTGGCGACGTGCATGTCGCCGCACAGCCGCAACCGCCACGTGGGTGAGCAGCTCGGCCGCGGGCGGACCATCGACGAGGTCATCGCGGAGATGAACATGGTCGCCGAGGGGGTCAAGACGAGCCGGGTCGTGATGGAGCTGGCCGAGGAGTACGGCGTCGAGATGCCGATCGCATCCGAGGTCTACGCGGTCTGCCACGAGGGCAGCACGGCCGAGGACGCCTACCGCGGGCTCATCCGTCGCCAGGACGGCGGCATCGAGCACCCGGCGCTCAAGTACTGAGCTCCGGTACCGGGCTCGAGCCGTTGGCCGTGTGGAGCGCGCGTACGGACGTCGCTCGGGCCACCTCGATTCGGGTGCCGGCGGGTCACGTCCTAGCCTCGGCGCCGATGACGACTCCCCCCGACGACCGACCGCTCTCGGGCGTGCGCGCCGCTGCGCTCGGGCGCAGCACACTCGTGCTGGCCACCACCCCGCTGGGCACGAT
>JBKBLL010000145.1:0-9766 GCA_046296375.1 Alphaproteobacteria bacterium | reverse complement strand
GAGACGGCACTGGCTGATGCTGCTGGTGCGGCCGATGCCCTGACGACAGGACTGAACGACACCGCCACCGCCGCCGATGGTGCGGGCAGGGCCGCGCGCGCCGTCCAGGGTCGGGCGGCGACGCCCAGCAGCGGCAGCAGCCTGTCGAGCGCATGTTCCGCAAGGCGCCGATAGGTCGTGATCTTGCCGCCGAAGACGGATAGCATGTGCGCCTCGCCGTCGCTGCCTCCGGCGATGTCGAACACATAGTCGCGGGTGACGGCCGAGGCGTCGACGGCCCTGTCGTCGTAGAGCGGTCGCACGCCGGAGAAGCTCCACACGACGTCGGCTGCGGAAAGCGGACGGCGGAAATGGTCGGACACGACCCCCAGCAGATAGTCCATCTCCGCGGCGGAGATCGCGACAGCGGCCGGATCGCCGACATAGGGCACGTCGGTAGTCCCGATCAGCGTGAAGTCGCGCTCGTAGGGGATGACGAAGACGATGCGGCGGTCCGCGTTCTGGAGGATATAGGCGTGTGGCCCGTCGTAGAGCCGGCGCACGACGACGTGGCTGCCCTTGACCAGCCGCAGGCCGATCCGGCGGTTCTGTCCGCCCACAGTCGCCAGGACGTCGGTGACCCAGGGCCCCGCCGCGTTGACGAGCGCGCGACCGCGCACCGTGCGGACATCGCCCGCCCGCGCAAGCTCCAACTCCCAATCGCCGTCGACCCGGCGCGCCCGGCGCGCCGCCGTCCGCGTCAGCACGGTAGCACCGCGCGCCGCCGCATCCATGGCGTTCAGGACCACCAGACGGGAATCCTCGACCCAGCAGTCGGAGTATTCGAAGCCCCTGGCGAAGGCGGGCTTGAGGGGCCGTCCCTGCGGCGCTGCGCGGAGATCGAGGCCCCGGCTGCCCGGGAGAGTCCGCCGGCCGCCGAGATGGTCGTAGAGGAACAGCCCGGCGCGGATCATCCATGCCGGGCGCAGATGCGGCGCATGCGGCAGGACGAAACGCATCGGCCAGATGATGTGCGGCGCGGCGCGCAGCAGCACCTCGCGCTCCCGCAGAGCCTCGCGGACCAGCCGGAACTCGTAATGCTCCAGGTAGCGCAGGCCGCCATGGACGAGCTTCGAACTGGCCGACGAGGTCGCCCCGCCCAGATCGGCCTTCTCGCACAGCAGCACCTTCAGCCCGCGGCCGGCGGCGTCGCGTGCGATCCCGACGCCGTTGACGCCGCCGCCGACGATGAGAAGGTCGTAGAGTTGGTCCGTCACCGCCGCCCCCGGGAGACAGGGGCCGTCCGGCACGATGCGGACGGGAGGCCGTGTCCAGTCGCCTTCCGCCGCGCGCCACGGCCCCGCGCCATGAGATAGTCTCGTCCCCCGACGGAGGAAACGGAAACGCCATGACCGACACTCTTCTCCTGGCGATCGACCAGGGCACGACCAGCACGCGCTCGATCGTCTTCGACGCCGAGGGCCGGGTCCGTGCCGTGGCCCAGGAGGAACTGGGCCAGATCTATCCCCGGCCGGGCTGGGTGGAGCACGACCCGGAGGAAATCTGGCGGGCGGCCGTCGGCACGGCGCGCAGGGCCGCCACTGCGGTCGGGGTCGAGCGAATCGCTGCGGTCGGGGTGACGAACCAGCGCGAGACGGCGCTGGTCTGGGACCGCAGGACCGGCGAGCCGATCCACAATGCGATCGTCTGGCAGGATAGGCGGGGCGCCGACCGCTGCCGCGACCTCGTCGCGGACGGGGTGGAGCCCATGGTCCAGGCGCGAACCGGCCTCGTCCTCGATTCCTATTTCTCCGCAACCAAGATCGAGTGGATCCTGCGCAACGTCGCCGGCGCCGCCGAACGCGCCGCGCGCGGCGACCTCGCCTTCGGCACCGTCGACAGCTTCCTGCTCTGGCGGCTGACGGGCGGGCGGGTCCACGCGACCGACGAGACGAACGCCGCGCGCACCCTGCTCTACGACATCGAGCGCCATGCCTGGGACGAGGATCTCCTGCGCCTGTTCGGCGTTCCGGCGGCGATGCTGCCCGAGGTGCGCGACAGCGCCGGGGACTTCGGCGCGACGGACACGGACCTGCTCGGCCGGCCGCTGCCGATCTGCGGCGTCGCCGGCGACCAGCAGGCGGCGACCGTCGGACAGGCCTGCTTCGCCGAAGGCAGCATCAAGAGTACCTACGGCACCGGCTGCTTCATGGTGCTGAACACCGGCGGGCGGCTGGTACGCTCGACCCATCGCCTGCTCTCGACCCCGGCCTACCGGATCGGCGGCCGCACGACCTACGCGCTGGAGGGCAGCATCTTCAACGCCGGGACGGTCGTAAAGTGGCTGCGCGACGAACTGCGCCTGATCGGCAGCGCCGACGAAACGGAGCGGCTCGCGGCCGGCATCACGGACACGGGCGGGGTCTATGTCGTGCCGGCCTTCACCGGCCTCGGCGCGCCGCACTGGGACGCGGACGCGCGCGCCGCCATCCTGGGCCTCACCCGGGACTCGGGCGCGGCCGCGATCGCGCGCGCCGGCCTGGAGGCCGTGGCCTACCAGACGCGCGACCTTGTGGACGCGATGGTGGCCGACGGGGTGCCGCATCCGGCCCTGATCCGGGTCGACGGCGGCATGGCGGCGAACGCCTGGCTGCTGCAGTTCCTCGCCGACACGGTGGAGGCGCGGGTGGAGCGTCCGGCGGTCACCGAGACGACCGCACTCGGCGCCGCCTGCCTCGCCGGCCTCCATGCCGGCGTGTTCGGCTCGCTCGACGACATCGCTGCCCGCTGGCGCCACGACCGCAGCTTCGAGCCGGCGTCAAGCGGCGCTGAGCGCGCACGCCGGCTGGAAGGCTGGCGCGACGCGGTGCGTCGGGTGCGCACCGGCGCCTGACGCCGCCACGCACCGGGGTCGGCTCAGAAATTGCCCGGATAGGCACCGCCGTCCATCAGCAGGTTCTGGCCGGTGATGAAGCCGGCATGCGCGCTGCACAGGAAGGCGCAGGTCTTGCCGAACTCCTCGGTCGTACCGAACCGCTTGGCCGGATTCTGCTGTCGGCGCTGCTCGTAGGTGTCCTCGTAGCTCTTGCCCGTCTGCTTCGCCGCGAACGACATGTTGCCGCGCAGCCGGTCGGTCTCGAACGGGCCCGGAAGCAGCCCGTTGATCGTGACGTTTCGGTCGACGAACTCGCGGCAGATGGTGGCGGAGAACCCGGTCAGCGCGAGGCGCGCCGCGGTCGACAGGCCCAACCCCGCATAGGGGATCTTCACCGTGCCCGAGGTGATGTTCACGATCCGCCCGAAGCGCCGCTCGGCCATGCCGTCGACCACGGCGGTGATCACCTCGACATGCGCCAGAAGCTGCGCCTCGAGGGCCGCCAGCCAGCGCTCGCGCGTGTCGGTGCGGAAATTGCCGGGCGGCGGGCCGCCGGCATTGGTGACCAGAATGTCCGGGTCGGGACAGGCGGCGAGGATCGCCTTGCGTCCTTCCGCCGTCGTCACGTCGGCGACGACGGGCGTGACGCTGACGCCGGTCGCCCTGGCGATCTCCTCCGCCGTCGCCATCAGTTCGCTTTCCGTCCGCGCATTGATGACGAGGTCGACGCCCTCCTCGGCCAGCGCCAGCGCGCAGCCCTTGCCAAGCCCCTTGCTCGCCGCCTCGACGATCGCCGTGCGCCCCCTGATGCCCAGATCCATCGCTCGCTCCCCATCGGCCGGTCGGTCCGGCCGGACTGCCTAGTCCTGCTCGTCGGATGCAGCCTGCACGTTCAGTATGCCGCGCGCCAGGGCGACGGTGATCGGCCGCTTGCCGGCGAGCGATTCCGCGTCGAGGGCGGCGACCAGCGCGCGCGCCGCGGCGAAGGACCGCTCCATCCGCGGCAGGACATAGTCGATGACGCCCTGGCCCACGCGGAGCTGCCGGTCGTCGAACAGCTTGGCGATCACCGCCGCCATCAGAACGTCGTCCGGCGGACGCACCGAGACGGACGCGGCGGCACGCAGGCGCGAACGCAGGTCGGGCAGTGCCACCGGCCAGCGTGCGGCGGGCGCTTCCGCGGTCAGCAGCAGGTTGCCGCCGCGCTCGCGCATGACGTTGTAGAGATGTAGCAGCGCCAGTTCGTGCATCCCGAGGTCGGGCCGCTCGACCACGCAATGGACACGGCCGCCCAGCATCTGGACGGGATCGGCCCGCCCCAGCGCGGTGGCGGGCAGCAGCGCCGCGGACGAGCGTGCGCGCCACACCTGGGCAAGATGGGTCTTGCCGCAGCCCGGCGGTCCGGTCAGGACCAGCGCCGGACCCGGCCAGTCCGGCCAGCGGTCGATCCAGGCCACGGCCTCGGCATTGCTGTCGGCGACGAGGAAGTCTTCCGCCGACATGGCGGTCCGATGGCCGAGATGGAGCGTGAGCTGCGGCGTCATCGACCGTCCTCGACCGTGGGCCCGCCCACGGGCGCAGCCTCGTCGGACAGGGGTATGGCGGTCGCCCCGTCGTCGTAGAGCGGGCTGGCCATGTAGCGCTCGATGGCGAACCGCACCAGCACGCCGATGACCGCCGCGACCGGCAGGGCGATCAGCATGCCGAGAAAGCCGAGCAGCGCGGCCCCGGCGAACAGGGCGAAGATGACCCAGACCGGGTGCAGCCCGACACGGTCGCCGACCAGGATCGGCGTCAGGATGTTGCCCTCGATCGCCTGTCCGGCGACGAAGATCGCCGCGACCACGGCCACGCCCACCCAGCTGTCGAACTGGATGAGCGCCAGGCCGACGCTGGCGACCAGGCCGAAGATGCTGCCGACATAGGGGATGAAGGAGACGAGCCCCGACACGAGGCCCACGGTGAAGCCGAAATCCAGGCCAGCCAGCGTCAGGCCGATGGCGTAGAAGGCCCCCAGCAGGATGCACACGGTCGCCTGGCCGCGCAGAAAGCCGGCGAGCGTGTCGTCCACCCGCCGCGCCTGGGCGCGGATCGTCGCCGCGTGGCGGCGCGGCAGCAGCCGGTCGATGGCCGCGACGAACGTGTCCCAGTCGCGCAGCATGTAGAAGGCGACGACGGGGGTGACGAAGAGCAGCGCCATCAGGTTGAAGAAGGCGAGGCCGCCGCCGACCAGCCCCTGCAGCAGCCCGCCCAGCCAGCCGAGCGCGGTGCCGGCATAGCCCGTCACGGACTCGCGCAGCTTGGCGAGGTCTTCCGGCGCGAGGCTGGTCTCCATCAGGTTGGCGACGCGCAGGGCGCCCGCCTGTGCGCGGGCCACATAGTCCGGCATCTTCGCCACGAGGTCGGCGACCTGCGCCTGCAGCAGCGGCAGCATCAGCAGCAGCACGCCGACCATCAGCATCAGGAAGGCGATCAGCAGCAGCATCGCGGCGACCCCGCGGGGCACGCGCCAGCGCTCCAGCCGGTCCGCCAGCGGGTCGAGGAAGTAGCCGAGTGCCAGCCCCGCGACGAAGGGCAGCAGGATGCCCTGGAAGACGACCAGGAAGAGGATGAAGGCGGCCGCGAGGGCGAGCCAGATGCGGACCTGCAGGCCGGTGGCGATGCTTCCGCTCACGGCGGCCCGTCCTGGATCTGACGGGCCCCGCGCGCCCAGCGCCAGAGATAGGCGGCACCGGAGCCGAAGGTCGTCACCGCGACCAGACCCGTCATGAACAGGGTCACGCCCGGGTCCGGAATGTCGTGCCCGACGAAGGCGAGGACCTGCGCCGCCAGCAGGATCTGCGCGACCGTGTTGACCTTGCTGATCCAGAGCGGTGCCAAGTGCGGCCGGCTGTCGGACAGGGCATAGGTCAGCAGCACCCCGCCGACGATGAGCATGTCGCGCGAAACGACCAGGATGACGAGCCAGGAGGGGAGATGATCCTGGAAGCCCAGCGCCAGATAGACGCTGACCAGCATCACCTTGTCGGCGATCGGGTCGAGATAGACGCCGAGGGTGGAACGCATGTCGAAGCGCTTGGCGATCCAGCCGTCGACGGCATCCGACGCTCCGGCCAGCACGAACAGCCAGAACGCCCAGGCCGTGTGGCCCGAGACGACGAGCCACACCAGCAGCGGAACGCTCAGCAGCCTCGAGAGGCTGATCAGGTTGGGCAGGTTCAACGACCGGGCAGCGGCCGGGGCTGTTGATCGGAAGGCCGGATCCCCGCCTCCCCGTTCGGGCGGACGAGCCAGCCGCCGGACTCGCTCGATACGGCGAAGCCGGCGTCGGACAGAGCGTTGCGCAGACCCTCGCTGTCGCCCGCATAGTGGACGCGCAGGACGGCCTCGCGGCGGGAGAGGGAGACGATCTGGTCCCGCGTCACCATCGGCAGGCTGCCGATCCGGCCGCGCAGGCGCGCGAGGTCGGCCGGCCCCGAAAGGGCGGCGGTCACGAGAATGTCGCGTTCGGGACCGTCGGGCCGGAACGGCCGGTCGTCGCCCGTCGATGCCATCGGCACGCCCGCCTGCCACGTCGCGTCGATGCGCGCCACGGTCTCCGCCACGGCCTTTTCCGCCAGATCGTCGACGAAGGTGTTGGCGTCGCCCGGGACCCGCAGGTCGAGGCGCCGGCCGCCCATTTGCGGACCATGACCGGCGGCGATCACATGGAAGACTGGTTGCCCCGCGGCGTGGTCGACCTCGTACCGGCCGAGCACGACGATGGCGTTGTCGGCGCGGTAGCCGTCGCGCGCCATGCGCAGCAGGACGTCCCGGTCGCCGCCCAGGGCGATGTCGGCGGTGAGCGCGTTGCGGTCGGCCGAACTGCCTTCGGGCAGCACGGCTTCGCCCGTGAGGATGCGCGGCCGCGCGCGCTGCCACGCCTGGTACCAAGGGTTGGAGGTCTCCCACAGAGTGCGGGTGCCCGACCACTCATAGACCGGTACGACCAGGATCGGCGCGCCCAGTGCCATCGTCGGCCCGCCGATGGGCCCCGGAATCGCACTGCCGGGCCCTGCCGCAAAGGCGGGGTCGAGCGGCCGACCGAGCGCGGCCGAAACGCGGGCCGGGTCGAACTGGACGGAGATCGCCGCACTGTAGCGCACGGCCGTGACGCGCTCCTCGGCGATCTCGATCGACAGCGACAGGTCGGCCGGATTGACGCCGCGCGGCCGGCTCGCGCCCAACCGCTCCACCAGCACGTCGAAGGCCTTGCCGTAGGCCTCGTCCAGGGCGCGGTCGCGCGCCTCCGCGGCGTTCGCCGCCGTCACGTCGACGGGGACGCGTTCCACCAGATAGGCGTCGTCCGCCCGCGCCGCGGCCGTAGCCAGGATGCACACGGCGACCAGGAGGACGAGGCCCCGGACCGCCTGCGCGAGGCCGCCGATGCGGCCTGCCTCGATCATTGCAATGCGCCTCGGATTCGGTATGTTCCGCCGGCCGTCGCCGGACCTAGCACCCTACATACGACAGTCGGTCGGGGGAGGAAAGCATCACACTCCGGACCTACAGAACCGCGGGGGTCGACATCGACGCCGGCAACGCGCTGGTGGAGCGCATCAAGCCGCTGGCGGCCGCGACCGCACGGCCCGGCGCCAACGCCGCCCTGGGCGGGTTCGGCGCCTTCTTCGACCTCAAGGCCGCCGGCTTCCGCGATCCCGTGCTCGTTTCCACGACCGACGGGGTCGGCACCAAGCTCCGCCTCGCCTTCGCCACCGGACGGCACGACACGGTCGGCGTCGATCTGGTCGCGATGTGCGTCAACGACCTCGTCGTGCAGGGCGCGGAGCCGCTCCTGTTCCTCGACTATTTCGCCACCGGACGGCTCGACGTCGATGTCGCGGCCGCGGTGGTGAAGGGCATCGCCGACGGCTGCCGCATCGCGGGCTGCGCCCTGGTCGGAGGCGAGACGGCGGAGATGCCCGGCATGTACGCGGACGGCGAGTACGACCTGGCCGGCTTCGCCGTCGGCGCCGTCGAGCGCGAGCGCGCCCTGACCGGCAGCGCCGCCCGCCCCGGCGACATCGTGCTGGGCCTGGGATCGAGCGGGGTGCATTCCAACGGCTACTCCCTGGTGCGCCGCGTCGTCGCCGATCTCGGCCTCGACTATGCGGCCCCGGCACCTTTCGCGAACCACACGACGCTCGGCGAAGCGCTGCTGACGCCGACGCGGATCTACGTCGCCGCCGCGCGGGCCGGCTTCGCCGCCGGCGGCGTGCGGGCGCTGGCGCACATCACCGGCGGCGGACTGGTCGAGAACCTGCCGCGCGTCCTGCCGGAGGGCCTCGTCGGCGAGATCGACGCGGCGGCGTGGCCGCTGCCGCCCGTGTTCGGCTGGCTGATGCAGGCGGGCGAGGTGGCGCCGGAGGAGATGGCGCGCACCTTCAACTGCGGCCTCGGCATGCTCGCGGTGGTCGATCCGGCGCGGGCCGACGCCGTGGCCGCGGCCTTCGCCGCTGCCGGCGAAACGGTCCACCGCGTCGGCCGGATCGCGGCCGGCGAAGCGGGCGCCGCACCGCACGTCCGCATCGAGGGGCTGGACAGTTGGCGGACCGGCTGAGGCTCGGCATCCTGATCTCGGGCCGCGGCTCCAACCTGCAGGCTCTCCTCGAGGCGTGCCGGGCGCCGGACTTCCCGGCGGAGATCGCGCTGGTCGTTTCCAACAAAGCCACCGCGGCGGGCCTCGCCCGGGCTGCCGAAGCCGGCATCCCGACCTGCGTCGTCGACCACCGCGCACACCCGACGCGCGAGGCGTTCGACGCCGTGATGACGACGGTCCTGAAGGATGCCGGCGTCGGCTTGGTCTGCCTTGCCGGGTTCATGCGGCTGCTCAGCCCCGGCTTCGTCGAGACCTGGCACGACAGGCTGATCAACATCCACCCGTCCCTGCTGCCGGCCTTCAAGGGCCTGCACGCGCACGAGCAGGCGCTCGCCGCCGGGGTGCGCTTCACGGGTTGCACGGTGCATTTCGTGCGGGCCGAGATGGACGACGGGCCGATCATCGTGCAGGCCGCGGTCCCCGTCCTGGAGGACGACACCGCCGATACGCTCGCCGCGCGCGTGCTGCGGGCGGAGCATCGCTGCTATCCGCAGGCGGTGCGCTGGATCGCGGAGGGGCGGGTCCGCGTGGCCGGCCCGCATGCCCGCGTGGCGGCGGCGGGCCGCGACGAACGCTTCCTGGTCAGCCCGTCCTGACCGGCCGCCGCGGCGGCGACCGCCCGGCCCGGTAAGGGCCGTCCGCTCAGGGCCGTATTTCGATCGGCGTGCCCGGTCCGACCAGATCCCAGATCTCGTCCATTTCCTGGTTGGTGACGGCGATGCAGCCGTTGGTCCAGTCCCACAGGCGATGATCCGCGCCCAGATCCCCGATCTCCGGCGGCACGCCGTGGATCATGATCAGGTCGCCCGGGTCGACGCCGCGCGCCCGCGCCGAGGCGCGGTCCTCGGCGTTCGGATAGGAGATGTGGATCGACTTGTGGAATCGGCTTCCCGGATTGCGGCGGCCGAGCACGTACTCGCCCTCCGGCGTGCGGTTGTCGCCCTGCTGCATCTTGTGCCCGACCGGCTGGATGCCGAGCGCGACCTTGTAGGTGCGGAACGGCTCCCCCTCATACAGGAGGTGCATGATCCGCTCCGACTTGAGCACGAGCACCCGGTCCGCTCGCGCCGGGTCCGGTCGTGGCGGCGGGGGCGGCGGCTCGGGGATCGCGACCGCCGCCGGAGCCACCGGCGGGGGCGCGGGCGGCTTCGCGAGACGGGGTGCGTGCGGGCGTGGTGCCGGAAGAAGCGCGGCGCGTGGACGATGAAGAACCGCCGTTGAGCGAGGCGGTGAGATTTTCGGGCGTACGGGGAGCTTCCGCGCGCTGGGCCGGC
>JBKBLL010000144.1:8907-9829 GCA_046296375.1 Alphaproteobacteria bacterium | reverse complement strand
GGCTGACGATCGTGCGGCTGGGGGTGACCGACGACGATCAGTTTCCCGAACTGCGCCGGCATCTGGCGATCCGGCCGCTGCTCGACGCGCTCTTCCCGCCGGCGCCGGAGATACTGGCGCCGCCGGACGACGCCACGATCGTGTGCCGGTGCGAGGAGGTGACGGCCGGGGATATCCGCGCGGCGGTGGCGCTCGGCGCGCCGGGGCCGAACCAGCTCAAGGCGTTCACGCGCTGTGGGATGGGGCCGTGCCAGGGGCGCATCTGCGGCCTGACCGTGGCCGAGACGATCGCCGCGGCACGCGGCCTGCCGGTGGAGGACATCGGCTACTACCGCATCCGGCCGCCGATCAAGCCCGTCACCCTGGGCGAACTGGCGGCGCTCGACGGATGAGCGGATACCGTCCCGCCACCCCGGTGCGCCGCCCCAGTGTGCCGGCGCAGATCCGTCCGACCGGACTGAGGCCCGTGGCGCACCGCCGATAATCCCGATGCTCCCGCCCGCAGGCCGAACGCGCACGGTGGGCCGTTACCCGGAGATTTCCATGCCTGCGAATACCTGCGCCTTCCGCGTCTGGCCCGCCACCGGTATCGCCCTGCGCGGCGATGCCGGCAACTGAGGGGGCGTGAGCGGTGGGTATCGTTGCCGGGGTCGTCGTCTATGTGATGCTGTGGTGGCTGGTGCTGTTCACCGTGCTGCCCTGGGGCGTGCGGCGGCAGGATGCGCCGGAGGCCGGCTTCGACCCGGGCGCGCCGGAGGCGCCGCGCATGTGGCTGAAGCTGCTGGTGACCACGGTCATCACCACGGCGCTGTGGTTCGTCGCGGACCTGATCATCGCGTCGGACTGGATCAGTTTCCGCGAACCGTGACGAGGCGGGACCCGTGAGCTATTGCGACAGTGCGCCGGGCCATCCCTGGCATGG
>JBKBLL010000144.1:0-8897 GCA_046296375.1 Alphaproteobacteria bacterium | reverse complement strand
ATGGGCCGTATCACGACACCGAATACGGCTTCCCGGTGCGCGAGGACGCGGTGCTGTTCGAGCGGCTGGCGCTGGAGATCAATCAGGCGGGCCTCTCCTGGCTGACGGTCCTGAAGAAGCGCGCCGCGTTCAACGCCGCCTTCGCCGGCTTCGACCTGGACGCGGTGGCGGCCTTCGGCGACGCCGACCGGGCGCGGCTGCTGCAGGACGCCGGCATCATCCGCAATCGCCTGAAGGTCGATGCGGTGATCGAGAACGCCCGCCGCCTCGTCGCCATCCGCGAAGCGCACGGGTCGTTCGCCGCCTGGATCGACGCGCATCATCCGCTCGAGCCCGCTGTGTGGGTCAAGCTGTTCCGCGCCAATTTCCGTTTCATGGGCGGCGAGATCGTCGGCGAGTTCCTGATGAGCACGGGCTATCTGCCGGGCGCGCACCGGGTGGACTGTCCGGTCCATGCGCGCGCGGTGGCGGCGGGCGCGCCCTGGGCCCTGGTCTAGAAGAGTTCTTCGATGACGCGGTCCGGCGGGTTGTGGCCGTCGACGAAGGTCTTGATGTTGACGATGACCTTCTCGCCGGTTTCGAAGCGACCTTCGACCGTGGCGGAGCCCATGTGCGGCAGCAGCACGACGTTTTCCAGCCGCAGCAGCTTCGCGTTGATCGCCGGCTCGTGCTCGAACACGTCCAGGCCCGCTCCGGCGAGCTTGCCCTGCTCGAGCAGGCGCGCCATCGCCGCCTCGTCGATGACCTCGCCCCGCGACGTGTTGATCACCACGGCCTGGGGCCGCAGCAGGGCGAGACGCCTGGCGGACAGGAGGTGATAGGTGGCCGGCGTTCGCGGGCAGTTGACCGAGACGATGTCCATGTGGGCCAGCATCTGGTCGAGGCTCTCCCACCAGGTCGCTTCCAGTTCGGCTTCGACCTCGGGCGCCACGCGCCGGCGGTTGTGGTAGTGCACGGTCAGGCCGAAGGCGCGGGCGCGGCGGGCGAGGGCGCGGCCGATCCGGCCCATTCCCACGATCCCGAGTCGCTTGCCACCCAGGCGGCGGCCGAGCATCGCGGTCGGCGCCCAGCCCGCCCAGTCGCCGCTGCGCGCGACGCGCTCGCCGTCGATCAGCCGGCGCATCACCGCCAGCATCAGCGCCATGGTCATGTCCGCCGTGTCCTCGGTCAGGACCCCCGGCGTGTTCGTGACGGTGATGCCGCGCGCCTTGGCGGCCTTCAGATCGATATGGTCGACGCCGGCGCCGAAATTGGCGAGCAGCCGAAGCTGGGGACCGGCGCCGGCGATCAGTTCGGCGTCGATCCGGTCGGTGACCGTCGGCACGAGGACCTCGGCCGAGGCCAGCGCCTCCGCCAACGCGGTACGCGCCATCGGCCGGTCGTCGACGTTCAGGCGCGCGTCGAACAGTTCCATCATCCGCGTCTCGACCGGATCGGGCAGCTTGCGGGTGACGACGACGAGCGGCTTCTTCCTCATGCCTGTCTCTCTGCTCTCGATCCTGTGCAACATGCGGCGGTCGGGTACGGCGGTTGTGCGGCTTGACCCTCGGGCCTCGGCCGCGACAATACGCGAGCGGGTTCCGTACCGGAACGGGAGCATCGTTCGTCCATGATATATCCGGCAGGACGCCGACGAAGGGGCATCCGGCAGGCGCTCGCCATGGTCGCCGTCGCCGCCCTGGCGACGCTGTCCGGCGTACCGGCGCTCGCTCAGGCGGAGGGCCGCCCGTCGCTGCCGCGCTTCGCCTCGCTGAAGGGCGACGAGGCGCGCATGCGCGCCGGGCCCGGCGACCAGTACCCGATCGAATGGGTCTACCGGCGGCGCGGCCTGCCGGTCGAGATCGTCGCCGAGTTCGACCACTGGCGCCGGGTGCGCACGCCGGACCGCGCGGAAGGGTGGATGCACCGGGCGCTGCTCACGTCGCAGCGCACGATGATCGTGCAGGGCGAAATCCGTACGATGCACGCCGAGGCCGCCACCTGGGCGCCGCCAGTTGCCAGGCTGGAGCCGGGTGTCATCGTGGACGTCGACACGTGCGAGCGCGAATGGTGCCGCGTATCCGTCGCCGGCCGGCGCGGCTGGCTGCGCAAGGTCGAGGGGTGGGGGGTCTATCCCGACGAGCGGATCGAGTAGGCTCGGCGCCGACGAACACGACGAGAAGGGGAACGGGCATGCGGTCGATCGAGGGAATGGTGGCTTGGGTTACGGGGGCGGGCTCCGGCATCGGCCGATCCGGCGCCCAGGCGCTCGCAGGGGCGGGGGCCACGGTGGTCCTGTCCGGGCGGCGACGCGACGCGCTGGATGCGACGGCCGCCGCAATCGCGGAGAAGGGCGGCCAGGCGGTCGTCGAGGCGCTGGACGTGGCCGATGCCGATGCCGTCGCTGCGGCGGCGGGACGAATCGCGGAGCGGTTCGGGCGGCTCGACATCCTCGTCAACAATGCCGGGCTGAACATGCCGAAACGGCACTGGAACGACATGGACAGGCAGTCCTGGGAAACCATCGTCCAGGTCGACCTGAATGGAGCCTTTTACGTCGTGCACGCCGCACTGCCGATCATGCGACGCCAGAAGGATGGGCTGATCATCAACGTGGCCTCCATGGCGGGCAAGCGCGTCGGCTACGTCTCGGGTGTGCCCTATACGGCGGCGAAGCACGCGCTGGTCGCCATGAACGAGACCATCAATTTCGAGGAGTGCCACAACGGCATCCGTGCGACCGCCCTGTCGCCGGGCGAGGTGGCGACCGAGATCCTCGACAAGCGTCCGGTTCCGGTGCCGGCGGAGACGCGGGCCAAGATGGTGCAGTCGGAGGATATGGGCGAGATCATCCTGTTCCTGGCGCGCCAGCCCAAGCATGTCTGCATCAATGAACTGCTGGTAACGCCGACCTGGAACCGCGGGTCGTTCGGTGGGCCGGAGTTCTTTCCCAAGCGGGACTGACCCTTCCCGGGGGCGCGCCGGGCCGGAAGAAGCCTGCAAGGCGCCCTAACTTCGCCCTTCGGCCCCGCCAACCTTCTACGCCTGTGCGCCGGGTCACTGCCCGGGTGCATGCGGACGGCGCTATATGGCGCCACCGAAGACGGTGGAGATGGCGATGCCCTTTTACCGCTTGCCGCTCATATTGTCCGCTTGCGTCGTGGCGGTCGTCGCCCTGGTCGTGCTGCTGAATCAGGTCGGCGGCGCCGCGCCCGGACCCAGCCTCGCGACGGCGCTGGCGCTCGGCGTCGGCACGGTGCCGACGGCGCGTCTGATCGACCGGCTGACCCGGCCGGCGCAGCTGCGCCGCTACGGTGGGCGCCGGACGGGACTCTGATCGGGAAAGCTCCTGCGCGGCCTGTCGTGTGTCCGCGATCCGGCGGTGCGATCACGGACCGGAGATCGGGCGTCCGGCCGTGTTCCGTATTGCGGAAGATATCCGTCCGTAGGGCTTCCGATCCGCCCCACCTCCTTCTAGTATGACCCAGACCTCCGGTCGGCTCGGCGCCCCGCGGGGCGTTTAGCTTTTGGCTGGCAGGGAAATTGCGTCGAAGACGGCCGATCGAGACAAGGTCGCAGGGCGCGGGTCATCGAAAGGAGTCGGGATGAGGTACAGAAGCATACTGGCCGGCGTCGTCGGCGCGATCTGCCTGGCGTCGGCGCCGGCGGCATTCGCGGGCAAGGCGAACGATACGCTGGTCTGGGCGACCGACAAGGAAGTGAACGTCGTCCTGCCCTTCTACAACAACCTTCGCGAGACGGTGATCAGCGCCCGTCACATGTGGGATACGCTGCTCTACCGCAATCCCGAGACCTTCGAGTACGAGCCGCTGCTCGCGACGTCCTACAAGTGGGTCGACGACGTGACGCTGGAGTTCGAACTCCGCGAGGGCGTGAAGTTCCATGACGGAAGCGATTTCAACGCCGACGATGTCGTTTCGACGATCAACCACATCGTGAAGCCCGACAGCGGTGTCCTGTCGCGCAACTATTACGACTGGATGGAGCGGGCGGAGAAGCTCGACGACTACAAGGTCCGCATCCACATGAAGGCGCCCTACCCGGCGGCGCTGGAGATGCTGGCGGGTCCGATCGCCATGATGCCGGACGGCATCTGGGAGCAGGCGCGCAAGGACCAGACGGGCAAGGCCGACTACGGCACCGTGCCGGCGATCGGGACAGGCCCCTACAAGCTCGTCGAGCTGGTTCCCAGCGAAGGCTTCACCATGGAGCGCTTCGACGACTATTTCGGGGGAGCGCGCGGCGCGGCGAAGATCAAGACGGTGCGGTTCCGGACGATCGCCGACCCGGAGACGCAGATCGCGGAACTGATGACCGGCGGGATCGACTGGATCTGGGACGTCCCGCTCGAGAAGGCCGAGCAGCTGGCGATGATGCCGCAGCTCACCGTCGTCAACGCCGACACCATGCGCGTCAGCTATCTCGCCATGGATGCCGCCGGCCGTGGCGGTGACCACCCCTTCACCAACGTGAAGGTGCGCCAGGCCGTCGCGCATGCGATCGACCGGGAATCGATCGCCAAGAACCTGATCGGCGGCGCGTCGCGCGTCGTCCACACGCCCTGCTATCCGACCCAGGTCGGCTGCACCCAGGACGTGCCGCAGTACGAGTACAATCCCGACAAGGCCAAGGAACTGCTGGCCGAGGCGGGCTTCCCGAACGGCTTCGTCACCGACATCTATGCCTATCGCGAGCGGCACCTGACCGAGGCGACGATGGGCTACCTCCAGGCGGTCGGCATCCGCACCAACCTGAAGTACATGCAGTACCAGGCGCTGCGCGGGCTGGTCTGGGACGGCAAGACGCCACTGTTCCACATGACCTGGGGTTCCAGTTCGGTCAACGACGTGTCGGCCTTCACCAGCCTGTTCTTCTCCGGCGGCCGCGACGATTCCTGCCGCGACGAAGAGGTGATCAGCGCCATCAAGGAAGGCGACACGACCGTCGATCCCGAGAAGCGGGCGGCCGCTTACAAGCGGGCGATGACGCGGATCGCGGAGCTGGTCTGCTGGGTGCCGATGTTCACCTACAGCAAGTATTACGCGTTCTCGGCCGATCTCGACTTCACCCCGAGCCCGGACGAACTCCCCGAGTTCTATCGGGCGAGCTGGAAGTGACGGTCTGACGGGTAAGGGCGGGCTCTCATGCTCAGATTCACCATCCGGCGCCTGGGGCTCGCCCTCCTCGTGGCCTTCCTCGTCTCGGTCGCGACCTTCAGTCTGCTGCATCTGGCCGGCGATCCGGCCGCGGCGCTCGCGGGCGAGAACGCGACCGAATCGGACATCGAATATGTCCGCGTCCAGTACGGGTTCGACCGGCCGATCGTCGTCCAGTACGTCGACTGGGCCGGCCGGGCCCTGCAGGGTAATTTCGGCATTTCGGTCTATCTGAAGCAGCCGGTGGCGCAGATCATCTGGGACCGCGCACCGGTGACGATGACGCTGGGCCTGCTCGCCCTCGGGTTCGCGCTCATCGTATCGATTCCGCTCGGCGTCGTGGCGGCACTCCGGCCGAACACGCTGCTCGACCGGATCGCCCTGTCGATCGCGGTGGTCGGACAGGCGATGCCGAGCTTCTTCTTCGCCCTGATCCTGATCCTGTTCTTCGGCGTTCAGCTGCGCTGGCTCCCGATCACGGGCAGCGACACCTGGCTGCATTTCGTCATGCCGGCGCTGGCGCTCGGCTACTATGCGACGCCCGCGCTGATGCGCCTGACGCGCACAGGCATGATCGAGGTCCTGTCCTCGGACTATATCCGCACCGCCTATGCCAAGGGCCTCAAGCCGCGTGTCGTGCTGTTCAAGCACGCGCTGCGCAATGCCATCATTCCGGTGGTCTCGGTCGCCGCGGTGCAGCTCGGCTTCATGCTGGGCGGGTCGATCGTGATCGAGACGATCTTCTCGCTCAACGGCCTCGGCCGGCTCGCCTGGCAGTCGATCCAGCGCTCCGACTTCGAGGTCATGCAGGCGATCATCCTGGTCATCGCCATGGTCTACGTCCTGCTGACGCTGCTGGCCGACCTGCTGAACGCCTTCCTCGATCCGCGCATCCGGGTGCACTGACATGGCGGCAACCAATCCGGGGGCTCCGGGGACGCCTGCGACGGCCATCAAGGCGCCGGCAGCCGCGGCCGCACCGGTCCTGCCCGAGATATCGCCCGCCGGCATCCTGCGCCGCCGGATTTTCGGCCATACCGGGTTCGTAATCGGCTGCAGCGTGCTGCTGGTCATCTTCCTGATGGCGATCCTGGCGCCGTTCGTCGCCGTGCACGATCCCTACGTCCAGGACCTGTCGCGCCGCCTGATCAACCCCGTCTGGCATCCGGACGGCAGCTGGGCGCATCCGCTCGGCACCGACGCCTTCGGTCGGGACTATCTCTCGCGCGTCATGCACGGCGCGCAGGTTTCGCTCCTCATCGGCTTCGCCGCCATGTCGATCTCGCTCGTCATCGGCACGGTGATGGGGGTTGCCGCCGGGTATTTCGGCGGGCGCGTCGACATGGTGATCACTCTGCTGATCACGACGCGCCTCGCCATGCCGGCGATCCTGGTGGCCCTGGCCGTCGTCGCCCTCATCGGCAGCTCGCTGCAGATCGTCATAATCGTGCTCGGCCTGCTGATCTGGGACCAGTTCGCGGTCGTGATGCGCTCCGCGACCCAGCAGGTGAGGGGGCTGGATTACGTCGCCGCCGCCGAGGCCGTGGGGTGTTCGCGCCTGCGTATCCTCGCGACCGAGGTTCTGCCCAACATCGCCAACCCGCTGATCGTCGTCGCCACCCTCGAAGTGGCGCACGCCATCCTGCTGGAGGCGGCGCTGTCCTTCCTCGGCCTCGGCGTGCAGCCGCCGACGCCCTCCTGGGGGCTGATGATCTCCGAGGGCAAGGGCTTCATGTTCTTCAAGCCCTGGGTCATCTACATCCCCGGCTTTGCGCTGTTCGCCCTGGTGATGGCGATCAACCTGCTGGGCGACGGCCTGCGCGACGTGACCGCACCGGAAAACCGCAATTGACGCCGCCTGCACCTTGTATCGGGCAGCAGGGATAATAGGGACGAGACGATGGTGCACCGCCTGACCGAGGACGCGAAGGGCGTCTATCTGATCGCGGCGACGCCTTTCGCGGAGGACGGCGCGCTCGACCTGGCCGGAATCGACCGGCTCGTCGACTTCTATCTCGGCTGCGGCGTCCATGGCCTCACCATCCTCGGTATGATGGGCGAGGCGAACAAGCTCACCGCCGCGGAAACGGAGGCGGCAGCCGCCCGCTTCCTGAAGGCGGTCGACGGGCGCGTGCCGGTGATCGTCGGCGCCAGCGCCACGGCGCTCGCCACCGTCACCGATCTCTCGCGCAAGGTGATGGACCGGGGTGCCGCCGGCGTCATGGTGGCGCCGTCCGGCCCGCTGAAGACCGACGACCAGATCTTCGGCTACATGGAGGCGGTGACGGCCGCGCTCGGCCCCGACGTCCCCGTCGTCTATCAGGACTATCCGCAGTCGACCGGCATCCACCTCTCGGTGCCGCTCTGGAACCGCATCGCCGACGCGTTCCCCAGCATCGTCATGCTGAAGCACGAGGACTGCCCGGGGCTCGCCAAGCTCTCGCGCGTCCGCGCCGACGAGGCCGGCCGCCGCCGCGTGAGCATCCTCGTCGGCAACGGCGCCCTCTATTACCTGGAGGAGATGGAGCGCGGTGCCGACGGCGCGATGACCGGCTTCGGCTTCCCGGAGATGCTGGTCGGCGTCTACGACGCATTCACCGCCGGCGACCGTGATCGGGCCGCGGCGCTCTTCGATGCCTACATGCCGTTCACCCGCTACGAACAGCAGCCGGGTTACGGTCTCGCGGTCCGCAAGGAGATCCTGCGCCGTCGCGGCGCCATCCGCTCGGCCCGGGCGCGCTGGCCGGCGCCGAGCCTGGGGCGCGAAGGGGCGGCGGAGGTCGACCGGCTGCTGCTGCGGCTGCGCGCCCGCCTGGCGGACATCGCGCCCGAACAGGCGGCCGTCATCCCGGTGTGAGCGGCGGGACGAGCGACCGCCATCGGGGCTTAGGCCGCCTCGGCCTTCCTGGACGCGGGATCGTAGGCGAGGTTCGGAGCGAGCCAGCGCTCCGCTTCCTCGAGGGTCATCCCCTTGCGCTTCGCATAGTCCGCGACCTGGTCCTCGCCGATCCGGCCGAGGCCGAAATAGCGGCTCGCCGGATGGGCGAAGTACAATCCGCTGACCGCCGAGCCCGGCCACATGGCATAGCTTTCGGTCAGTTCGACGCCGACCGCCCGCTCGGCGTCGAGAAGGTCGAACAGGGTCCGCTTCTCGGTATGATCCGGGCAGGACGGATAGCCCGGGGCAGGGCGAATGCCCTGGTACTTCTCGGCGATCAGGTCCTCGTTCGAGAGCGTCTCGTCCGGTGCATAGCCCCAGATCTCCCGGCGCACGCGTTCGTGCAGGCGCTCGGCGAAGGCCTCGGCCAGCCGGTCGCCCAGCGCCTGCGCCAGGATGCCGTTATAGTCGTCGCCGTTCGCCTTGAACTCGCGCGCCTTCTCCTCGATGCCGGCTCCCGCGGTGACGACGAAACCGCCCAGCCAGTCCGGCCGGCCGCTCTCCTTCGGTGCCACGAAGTCGGAGAGCGCATTGTGCGCGCGCGCGCGGCCCTCGCGTGCCATCTGCTGGCGCAGGGTGTGGAAGCGCGCCGCGAGCTTCGTGCGGCCCTCGTCGGCATAGACCTCGATATCGTCGCCGACCGCGTTCGCCGGCCACAGTCCGACCATGCCGCGTGCCGTCGTCCACTTCTCGCCGATAAGCCGCTGGAGCATCGCCTGCGCGTCGGCGAACAGCGCGGTCGCGACCTCGCCGACGACCTCGTCCTCCAGGATGTCGGGATAGCGGCCCGACAGTTCCCAGGT
>JBKBLL010000143.1:0-9840 GCA_046296375.1 Alphaproteobacteria bacterium | reverse complement strand
AAGGTCCCGCCCGAACCGGCCGCGCGGCGCGTCGCGCTGTGGCGCAAGCTGAAGGGGATGGGGGCCGTCTATCTGCAGAACGGCGTCTGCCTGCTGCCCGAGACCGACGATCACCTGCGACGGCTGAAGATCGTCGAGAACGACGTGGCCGAGGCGGGGGGCGAGGCGGTCCTCCTTCGCGGGCTTCCGCTCGAGACGGGCCAGGGCTCCAAGGTGACCGCCCGCTTCAAGGCCGACCGCGACGAGGCCTATGCCGAGTTCATCGACAAGTGCGACGACTTCGAGCGCGAGGTCGCCAAGGAGATCGCCGCCAGCCACTATACCTATGCCGAGCTCGAGGAGAACGACGTCGATCTCAAGAAGCTCCAGGGCTGGCTGGAGAAGATCCGCAAGCTCGATTTCTACGGCGCCCCCCGCGCCGCCGAGGCCGCCGAGCGGCTGAAGCAGTGCGAGGCGGTGCTGGACGACTATGCCCGCCGCGTCTTCGACGCGCATGACGAGAACAAGTGAGGCCACCATGGCGAACCTGCACCTGCCGAACCTGCCCCTGTCCCGGCCCGCGCCCGGCCTGACCGTGAACGGCGCCGACCTGATCGACCGCTTCATCGGCTGGCACGAGCGCCAGCGCCAGCGCGCCCGGCTGGCCGGGCTGGACGACGCGCGGATCGCGGACCTCGGGCTGACCCGCGCCGAGGCGCTGGCCGAAGCGCGCCGGCACGACTGATGCTGTCCTTCAGCCACGCCTGGCCCGCCGTGGCCTCGGCCTTCCTCGCCTCGATCGTCGAGGTGGTCGAGGCCTTCACCATCGTCCTGGTGGTCGCCACCCTGCGCGGCTGGCGGCCGGCGGTGCTGGGCACCGGGGCGGCGCTGGCGACGCTCGCGACCATCGTGGCGCTGCTCGGCCCGCTCCTCGACCGCGTGCCGCTGCATCTGTTGCAGCTGGTGATCGGGGTGATGCTCCTCCTGTTCGGGGCGGGCTGGCTGCGCAAGGCGGCGCTGCGCGCCGGCGGCGTGATCCCGCTGCACGACGAGGCGGCGATCTTTGCCCGCGAGCGCGCGGAACTGTCGGGCGAACTCGCCCGCTCGGGCCGCACGCAGGACTGGATCGCCGGCATCGCCGCCTACAAGGCGGTGCTGCTCGAGGGGCTCGAGGTCGTTTTCATCGTGGTCGCGGTGGGCGCCGGGCGCGGGCTGCTCGGCCCCGCGGCGACGGGTGCGGCGCTGGCCTGCGCGCTGGTGCTTGTGGCCGGCGCCATCGCGCACCGTCCCCTGGCCCGCGTGCCCGAGAACACGCTGAAGTTCGGCGTGGGCGTGATGCTGACGGCCTTCGGCGTGTTCTGGGCGGGCGAGGGGCTGGGCATCGAATGGCCGGGCGGCGACCTGATGCTGCTTGCGCTGGCGGCGCTGTTCCTGGCCACCGGCCTCGCCGGGGCGGCGCTGGCGCGCAACGCGAAGGGGGCGATCGCATGACCATGCTGAAGGACGTGAGCCGCGAGCTCTGGTCGATGTTCGTCGCCGACGCCCGGCTGACCCTGGCCCTGCTGGCGCTGGTCGCAGCGACGGGGACGGGGATCCGGTTGTCGCTTCTCCCCCCGTTGGTGGCCGGCATCGTCTTGACGTTCGGGACCGTGATCGTCCTCCTTCTGGCGATCCGTCGTTTCGCACGGTCCATCTCTCGACGATGAGTCCAGGCGCATCTTCGGGTTCGAGGTCGCGGTGCGCCGGTGCCGGTGCGACAAGCCGCGTCTCGGTCCCTTCGGATAGGAATACCCCGGATGTGTGGACCCGGTTCAAGTGCCGGATCGACACCTGCGGACGTGGATACCGGCGCGTCGGAGTCCATCGGTTTGCCGCCGGACTCCGGAATCCAGGGTGTCCGGCCCGGAGTCCACTGGCCAAGACGCTGTTATCGTGCGGTTATTTTCGCTTGTGCGCCGGCTTCCGTTCTGACTGGTTTCCCAAAATTTCGGGCCTGACGCTGGCGATATGGCGCGCGCAGCCCTCCCGTATACGCAAGTGCCCGGGAAGGACCCAGAAACTCCCCGGCGGGAGCGCTTGGCCGTGCCTGGACCCCGGCTGGACCCCGGTACGGATTCCGGGGTCCAGAGGGAATCCGCTCACGACTGCCGCGCGTCTGGCCCGCGGTGCAGCGGACCATAGAGCTTCTCCCCCAGCTGCCGGACGAGTTCCCGCTCCGGCCAGCTGAGACGCTCGTCGTCGATGGAGACGGCGAGCATGCCCTGGTCGCGCCAACCGTCGCGCTTCATGCGGTCCGGGTCGCGTCGTTCGCCGCCATAGCCCGGAGGATGCCACCGCATCGTCCTCATGCGCGCTCCTCTCGGCTGGCACGCTCGATCGCTGCGCGAGCCTGCTGGGCGCGGCGGCGATCGCGGTCGTTGTCGAGATCGATCCGGCTGAGACCGGTCTCGCGATCGACATGGCTGCCTTCGCCATGGCGTGCCCAGGCGATGAAGGCGTTGGCGATCTTGCCGTGCAGCGCGATCATGGCGCTCTGGTTGGACGCCGCCATGAGAGGTGCGAGATAGCGGGAAAGGAACGGCAGCCAGTCGGTTGGGTTCAGAATGACGATCTGCTCGACAACGGCCAGTGGGGTCTCGATCAGCACGAAGATCCCCTGCATCTCGCTCGGCCAGAACCGGATCTCGAGACTGGCGCTTATCAGACCTTCCTCAGTCAAGAGGGTGTATTCGCAATCGAGGACGCGCTCGAGCGCGCGATGCCAGTCCACGCGTTCGGTTTCGCTGAGGCGAACGGCCGCGTGATACCAGTCGGGCAGTTCCGTATCGTGGAAGCGGCCGGCGTCGTAGAGACGCATCCTGTCGAAACTCATTCCTCGGTCTCCTCTTCTGGGTGGGGTTGGTCGGGGTGCCGAAGCGCAGCGGGCTTGGTGGCCTCCAGCCGGACGCTGAGCGCGTCCAGCGCGGCACGGCGTGCGGCGAGCACGGCCTTCATGCTGGCGGTCAGACGGGATGCGAGGGCGTCGAGGCGCGCGACGTCGGTGGGGGTGTGAGCGGCAGAGTCCGCAACGTGGTCCCGGCGCATCTCGAAGCTGGCGAGCGGCCCGAGACGGTTGGTGAGCCAGGCTTCCGGATCGGGGATTCTGGAGAGAACGACGCGGGCCGCCCGACTCCGATGGCCGGCGCCCTGCGGGCGGTAGGTCACCTCCGCCGAGGAAGGGGACAATCGGCTATTATAGAGGTCTCCATAATAGTCATTTGTCCCCTTCCTCTGGCCGTCCTTCTTCGCGGCCTCGCGCGTCGGCCACAGCTCCGGGAAGCAGGCCGCCATGTCGGCGGCGTTCTCGAGTACGATGCCGGTCAGCGCCATCAGGTCGCGCCGGGTCGGGCGCAGGTCGGACCATGTCACCAGCGCATCCACAGTGACCGGCAGCACCACGTCCGTTAGAAGGTCGATCTCGAGCGGCGTGGCGGCCGTGCGGTTGACGCCGCGCCCGCGCCCTATCGCCTGGATCAGCTCGCCCTCGCAGATGCTCCAGCGCACGGCCTCGGCGATGGGATCGGCATGTTCCTCCATCGCGAGAAGCGCGGTCCGGTCGTCTGCACGCCTAAGGCGGCGTTCGGTCATGGGATACCACCAGCCCGCATCCTCCGGGTTCGGCGCGGGCACGCGGCCGGTCAGGGCCATCGCGATCAGTTCGACCGTGCGCGGCGCTGGCAGCGTGCGGCCGAGCACGACCATGCCGCCGATCCCGCCCCAGCGGTCGAGCCCGCTCAGCGCGTTGAAATGCACCGCCTCGACCCCCGGCGGCAGGCCGGCCGACCGGAGCGCGTCGATGGCGGCCTTCTGACCGACCACCAGGAGATCGATCGCCTGGCCGGGGCGATGGCACTGCAGGGCCCGGAGGTCGATCCAGGCGCGGAGATCGCGCTGCCTGCTCGCGGCGGCCTTGCGATCCCGCTCCGGCGCATCGGCGGAGGGCGTCAGGGCGCGGGCCGAGGTCGGGCTGCCGGTCACCTGGCGGACGCGGACATGGGGCTGGCGCGCGGCGACAGGCGTGCCGATGTCGATCCGCGGCAGATAGGTCTGAACGAGTTCCGGGCGCAGCGTGGCATCGAGATGCACGATCGGCGCCTGCGCCGCCCAGCCTGCCCGCATGCGGCTGCGCCAGCGCAGGCGGAGCGCGCGGACCGAACCGGCCTCTGTCCTCTCGTGCACGAGTTCTGCACCGGCGGCGTCGTGGCCGTTCTCCAGAGCCTCGGCGAGGATCAGCCAGAGCGTGGCGCAGCGCCCGGGCGGTGCCCATGGCTCGCTGGCTGGCGGCAGCACCGCCTCGATGCGCTTGCGGCGCTCGACGGGCGACATGCCGGGGCGGAGGCCCGCATCGCGCATCCGTCGGCGTTCCAGCGTCGCGGCATGGCGGCAGTCGTCCGGCGTGAGACCGACGGCTTCCAGAAGGCCGAGGCGCAGCGGACCCGGCTCCGTGACCCGCAGCGCCTTGCAGAGGCGCTCCCGCGCGGCGATCAGGTCGGCCGTCGCGCCGACATCCATCTTGCCCTTGCCGGTGTAGCAGGTGAGCGAGGTCCGGCCGGGCTCCAGCCCGTCCTGCGTCAGTGTCGCCTTGCCGTCGAGACCGCGCAGGCCCGACCGCCAGAACGCCTCGTCGACGACGAGCAGCCCGACCTCGCCGATGGCCTGCGGCTTCATGTGGAAGAGGCTGTCATGGGCGCAGACGATGACCTGCGCCGCCTGCGCCAGCGGCTTCTGGCGCTGGTAGCCGCAGTCGTGGAACCAGGGGCAGAGAAGCAGCTCCGCCCCGTTCTTGACCTTGCAGCAGCTCTGCTCGACCGGATGTTCGACCTCGAGCGCGTCGAAGGTAGCCTCTGTGTCGAGGCACATGAGCCGGTCGGGATTGTCGTCGGTGGGATCGGGCGCGGTGCGGCCCTTCCATAGCATGGCGCTGAGCCCGAGCGCCTCGAAGGCCGTGACCTGCTCGGCGCCGAGATCGTGGCGCGGGACAGCATAGACGACCTTGCGCTTGCCGAGCCCGCCCGCAGCGATCAACTTCGCAATGGCGGCACGCGCGATCGAGGTCTTGCCGAGGCCCACGTCGACCGGCAGGCCGAGGAGCGGCGGCAGGGCCGCGCGCGCGACGATGTTGAAATCCAGCGGATCGCGGGTCGCGTCGCTGTCCCTCGCCGCCTCACGGGCGGCTTCGACAGCGGCCCAGTAGTCCGGGATGGCGGCCATGAAGCTGGCGATGGCCTCTGCGAGGCTGGCGCGGGCCTCGTCGGGCGTGAGCACGGGTGCCGGATAGGTCGGCGGTGGCGGCGGGATCCGGGCTGCGGAGACTACCAGTGCCGCGACGGCCTCCGGCCCCTCGGCGCAGAGGAGGTCGTTGGCGTCGCCCGGAACTCCGGGCACAGCCAGGCGGCCATCGACGGCAAGCACCACCTTGCGCGCCGCCTCGACGCCGGGATTGCCGTCGCGGTCGGGCTTCGCGTCGTTGTCGGCGACCAGGACGAGGTCGGCCGCCGGGAAGCGCGCCCGCAGCGCCTCGGCCACCGGCATCAGGTTGCCGGCGTCCATCGCCGCGATCACGGTATGGCCTGTGGCGATGTGCAGACTGGCGCCGGTCGCCCAGCCCTCGCAGATCAGGACGGGGCCCGTGGGTTCGGTGAGCAGCGCGGGCTCCGCACCCACCACCGTGAAATGCCCCCGCTTCGCGCCGCCAGCGAGGTATCGTTTGGCCCCGTCCGGCGCGATGGTCTCGAGGCAGTGGATCCGGCCGTCGATGTCCTGCAACGGCACGACGAGCTGGCCCCGCGCATCCATGCGCAAGCCGAGCGCCGCGACCTGCTTGGCGGCGAGATAGGAATGGCTGTCCGGGGCTGGACAGGCATTGGCCCAGATCCGCGCGGCGCGGGCTGCGGCTTCCTCTGCACGGGCGACGGCCGGGTCGACATCGTCGTGAGGTGTCTGAGGTGACGTTTCCACGCCGGGCTGGGCCTGCGATGAAACCGGCGTGTTCGTCGACAGGATCGGTGGTGCCGGGCGCGTCCGGGTCGGCCGATGGCGTCGCCCCATGCCGATACGATCGGCTGTCCAGTCCAGCGCGTCGCCGCGGGAGAGGCCGAGATTCCGGCCAACCAGATCGACGAAGCCGCCGCCGTCGCCAGCCTCATGGTCGAACCACATGCCCGCCTTGGCGCCGCCGATCACGACCGAGAGGCTGCCCTTGCGGCCCCAGCGCCATTCATGGCCCGTGCGGAGGGTCGGCTTGCCCAGCAACTCGACCACGAGTTCCGGAACCCGGGCGCTCAGCTCGGCATCGAAGGCCTGCCAATCCCGCGCGCTCATCGTCGTCCCCGCGGAACTGGCGAATGCACGCCAGTCGGCCGGTGGGCCGAGGCGGCAGCGCGCAGGAGGTGGCGGAAACGAGCGGACACGGGGGCTGCGGAACCGGATGAGGGGCGTTGTTGCCCCCGGTTCTGCCGCGCATCAGACCACCCTCGCGACGTCGGAACCGGTCCGCCCGGTCACTCGAAGCCTCAGCGGAAAGGGGTGACACCTTCCGGCAAGGCATTGAAAAGAAATCACTTAATGGGTTGACCCCAGTGGACCCAACGACCCCTGTGGGGCGCCCTCAGCGGCCGCGGCCGATAAGAGGGGTGACGCCGCGTCTGCGCGAATAGGGTGAACAGTTCCACCCTCCGTCGGGCTGCCGAGGCCTTGAGCTCACCCCTCGGGGATGGCCATTGTCAGAGTTGGTCGGGGCCCTTCGGCGATCCTAGTGCCGCCAGCCGGCGCGGCAGGTCCGAGCGGCTGTGGAGCACGTCCACCACGATCACCTGGTCCGGCATGTCCACGAACACGATGAAGTGCTGCCCCGCCCGCGTGACGCGCAGATCTTCTGGCAGGTTGGGGTCGATCAGGCGGCGACAGTCCTGCAAGGGTGCCTCGCCCGCTGCGATGGCAGCGCACCGCGCGATGAGGTCGGTCTCGTAAGCTTCGGCCTGGCGCAGCCCGAAGGTTTCCAGCGTCCAGCGAGCGATCTCGACAAGCGAATGTTCCGCCTGCCGCGTCAGCCGCCAGGGCTTCGGCATCAGGTCGCGCTGCGCGCAGCGGCGAAAGCCCGGCGGATCGAGTCCTCACCCGTGCCTTCGGCGAGTATGCCCGAGCGCGCCTCCTCGAGCCCCGTGGCGAGCCGGGCGCGCAGGGCTGTCATCTCGGCCTCCTCGCGCTCGAGCAGGCGGAGGCCGGCGCGGAGCGCCTCGGACGCATTCTGGTAGCGGCCATCGGCGATCAGCCGATCGATCAGTTCGGTCTGGCTGTCGGTCAGGACGACATTGCGGGTCGGCATCGGAAGCTCCACGAAGCACATTGGCAATATATGCCAATACCGGCGCGATGTCGACCGGCGGCGATGTCCAGCGTCAGCCCGTCTGCCGCAGATCGGGCCCCAGCACCCGCTTCGCTCCACCACGCTGTGCCGAGGGCAGCCGGATCAGCGTGGCCATGGCGTCGGCAAGCTTGTTGGACACCGGCTCGCCCTCGATCTGCTGCTCGAGGAACCAGTCCATCAGGCATTCCTTCTTGCCCTGGTTCCCCGGCGAAATCCCGAAATGCGCAATCGCGGCCTGCATCAGGTCGAGGTAGGGCGTGGTGTATATTGCATCTGCTGCGCCTTGCGCGGGTCGCACCGGCTCCGGGATGTAATCCGGCCAAATCGCCTTCACGAGAAAGCGCGGCATTCGGATATCGATGAATTCCCAGTCCCGCGCCGTCAGCCGGTCGGAGAGGTACTTGCCCTCCCGCCACTGCTCGGGTCGGATGCTGGTGTGATAGCCCGAATGCAGGCCGAACCCGCTGCTGTTGCCGTAGCCCCAGCCGTTCGGACGCTCCTCGGTGTAGCGGCCCTGCGCGATGAGATCGCCATCCCGCAGCGCGACCAGCAACTCGTTTGCCGCCTCCGCCTTCCAGGCGATCGTCGGATCCTGCGGCGGGCTCCAGTGGTTGTGCGCGAGCACGGTCTTCGGCGGCGCCTTGGCCGCCTCTGTGGCGCGCCGTGCGACGGTCACATTCTGCACATGGGCCAGTGCCTCTGCATAACTCCATTGGGTACGGTCGAGCGATTGCAGCGACATGGCCGGCCTCGTGAATCGATTGGGGACAGTTCGAACATAATGGGAACGCCCTGACCCCTCAACCCACCACGGTGTTGCAACACCGAAGGGGTTCACCCTTTCGGGCTGGGCAGGGGGTGACCCGTTCCGAGGTCGCGGTCATCGGCGCAATCCTGCACCGATGGATCATGATGTTCGATCCCGGTCCCATTCGCCGCCCCAACCCGCTCGCTCCTTCGGCGATGACGCCCGCCGAGCGTCGCGCCGAACTCTGCGGCCTGCTGGCGCTCGGCCTCGTCCGGCTTCGGCAGCGCGAGCGTGGCGAAGCTTCTGACGATACTGGAGAAATTCGCCTACACTCTCCGCCCGACCAATGCCGTCATGCAACTCCAACGCACCGGAGAAATGCATGAACAAGCCCGATCCCATCCCCGCGCGCCTGGCCGCGCTCAAGACCACGCCGACGCCCGACCTGAAGAAACAGTGGCGCGACCTGTTCGACAGCGAGCCGCCACCGTTCAACCGCCGCTACCTCGAGTCCCGCCTAGCATACCGCATCCAGGAACTCGCCTATGGAGGGCTGAAGCCCGAAACGATACGGCGTCTGGAACGGCTGGGCGAGGAACTGGACGGCGGCGACCGATCCAAGCGCAGCATCCGCGCCGATCGCGACCGCCCGATCACCGGCACCCGGCTGCTGCGCGAATGGCAGGGCGTCGAGCAGGTCGTCACCGTCACCACCGACGGCTTCGAATGGCAGGGGCGGCCCTACAAGTCGCTGTCCGCCATCGCCCGCGCCATCACCGGCACTCGCTGGAACGGGTGGGTCTTCTTTGGCCTCAAGAATCACCGGAGGGGAGCATGAGCAGGCCGCCAGAGAAGGCAAAGGTGGTCCGCAAGCTGCGCTGCGCGGTCTACACGCGCAAGAGCAGCGAAGAAGGGCTGGACCAGGAGTTCAACAGCCTCCACGCCCAGCGTGAGGCATGCGAAGCCTATATCGCCAGTCAGCGGTCGGAAGGGTGGGTGCTGGTCCGCGATCAGTATGACGACGGCGGTATCTCGGGCGGCACGCTGGAACGGCCCGGCCTGAAGCGGTTGCTGGAGGACATCGAGGACGGTTTGGTCGACGTGGTGGTGGTCTACAAGATCGACCGACTGTCGCGGTCACTGGCCGATTTCGCCAAGCTGGTCGAGGTGTTCGACCGGAACGGCGTGACCTTCGTCTCCGTCACGCAGTCCTTCAACACGACCACGTCGATGGGGCGGCTGACGCTGAACATCCTGCTCTCCTTCGCCCAGTTCGAGCGCGAGGTGACGGCCGAGCGCATTCGCGACAAGGTCGCCGCCAGTCGGAAGAAGGGGATGTGGATGGGCGGCGTGCCGCCCTACGGCTACCGGGTGGAAAACCGGAAGCTGCTGGTTGACGAGACCGCCGCCGCGCATGTCCGCTGGATCTTCGCCCGCTTCCTCGAGATCGGGTCCTGCACGGTGCTGGCCCGCGAAGTCGCTGCCCAGGGCCTCGGCACCCCGCGCGGCAATCGAGTCGACAAGAAATACCTCTACCGCATGCTCTCGAACCGCGCCTACCTCGGCGAGGCGGTGCACAAGGGCCAGAGCTACCCCGGCGAGCACGAAGCGATCATCGATCCCGAGATTTGGGATCGCGTCCACGCCATCCTGCAGGAGAGCCCCCGCAAGCGCGCCGCGCGCACCCGCGCCGAGACGCCCGCGCTCT
>JBKBLL010000142.1:0-9854 GCA_046296375.1 Alphaproteobacteria bacterium | reverse complement strand
CCGGGATCCGCGCCTCGCCGCGACCGATATCCGGGTCGCCTGCAATACGGCCGTGCCGTTGCTCGGGCCGCGGGGGGTCGGGCGGATGTTCGGTGCGCAGAAGGGGGCGCCCCCGGCCGCGCTCGACTGGCTGGACCTCGCCCTGTCCTCCTTCGCCTCGATCGTCCGCCGCGACCTGGGGGTGAATGTCGTCGCGCTGCCGGGCGCCGGGGCGTCCGGCGGTGCCGGCGCGGGCCTGCACGCCCTGCTGGGCGCCCGGCTGTGCTCGCGCTACGAGGTCGTCGAGCATTTCTGCGACCTGGATGCGCGCCTGCGGCGGGCCGACGTGGCGATCACCGCCGAGGGCCGGCTCGACGGCCAGACGCCGATGGGCAAGGTTCCCGCCGAGATCGGTCGCCGTGCCGCGGCGGCGGGGGTCCCAGTGATCGCGCTGGCGGGTACGCTCGGATCGGGAGCGACGGGGGTGCTCGCCCACGGGGTCGACGCGCTCTTTAGCATCGCGCCCGGCCCGTGTTCCCTGGATGCCGCCATCGCGGCGACCGAGCGTCACCTGACCGCCGCCGCTGCCAACGTCGTGCGCACGCTCTGCGCCGGGATTGCTCTGGGCCGCCGGCGCGCCGCCGACCCGGCCTGACAGAAGACCTGCGACCTTCAGGCGAGCTTTTCGATGGTCACCGGGTGCAGCGGCGCGCCGTCGCGCTCGAATGCCGTCAGGTTGTCCAGCGTCGTCTCCGCGATCGCGGTCAAGGCCTCCTGGGTGAAGAATCCCTGGTGTCCGGTGATCAGCACGTTCGGGAAGGTGAGGAGCCGCGCGAACACGTCGTCCTGGAGCACCTGTCCCGACAGGTCCTCGAAGAAAAGGTCCGCCTCCTCCTCGTAGACGTCGAGGCCGAGGGCGCCGATATGGCCGGATTTGAGGCCGGCTATGGCCGCGCGCGCGTCGATGATCGCACCGCGGCTCGTGTTGATGACCATGGCGCCGCGCTTCAGCCGGGAGACGGCGGCTGCGTCGAGGAGATGGCGCGTTTGCGGCGTCAGCGGGCAGTGGAAGCTGACGATGTCGGCGCGATGCAGCAGGTCGACGAACGGCAGGTAGACGATGCCCGCCGCCCGGCCCTCGTCGCTGGGATAGGGGTCGTGGGCGACCAGTTCGCACCCGAATCCCTGCAGGATGCGCGCGGTGATCAGGCCGATCTTTCCGGTCCCGACGATGCCCGCCGTCTTGCCCGCGAGGTCGAACCCGAGCAGACCGTCCAGGGAGAAATTGCCCTCGCGCACGCGCGCGTAGGCGCGGTGAGTCTTGCGGTTGAGGCTGAGGATCAGTGCCAGCGTATGTTCGGCGACGGCATTGGGGGAATAGGCGGGCACCCGGGCGACCGCGATGCCCAGATCGCGCGCGGCCGCCAGATCGACATTGTTGAAGCCGGCGGAACGCAGCGCCACGAGGCGACAGCCGGCGTCCGCCATGGCGCGCAGCACGGGTGCGTCGACCCGGTCGTTGACGAACGGGCAGACGGCTTCGGCGCCGTCGAGCAGCGCCACCGTCGCCGCGGCCAGGTGCGCCTCGTGGAAGTCGAGGCGGTGCCCGTGATCGGCGTTGGCGCGCTCGAAGAACGTCCGGTCGTACGGCTTGGTGCTGAAGATGGCGACGCGCATGCGTCCTCCCTCTGGTTCAGACGGCCCGCGCGTGGCGGGCGGTACCGGTCGCGGCGTCCGGATCGGCGAGGTAGGCGTCGAACGCCGCGGCGACGCAGCGTACCAGCGGGCGCGCCTCGTCGGCCACCCGGACGACCGGGCCGTCGACCTGGGCGACGCCTTCCCGCACGAGGCGTTCCAGCGCCGGCTGCGCGTCGCCCAGTGCCGCGGGCGTCGTCCAGTGCCTCTGGGCCGTGCAGGTGAGGTCGACCCGGCCGTGGCACATCAGCTGTTCGATGACGTCGCGGCGCAGGCGGTCGTCCGGGGTCAGCGCCCGGCCGCGCGCCACGGGCAGCCGCCCTTCGCCGATCGCCTTCAGATAGTCCGGGACGGCGGCGAGGTTCTGAACGTATCCGGCCGGCAGGCTGCCGATGGCCGATGCGCCGAGGCCGATCAGAACGGGCGCCGCGTCGGTCGTATAGCCCTGGAAGTTGCGGTGGAGCGTGCCGTCGTCGGCGGCGCGCGCCAGCCGGTCGCCGGGGCGGGCGAAATGATCGAGGCCGACGCGCCGGTAGCCGGCGGAGAGCAGGCGGCCGGCGATCACGGCGAACTGGGCGAGGCGCGCGGGCCCGTCCGGGAGCGTGGTTTCGTCGATGAGCCGCTGATGGCGCTTCATCCAGGGCACGTGCGCATAGCCGAATACGGCCACCCGGTCCGGCGCCAGCGCCACCACGCGGTCGGCCGTCTCCGTCGCCGACGCGACCGTCTCGTGTGGCAGGCCGTAGATGAGGTCCACGCTGATGCCGCGCGCCCCGTGTCGGCGCAGGGCGGCGGCGGCCCGCGCCGTCTCTTCGAAGCTCTGGATGCGGCCGATCGCGGCCTGGACGGCGGGATCGAAGCTCTGCACGCCGATGCTGGCGCGGTTGAACCCGCCGCGGCCGAGCGCCGCCAGCGTCTCGTCCGGCAAGCGTCGCGGGTCTGCTTCGATCGCCACCTCCGTCTCCGCGTCGAAGCGGAAATGCGCGCGCAGCACGTCCATGACGCCCAGCAGGTCGCGGGGTGCCAGGATGGTCGGCGTGCCGCCGCCCCAGTGCACCTGCGCGAGGCGCATCCGCCGCGGCAGCCTTGCGGTCAGCATGGCGACTTCGCGCAGCAGCGCCGCCGCGTAGGCGTCGACGGGCTTCTGCCGCGCCGTCGCGCGCGTATGGCAGCCGCAATAGAGGCAAAGCGTGCGGCAGTAGGGGACGTGGAGATAGAGCGAGACGTCCTGGTCCGGCGTGATCTGGCCGAGCCACTGTTCGTACATGTCCGCGTCGACTGCCGCCGTGAAGTGCGGCGCCGTCGGATAGCTGGTGTAGCGGGGCACCCGCCGGATCTCGAAGCGGGCGAGCAGGGCGGGGTCCATGCGGGCCTCCGGGACGTGGGGGCGATACGTCTCAGATCGCACGCGACGGCGGCGGCGGCCTTGATCCAGGTCAAGTGCGACACAGGTCGAGAGCATTCGGGGGCGGGGTCGACGCGTGCGCGAGCCGGCGTCTATCATGCGGGCCTCTCGGCAAACGCGGCAGCGAAAGGTATCTCGATGGACGGGATCGAGAAGTTCGGCATCGGCCAGCCGGTGCGGCGCAAGGAGGACGTGCGCTTCGTCACCGGCCGCGGCCGCTTCACCGACGACGTGAACCTGCCCGGCCAGGCCTGGGGCTATGTCGTGCGCAGCCCGTATGCGCACGCGCTCGTCCGCACCATCGACACGGCCGCCGCGGCTGCCATGCCGGGGGTGATCGCCGTGCTGACCGGGCATGACGCGGCGGCCGACGGCATCCCCAGGCTGCCCTGCCAGGTCGACGTTCCCGGCGCCGAGGGCGCCAGGATGTTCAACCCCGGCCGGGAGATCCTTCAGACCGAGCGCGTCCGCTTCGTCGGCGACGCCGTCGCCTTCGTCGTCGCCGAGACGTTCGAGCAGGCGCGCGACGCGGCGGAGGCGGTGATGGTCGACTACGAGGACCTGCCCGCCGTCGCCGAGGCCGACGCCGCCGACGCGAGCGACGCCCCGCTGCTCTATCCGGAGCACGGCTCGAACTGCGCCGTCCACTGGCTGAGCCATGACGGCAAGGCGGTGGAGGAAGCCTTCGCCAAGGCGGCGAAGGTGGTCGAGCTGCGCTTCGTCAACAACCGGGTCGTCGGCAATCCGATGGAGCCGCGTGTCGCCATCGGCGACTGGGACGAGGGGACCGGGCGCCACACGCTGATCTCGCCCACCCAGGGTGCCGTGAAACTGCAGAACAACCTCGCCAGCATCGTCTTCAAGGTGCCGAGGGAGAAAGTGCACGTCGTCTCGCCCGACACGGGCGGGGGCTTCGGCCTGCGCGGCAAGCTCTTCCCCGAGACGGTGATGGTCACCTGGGCGGCGAAGCGGCTGAAGCGGCCGGTGAAGTGGCGCGCCGACCGCGGCGAGACCTTCGTCTCCGATCCGCACGGCCGCGACCACATCTCCGTCGGCGAGATGGCCTTCGACGCCGAGGCCCGGATCCTCGGCGTGCGCGTGAAGACGCACGCCAACGTCGGCGGCGTCCTGCTCGACTTCGGCCCGCGCATCTCCACCGTAGCGGGCGCGCGCGTTGCCGGCACCGTCTACCAGGTACCGGCCATGCAGCTCTCGGTGAGGGTGATGTTCACCAACACCGTCCCCACCGACGCCTATCGCGGCGCCGGTCGCCCGGAGATGGCCTATCAGATGGAGCGCCTGCTCGATCTGGGGGCCGCCGCCTTCGGCCTCGACCGGACGGAGATCCGCCGCCGCAACTTCATCCGCCCGGACCAGCTGCCGTGGAAGAACCAGGTCGGGATGGTCATCCATTCCGGCGAGTTCCAGAACACGATGGAAAAGGCGCTGGAGCGCGCCGACTGGGCCGGCTTCGAGGCGCGCCGGCAGGCGGCGCGGGCGCGGGGGCATCTGCGCGGCATCGGCCTCGGCTACTATATCGAAGCGTCCGGCGGCCAGCCGACGGAGCAGGCGAGCGTGCGCGTCACGCCCGAGGGCCGCGCGCAGCTCATCGTCGGCACCTTCAGCCACGGCCAGGGCCACGAGACCGCCTTCGCCCAGATCCTGTCGGAGAAGCTCGGCATCCCGTTCGACGCGATCGACTTCGTCCAGGGCGACACCGATTTCGTCTCGTTCGGCAACGGGACGGGCGGCTCGCGTTCGTCTCAGATGGGTGGCGTGGCCACCGTGCGCGCCGCCGGACAGGTGATCGAGAAGGCAAAGCGCATCGCGGCGCATGTGCTGGAGGCGGCCGAAGCCGACATCGAGTTCGCGGCCGGCACCTTCTCCGTCGCCGGAACCGACCTCCGCCTGACGATCGCCGAGGTCGCGCGCCTCGCCGCCGACCCTGCGAAGCTGCCGGAGGGGATGGAGCCCGGCCTGGACGAAACGTGCCGCTACCAGCGCGCGACCGAGTGCAACTTCCCCAACGGCGCGCATGTCTGCGAGGTCGAGATCGATCCGGAGACGGGCGCCGTCCGCGTCGACCGCTACACCTGCATCGACGATTGCGGCACGATCATCAACCCCATGCTGATCGAGGGCCAGGTGCATGGCGGCATCGCCCAGGGGCTCGGCCAGGCGCTGCTCGAATACACCGCCTACGAGACCGGCACGGCGCAGTTCCTCGCGGGCTCCTTCATGGACTACGGCATGCCGCGCGCCGACGACTTCCCGCACCTCGACGTCGGCTTCAACCCGGTCCCCGACCCGGCCAACGACCTGGGCGTCAAGGGTGCCGGCGAAGGCGGCTCCTGCGGCGCGCCGCCCGCGATCGTCAGCGCCATCTCGGATGCGCTGGGTATCGCGCATATCGACATGCCGGTGGGACCGGAGAAGGTGTGGCGGGTGCTGGAAGGGCAGCGAAAGAAGATGGCGGCGGAGTAGGCTTTGCGGCGCCCTTCGAGACGGCCGCTTCGCGGCCTCCTCAGGGCGAGGCACATTGTGCAAGGTTTGCCCCTCGTGCTGAGGAGCGCCCGCAGGGCGCGTCTCGAAGCACGAGGGGCGGGCCAACGGAACGGCGAGACCCTGCGGCTCGCGCTTCACCGAGATGCGATAGCGGTCGTCGGCCGGCGCGCTGGAAATGCTGTAGCTGCGCTTGACGGGAGGCTGGCCGGGGATCTACAGCCAGAATGTCAGATAGTCCGGAGGTCTCGCCCTGCGGGGTGACAGTACGGGGCCGCATGCGCGGCGACGGCGCGGACCGGCATCGACAGGAGGCCGGCGGCCTGAGGGCGCTACATCCGGCCGAGGCTCTCGATCGCATCGACGATCAGTCCGGTGCCGACCGCGAGCTTCAGGATGTCGGCGCCGACGCGGACATAGCGGTGGCCGGGCGAGAGGGGCGAAAGTCGGATCGTCAGTTCGGGAGGAAGGTCATAGTACACGATGTCGGGCGGCAGCACGCGCCCCACCCGCCAGGCCTTTTTCGCCTGGCCCGGCGGCATGCAGCCGTTCCGCTTCTTGGCGAGGCCGGGGGGACAGTGCCGAAGATCGGCATAGTAGTCCCGGATCACGACGCGGTCGCGATCCTGGAACCGAACGGCCGTCTGGTTGCCCCGAGCGGGGCGGCCGTGTGCCGCACCGGGCGAGCCGCCCTTGCCGGGACCGCCGGCATGGGCGGGCGGGCCGCCCTTGCCCCCGGCGCCCCCGGCGTGGGGTGGTGGCGAAGCCGAAGCCGTGGTGCCGGCCGAGGCGAGACAGGCTGCGACCGCCAGTGCGAGGAAGTGCCGCATCGCGCATGATCCCTTCGTTGAACGCTGACAGCAGAACGTGCAGCGTCGCACCGCGTTCCGCTCTGCCTCCGGACCGCCCTATCCGGTGCCGCTGCCGAAGGTCCTGGCATAGTCGAACAGCGCTTGGTTGAGCCGCTGCAGGTTGACGATGAGATCGTCGTAGCGGTCGAGTAGTTCGCCGAGGGCGGTCCTGTCCTCGTCGGTCGCCGGTTCCGGGAGGCCGCGCAGGCGGGCGACGAGCGAGGCGCGCGAGCGGGCGACGACGCGCAGGTCCGTTACGACCTGCGGCCCCGCCACCTCGACCAGCTCGGGGCCGAGGCGGTCGAGCGACAGGATCAACTCCTGGATCGCGGGCGCCAGCTGGTCGAGCTGGAAGTGCAGGTCCTGCCAAGTCTCCGCTGCGCGCCCACCGGCATGGTCGCGCAGCCGCGCGGTCAGCGTCGCCTGTTCGGCCGTGAGGCGTGCGATCTGGTCGTTGAGCTCGACGATGTGCGCGCGCAGGGCGCGGACGGCTACATCGTCGCGGATCGCCAGCCCGGTCTTGACGGCCTTGGCGATGCCGTCGGCCAGATTGCCCACTGCCTCGCCGAGTTGGCCGACCACCGCCAGCGCCAGTTGCCAGGACGCGTGCGCCGGCAGTGGCGCCAGCGCGATGACTATGGCGACAAGCCAAGCGCCGAACCTGGGCATGGGGTCCGCTCCGACACGCCGAGGGCGCTCGCGCGCCCGCCAGCGGACTATGCGCCCGCCTGTCGCTGCGGGCAACGGCCCGTCGCGCCGGCGCGGTGCCCGGAACCGGCCGCGTCAGTCCTCGAGGTGCGACAGGTACTGACCGACGAAGTCGCAGCCGACCTCGGCGGCGTAGGCGTCGATGAGGCGCTTGGTCACCGGACCCGGCACCGCGCCCTCGCCCACCGCCTGGCCGTTGAAGCGGCTGACCGGAAGGATGCACAGGCTGGTCGAGGTCAGGAACATCTCGTCCGCGGTCGCCGCGTCGAACATGTCGATGTCGCGTTCGACACAGCCGATACCGAGCTTGGCCGCCACGTCCATCGTCATCTGCCGGCTGATGCCCGGCAGCACGAACTTCTCGCGCGGCGTCTGCAGCATGCCGTCGCGCACGATGAAGACGTTGCTGCCCATCCCTTCGGCGAGATTGCCGTTCTCGTCGAGGAGAAGAGCCCACGCGTCGGGATTGGCCGCCTTCACCGGCTGCTCGGCGACGATCATGTTGAGATAGTTGTGCGTCTTGGCCCGCGGGCTGAGCATGTCCGGGGCCGTGCGGCGCATGGGCGGAACCATCACGTCCGCGCCCTCGCGATAGAGATGCGCGCGCTTCTTCAGCGGCAGCGGAATCATCTCGATCACCACGTTGGGGCCGGTATGGTCCCAGCCCTCGTCGCCGACGGCGTCGACGCCGCGGCTGACCCGCTGACCCACCCACCAGTCGCCGTTCGGCGCGCGCAGATGGTTGTTCCGCTCTACCAGTTCCTCCGACAGCGCGACCATCTCCGCCGGCGGCATGCCCGGGTCGATCCGCAGGTAGCGCAGGGAGCGATAGAAGCGGTCGATATGCTCCTTGATGCGGAAGATGCGGCCCTCGAAGGTCCGCGTCATGTCGAAGGCGCCGTCGCCATACTTCCAGCTGCGGTCGCGGAAGGGCACCACGACCTCCCGTTCCGGCACGAAGCTGCCGTTGAACCACGCCACGCGCTCGTTCGCCCTCTGCGACATCCGAACCTCCGCCTGCTTGGATACGCGAAAGCATCGACCGAATCGCCGGCCGGCGCAACGGATCAACCGATGCGAATCAGCCGGCCCCGTCCCGCCGCGCGGCCGCCACCAGCGCGCCGATCGCCCAGCGCCGGACATCGGCCGCGTCCGAGTCTTCCATCTGGAGGACGTCCTTGAAGACGATCGCCGACTCCGTCCCCAGCAGGACGGCGAGCGCCGCGCAGAGTCGCGCATGGGTGGCCGGCCCGAAGGCGGCGCGGGCCGGCTCCAGCGCCGCCTCGATCAGCGGCGTGCGGCGGTTCTGCCGGGCCGGAACGCCGTCGGTGCCGCGCGCCCGGCGCTGCAGCGAATGGGCGAGCATCGTGCGCAGCTGCGCCTCGTTAGCGCCGATCATGGCGTCGAGTGCCGCCGCCACCCGCTCCAGTCGCCGGATCGGGTCGCCGTCCTCCGGGTCGCCGTTTTTCGGATCGCCATCCGCGGCCCCGGCGAACAGCTCTTCCGGCTCCGGCAGGGCGATGTCGAGCGCCGCCTCCAGGAGCAGCGCCTCGAGGTTCGGGAAGTAGCGGTAGGCCGTGGCGCGCGAGACCATCGCCGCCGCCGCGACCTCGTCCAGGGTCGGCGTGCCGCCGTCGCGCGTCAGCTGCGCCGCGGCCCGGAGCAGGTCCTTGCGGGTGCGCCAGCGCTGGTTGGCGCGGCCGCTCCGGCCGGTGACCGGCGCCACGGCCCGCATCTCAGTCCTGCGGCAGCTGGCGGATGATCGCCGCCATGTCGACCCAGACGTTCTCGCGGGCGATGTCGCCGCCCGCCGTGAACTCCACCACGTGCAGCAGCCGGAATTCCAGCGGCCGGCCGCGGCCTTCCAGGCCGAAGGGCCGGCCCGGGGCGCGGCCGCGCCAGACGGACTCGTCCACCAGAAAGTCGGCGCCGTGGAGGCGCTTCAGGCATTCGACCCGGCCCTCCGCGAGGTCCGCGAACAGGGTCTCGTAGAAGGGCCGCGCACCCTCGCGGCCGTGCGTCGGGCCGGTCGGCCAGCCCACGATGTCGTGCTCGGCCTCCGGTGCCAGTGTCGCCAGCACGCCCTCGACGTCGTCGCGCGCCTCGAAGGCGAAATGCTCGTCCATCTTGCTGTCCATCTGCTCGCGCGTCAGCGGCATGACCCGGTCCTCCCCAATCAGTTCGACGCTCGCCTTATAATGAGATATTCGTCTCGCGTAAAGACGATGATCGCGTCTAGGTCACATGCCGGCGGGCAGCCGCGCGTAGATGTCGCCGGCGTGGTCGTCGACGGCGGCGCGCATCAGGCCGGCCCTCGCCTCCGCCGGTGCCAGCCAATCCGGCCAGGCGAACCGGTCTGCCTCGCCGCGCACGATGTTGAAGCGGTAGGGACCGAGCGCGGCCAGTCGGTCGATGCAGGCGCCCGCCGCGTCGAGGGCGGCCGGCACATACTCGAACGCGAGGGCCGGCAACGGCCTACCGAGGCCGGCCAGGACCTGCGGCTCGAAGCCCTCCACGTCGATCTTGCAGAAGCGTGGCACGCCGTGCGCGGCGATCAGGGCGTCCAGCGTCGTGACCCGCACCGCATGCCGCCGGTCCCAGGCGACCCGCCGGAACCCGTCCGTCGCGCCGACACGCCCGATCCAGTCCTCGGAGAGGGTGGAGACGGTGGGATGGCGGCGCGACGCGTTGAGCGTCGCCGTGCCCTCAGCGGC
>JBKBLL010000141.1:0-9902 GCA_046296375.1 Alphaproteobacteria bacterium | reverse complement strand
GGCCGGCGCAGCAGGGGCCGCAGGCGGTGCGGTCGGCTTCGGAGGTGGGGCTTTGGCGGGAGCGGCGGGCTTCGCCGCCTCGCTCCTGGCGGGCGCCGCGGCCTTTCCGGATCCCTCCCCGATGCGGCCGAGCAGGGCGCCGACCTCGACATTCTCGCCCTCGGCGACGAGGATCTCGGAGAGCACGCCGGCGCTGGGCGCGGGAACCTCGAGGGTGACCTTGTCGGTCTCCAGTTCCACCAGCGGCTCGTCGGCCGCGACGGTGTCGCCGGCCTGCTTGATCCAACGGGCGACCGTCGCCTCGGTTACCGACTCGCCCAGGGCGGGCACCTTGATGTCCGTCGCCATGTGGTCCTTCTAAGTCTCGCGATCCTCAGGGGGCCCTCGCCCGCGCGCGCCACTCTATCCGGTATGCGCGCAGGATGGTCAAGGGCGGGTGGGCAAAATCGCAGTACCCGAGGCGCGGACGCCGAAGGCGGAGCCGCTCAGGCGGCCATGCGGCGGCAGCTCTCCGCGCAGCGCCGGCAGACGTCCACGCACGCGCCCATCTCGCCGACATCGGCGCAGCTCGCGGAACAGGCTTCGCACACTTCCGCGCAGACCGCGCAGGTGCGCCGGTGCAGGTCAACGCCCGACAGCATGAAGTGGGCGCTGGTGCGGCACATCTCGGCGCAGGCGATCATCAGCCGGAAGTGCGCCGGCTCGACATGGCTGCCGCCGGCCTCCAGGCAGTGGCGCATCGCTTCGCCCAGGCAGGTCTGGTGGCACTCGGTGCAGACATCTATGCAGCGGCGCATGTCGTCGCTCATCTGGAGCATGGTCGTCCCTCCTCGCTCGAACGGTTGCGCCGGAAACACCGAAGCTGCGGAACCGTTCACGCGTGCTACGATTCCACCCTCCGAAGAGCGTCGGGACGCCCTCATGGCCGCCTTCACCGTCGTCCAGGTCAGCGACACGCATCTCAGCCGGACGCACGCCTATTTCCAGGACAATTGGGAGGCTTTCCTGGGCGAGATGGCGGACCTTCGGCCGGACCTGGTGCTGCACAGCGGCGACGTGAGCTTCAACGGCCCGGACGCCCCCGACGACATCGCCTTCGCGCGCGAACAGATCGGCCGCCTGGCCGTGCCCTGGGTCGCGATCCCCGGCAATCACGACATCGGCGAGCCCGGCAGCCGGCCACGCCTGAAGCAGCCCGTGACGTCCGAGCGGCTCGCCGTCTGGCGCGACGCCTTCGGCCCGGACCGTCACGTCGTCGACATGGACGCCGGCGGGCCGCCCGGATGGCGTTTCGTCCTGCTCAACAGCGAAATCATGGGAAGCGGCCGTCCCGAGGAAGCCGAGCAGTCGTCCTTCCTGGAGCAGGCCTTCGACACCGCAGCCGGCCGGCGTATCGGCCTCTTCCTGCACAAGCCGCTTTTCGTGACGGAACCCGACGCCCCCGGCGAACATGGCGGCTCGGTCCTGCACCGGGCGCGCCGGCCGGTGCTCGACCTGCTGAAGCGCCGGCCGGCCGCCTTCGTCGCCTCCGGCCATCTCCACTGCTACCACCGCTTCGCGGTCGACGGCCTGCCCTTCGTCTGGGCGCCGACCACGGCCTTCGTCCATCCCGAGCGCCGGGCCGAACTGCGCGTGGTCAACCGCGCCGGCTATATCGTCTGGCGGTTCGAGGACGACCTCTTCGGACACGAATTCGTCGAGCCCGCCCTGTTCATCAACCAGGACGTCAGCAACTGGAACCGCGCGGTCGGCAGCACCATCCGCCTGCCGCCACGCCCGCTCCGCCCGGCCGGATGAAGTCAGGGCGGCGGGGCGAGGGTCAGGATCAGCGACAGGCTGGCGATCGAGAGCGCCGTCGACACCAGTACGACGGTGGCGCTGCGCTGCAGATAGACCCCGTGCCGCTGCGCCAGCAGGAAGACGTTGGCGCCCGTCGGAAGGGCCGCGCACAGAACGGCGATGTCGGTCCAGAGCGGCGGCAGGCGGAACACGAAGACCGCCAGCAACCAGACCAGGAGCGGGTGCAGCGCGAGCTTGATCGCTACGGTCGCCGCGCTTTCGCGCAGCGCGCCGCGGATGCGAAAGTCGACCAGCGAGGCGCCTAGGGCGAAGAGCGCGGCCGGTGGCGCCGCGGCGGCGAGCAGGTCGAGGAAGCGCCCCATCGGCGCCGGCATGGCGAGGCCGGCCGCGCCCCACGCCGCGCCCGCCAGCAGGCCGACCACGATCGGGTTGTGCAACAGGGAGCCCAGGGTGGCCGCCGCCACCCGCAGACTGCCCTCCCCGCGTCCCTGCGCCGCCTCGACCAGGAGCGTCGTCGCGGTGATCAGAACGGGGGAGTGGAAGGCGATGATCAGCACCGCCGGCACCAGTCCGGCCGGCCCGTAGGCGAGCGCGATCAGCGGCAGGCCGATCACGACGACGTTGGAGAAGCCCCCGCTCATTCCCATTACGGCACGTTCGGCCGCCGAGATCGCGAAGGGCCGCCGCCCGAGCAGTTCGGCCGCCAGGAACACCGCCGCGCAGCCGCCGAAATAGGCCGCGATCAGGCCCCAGGCGTCGCCGAGATCCGGCAGACCCTGCGCCATCGCCCGGAACAGCAGCGCCGGGATGGCGAGGTTGAACACGAAGACGCCCAGAGCCCGCGCCCCGCCCGCCGGCAGCAGGCCCCAGCGCGCGAAGCCCCATCCGCAGAGAACGAGCGCGAAGACCGGAACGACGATCTCGACGACCGCACCCATCGCCGCTCCTAACGGCTCGCCACGCTAGAGCAGGTCCCGCAGCATCGCGACGAGCGGCCGGTCGGCCGGCGGCATCGGATAGTCGCCCATGCGCACGGGGCGCACCCAGGCGAGTTCCTGGCCCTCGCGCGGACTGGCCGTGCCCCTCCAGACGCGGCAGACATAGAGCGGCATCAGCAGGTGGAAGGTCTCGTAGGCGTGCGAGGCGAAGGTGAACGGGGCGAGGCAGGCGGCATCGGTCTCGATCCCCAACTCCTCCTGCAGTTCGCGGATCAGCGCGGCCTCAGGTCGTTCGCCCGGGTGCACCTTGCCGCCCGGAAACTCCCACAGGCCGGCCAAGGCCTTGCCGGGAGGCCGGCGCGCCAGCAGGACGCGGCCGTCCTTGTCGACGAGCGCCACCGCGACCACGAGCAGCACCGGCGCGCCGTCGGCCGACGCCGTATCGGGCGCGCCTGCGGAAGCGGCCGGCATCAGCTGCGGTAGGAGCCGTTGATGTCGATGTAGCCGTGCGTGAGGTCGCAGGTCCAGACGGTCGCCCGGCCGTTGCCGAGGCCGATGTCGATGCCGATGCGAATCTCCTGGCCCCGCATATGGGCGGCGACCGGCGTCTCGTCGTAGTCGGGCACCAGTTCGCCGTCGCGCGTGATCTGGACGCCGCCGATCGAGATGGCGAGACGGTCGCGGTCGGCCTTCTCGCCGGACTTGCCGACGGCCATCACGATACGGCCCCAGTTCGCGTCCTGCCCCGCGATCGCCGTCTTCACCAGCGGCGAGTTCGCGACGGCGAGGCCGATCCGCTTCGCCGCCCGGGCGGCGGTGGCGCCGGCCACCTCGATCGTGACGAACTTGGTCGCGCCCTCGCCGTCCCGCACGATCTGCTGCGCGAGGTCGAGGCAGATCGAATCGAGGGCGCGGCGGAACTCTCGCAGCGCCGGGTCGGTCGCCGCCTCGATCGTCCGGTGCGCCGCCTGTCCCGTGGCGCAAAGAAGGACCGTGTCGCTGGTCGAGGTATCGCTGTCGACGGTCGTGCAGTTGAACGACCGGTCGGTCGACCGCGTCAGCAGCGTCTGCAGCACCCCGGCCGGAATGTTCGCGTCCGTGAAGACGAAGCCGAACATCGTGGCCATGTCCGGCGCGATCATCCCGGAGCCCTTGGCCATACCGTTCAGCGTCACCTCGGCCGCACCGATCCGGGCCTTCCGGGTCGCGACCTTCGGGAAGGTGTCGGTCGTCATGATCGCCGCGGCGGCCGCCGGCCAGGCTTCGGGCGAGAGCGCGGCGCGCAGGCCGGGAAGCGCCGCCGGGATCTTCAGATGATCGAACGGCTCCCCGATCACGCCCGTCGAGGCGACGAAGACTTCGTCCTCCGTACAGCCCAGCACCTCCGCCGTCTTGGCGACCGTCGCCGCGACGGTGCGGTCGCCGCGGATGCCGGTGAAGGCGTTGGAGTTCCCCGAATTGGCCACGATCGCGCGTGCCTTGCCGTGCGTCAGCGCCCGGCGGCACCAGAGCACGGGGGCCGAGGCCGTCTGCGAGCGCGTAAACACGCCGGCGACCGTCGTGCCGGGATCGAGTTCCGCCATGAAGAGATCGTCGCGGCCCTTGTAGCGGATGCCGCAATTGGTGGCGCCCACCTTCACGCCGGCGATGGGAGGCAGGTCGGCGATGGTGGCGGGAGCGAGCGGCGATCTCGGCGGCACGGGCGGCTTCCTCCGATCGTTGTGGACCGCAGTCCTTATCGAGTGGCGGCCGCGCCCCTGTCAATCGGCGCGCCCGGCTGCGGCCCGGAGGACGTCGGGCGGCGGCCGCGCACCGGTGCGCCCACCCGATAGCGCCGGTCGGCCAGCGAGATCAGCCCGCCCAGGGTCATGACGATCGTGCCGACCCACAGCCAGGGCGCGAGCGGCTTGTCGTAGACCCGCACGGCCCAGCCGCCATCGGGATAGGAGTCGCCCAGCACGACGTAGAGGTCGCCGACCCCGGTCGTGCGGATGGCCGCCTCCGTCGTGTTCATGCCGGCGACCGGGTAGATGCGCTTTTCCGGTACCAGCGTCTCGCGCCGGGGGCTGCTCTCCAGCACGAAGCGGCCGGCATCCGCGACATAGTTCGGCCCCTGCACCCGCTCGACCCCGTCGAAGCGCAGCAGGTGGCCGGCGATCTGCATCCGGTCGCCCGGACGCATGACGCGGATATCCTCGGTCGTCCAGGCGGTCAGGCCGACGATGCCCGCGACGGCGATGCCCACGCCCGCATGCGCCACGGTCATGCCCCAGGCGGCGCGCGGCAGATGGCGGGCCCTGTTCCAGACCGTGGCCGCCGGCGCGCGAAACAGGGCGATGCGGTCGGCCAGTTCGGCGAGGGCACCGAATACGAGCCAGGCCGCCAGTGCGATGCCGAACACCGCCAGCAGTGGCCCCCCCGCACGCATCCACCAGGCGACCGCGCCGATCGCCGCGGCGGCAACGGCGGCGATCCAGAGGCGCTGGGCCACACCCGCCAGATCGGCGCGCTTCCAGGCGAGATAGGGCCCGACCGGGACGAGCAGCAGCAGAGCCGCCATCAGCGGCCCGAACGTCGCGTTGAAATAGGGTGGACCGACGGAGATCTTGGCCCCGCCGACCGCGTCGAGAAAGAGCGGATAGAGCGTGCCGATGAAGACCGTCGCCGTCGCGGTGCAGAGGACGAGGTTGTTGAGCACCAGCGCCCCTTCGCGGCTGACCGGGGCGAAGAAGCCCTCCGCGCGCAGCGACGGCGCCCGAAAGGCATAGAGCGTGAGCGCGCCGCCGATGGCGACGACCAGAAGCAGCAGGATGAAGACGCCGCGCTCGGGATCGGTCGCGAAGGCGTGCACCGAGGTGAGCACGCCGGAACGCACGAGGAACGTCCCGATCAGGCTGAGCGAGAAGGTCAGGATGGCCAGCAGGATGGTCCAGCTCTTCAGCGCGTTGCGCTTCTCCACCACGATGGCGGAATGCAGCAGCGCGGTGCCCGACAGCCAGGGCAGCAGCGAGGCGTTCTCCACCGGGTCCCAGAACCAGAAGCCGCCCCAGCCCAGTTCGTAATAGGCCCACCAGCTGCCGAGCCCGATGCCGAGCGTAAGGCCACACCAGGCGAGCAGCGTCCAGGGCCGCACCCAGCGCGCCCAGGCGGCGTCGACCCGGCCCTCGATCAGGGCCGCCACGGCGAACGAGAAGACGATCGAGAAGCCGACATAGCCGAGGTAGAGAAAGGGCGGATGGAAGGCGAGGCCCGGGTCCTGGAGCAGCGGGTTGAGGTCGGTGCCGTCGGCCGGCGGCATCGGCAGGCGCACGAACGGGTTCGAGGTCAGCAGCGTGAAGGCCATGAACCCGACCGAAATCATGGCCTGGACCGCCAGCGTGCGCGCCTGCAGGGTCGCCGGAAGATTGCCGCCGAACCGGGCGACCATCCCGCCGAACAGGGTGAGGATCAGCACCCAGAGGAGCAGCGAGCCCTCGTGGTTTCCCCAGACGCCGGTGACCTTGTAGAGCAGCGGCTTGGCCGAGTGCGAGTGGTCCACGACCAGCGCGACCGAGAAGTCGGACACGACGAAGGCGTAGGTCAGCGCCACGAAGGACGCGAGCACGAGCAGGAACTGGAGTTCGGCCGCGGGACGCGCGAAGGCCATCAGACCGGGAATGCCGCGCTGCGCCCCGACCAGAGGCAGGACCGACTGCAGCAGCGCCAGCGCCAGCGCCAGGATCAAGGCGAAATGACCGAGTTCGACGATCATCGGCGCGGACGCTCCCTCAAATGCCGCCGGTCACTGCGTGCCGTCGCGCAGATGCCCGGCCTGCTTCAGCGCCGCGGCGACCTCCGGCGGCATGTAGTTCTCGTCGTGCTTGGCGAGAACCTCGGTCGCGTCGAAGGACCCGTCGGCGGCGAGCCGCCCCTGCACGATCACGCCCTGCCCCTCGCGGAAGAGGTCGGGAAGAATCCCGGTATAGCGCACCGTCACCGTTTCCGCCGTATCCGTGATCCGGAAGCTGACGCCGGCGGTGACCGCGTCGCGCGCGATACTCCCCTCCTCCACCAGCCCGCCGAGGCGCAGCCTCTGTCCCGGCTCGACCCCTTTCGCCATCAGATCCGACGGGCTGAAGAAAAAGAGGAGGTTGTCCTCGAACGCCGTCAGCATGAGCGCCGTGGCCGTGCCGAGCGACAGCATGGCCAGGACGACGAGGTAGAGACGGCGGCGCTTTCGGGTCATGGCGGGCGTGCGGATCCGTCCGGCGGCGGGAGACGCCCGGCCTATGTGGTCGGCACACGGGCCCGGCGCCACCCCGGCCGAGGGCGGCAGTGCGTCGCAACCCGTTCTTCCCCGCCCGACCGCTTGCGGCGGGCCGACGCCGCCGCGTCGGCCGCGCGACGGCGTCATCATTGTGGGTGCGCGACCACCGCCGGACGGTCATCATGACGGCTGCCGCCGGCGACGGCGGCCGACCCCCGGGAGGAGCCGATGACGGGCGGACGGGTTTCGAAACGCGTACCGGCTCTGCTGGCCGTCCTCGCCCTCCTCTGCGCGGCCGTAGCGGCGCGCGCGGCCTGCCTCCCGATCGCTTCCGCTCCGGCGCGCTTCATCCCGGCCGCAGCCACGGACCTGACCCCCGGCGAAGTCGAGATCACCTTTCTCGGCCATGCCAGCTTCCTGATCCGCAGCCCGGAAGGGGCGACGGCGGTCACCGACTACAACGGCGTGCACAAGGCACCCTTCGCGCCCGATATCGTCACCATGAACAACGCCCACGCGACCCACTTCACCGACGACATCGAGGAGGGGGTTCGGTACGTGCTCCGCGGCTGGGCCGACGCCGAGGACCAGCCGCCGGGCCCGGCGCGGCACGATCTCGCCTGGCGCGACATGCGTGTGTGGAACATCCCGACCAACGTGCGGCAGTGGGGCGACCATGTCCGGCCGGCGGGCAACTCGATCTTCGTCTTCGAGGTATCCGGCCTGTGCATCGCCCATCTCGGCCATCTGCACCACCGGCTGACCGACGACCACCTGGCTTATATGGGGATCATCGACGTGCTGCTCGTGCCGGTCGACGGCGGCTACACCCTGGCCCAGCCGCTGATGCTGGAGGTGGTCCGCCAGATCCGCCCCTCGGTCGTGATCCCGATGCACTATTTCGGCATGCACACGCTGGAGCGCTTCCTCGCCATGCTGGCCGAGGACTACGAGATCGAACTGCGCGAGACGCCGGAGATCGTGCTGGCGCGGGCGACGCTGCCGCACCGCAAGGCCATCGTGCTGCCGGGCTATTGAGCGAGTGGCCCGGATGGGCGCGGGGAACTTGGCCCTTTCGCGCGCGATCCCCTGTCCTAGGATGCGTGGCCCAGACCGCCCAGGAGTGCGCGCCATGCCCGACCGGACCAACGAACTCGGCCAGCCGATCGGCGCGGCACTGCCCGGCTGGACGCCGCGGCAGCGCCCGCCCCGAACCCCGATGGAGGGGCGCTTCTGCCGCGTCGTCCCGCTCGATCCGGCCGCCCATGCGCCGGACCTCCATGCCGCCTATGCCGAAGACCACGAGGCGCGCATGTGGACCTACATGGCGCACGGCCCCTTCGCCTCCGCCGACGCGCTGGAGGCGTGGATGCGCGCCACCTGCCTGGGCGACGACCCGCTCGTACACGCGATCGTCGACAACGCGACGGGCCGGGCGATCGGCGCCGCCAGCTTCATGCGCATCGAGCCCGCGGTCGGCGTGATCGAGGTCGGCTCGATCACCTATCCGCCGCGCCTGCAGCGCACCGCCATGGCGACCGAGGTCATGTATCTGATGATGCGCCGCGTCTTCGACGAACTCGGCTACCGCCGCTACGAATGGAAGTGCGACAGCCTCAACGAACCGTCGCGCCGCGCCGCCGCCCGTCTCGGCTTCGTTTACGAGGGCCTGTTCCGCCAGGCGACGGTCTACAAGGGCCGTAACCGGGACACGGCCTGGTTCTCGATCCTCGACACGGAGTGGCCGGCCCTCGAGGCGGCCTTCGAGGCCTGGCTCGCGCCGGGGAATTTCGACGATGCCGGGCGGCAGCGCCGGGCGCTGGGCGATCTGATCGCGGAACGCCGCGCCTGACGCCCCGCCTGCGCCGCCGGCCCGGAACCTGCATGAGGGTCGCCCTGCGGATCGGGTGACGACGGACCGGAGGAGGAGGACATGCCGCATACCGTCTGCATCCGCGACGCCGCCTGGGTCGCGGCCTGGGACCCGGCAGCGTCGCGCCACGTCTATCGGCGCGGGATCGACGTCGCGTTTTCCGACGGACGCCTAGCCCATGTCGGGCCCGCCTATGCCGGCCCGGCCGACCGGACGATCGACGGCCGCGACCTGTTCGTACTGCCGGGGCTGGTCGACATCCATTCCCACCCCACGCTGGAGCCGTCCTACAAGGGAGTGCGGGAGGAACACGGCGTCCCGCAGATGTACATGTCGGGCCTCTACGAGCGCGGGCAGGCGCTGAAACTCGACCTGGAAGGCCGCAAGGCGGCGGCGGAGGTGGCCTATGCCGAACTGCTCGCCTCCGGCGTCACCACGCTGGCCGACCTGTCGGCGCCCTTCGAGGGCTGGCTCGACCTGCTCGGCCGCAGCGGGCTGCGCGTCTCGGTGGCGCCCGGCTACGCCTCGGCGCGCTGGGCCATGTCGAACCGGCACGAACTCCACTATGCCTGGGACGAGGCCGCCGGCCGGCGCGGCTTCGAGGCGGCGCTTCGGGTGATCGACGCGGCGGCCCAGCATCCCTCCGGTCGGCTGTCCGGCGTCGTCTACCCCGCGCAACTAGACACGTGCACGGAAGACCTTCTGCGCGACAGCGTCGACGCCGCGAAGGAGCGCGGCCTGCCGATCACCACCCACGCGGCGCAGAGCGTCAACGAATTCCTGGAGATGGTGAAGCGGCACGGGATCACGCCGCTGCAGTGGGCGCATCAGGTCGGCCTGCTCGGCCCGAACGCGGTGCTCGGCCACGCCATCTTCGTCGACGACCATTCCTGGATCCGCTGGCACACACGGCGCGACGTGGCGCTGCTGGCCGAGACGGGGACCTCGGTAGCGCATTGCCCGACGCCCTTCGCCCGCTACGGCCAGATGCTGGAGGATTTCGGCCGGTATCGGCGGGCCGGCGTCAACATGGGTATCGGCACCG
>JBKBLL010000140.1:0-9937 GCA_046296375.1 Alphaproteobacteria bacterium | reverse complement strand
GGGTGGATCAGGCGGCTCAGCACGTCGCGGCCCAGTTCGTCCGTTCCCAGCAGGTGCGCGCCGGTGCCGCCGAACCCCCAGGGTTCGGCGAGGCGGGCACGCAGGTTGAGCTGCGTGTAGCCATAGGGCGCCAGATAGTCGGCGAAGATCGCCACGAACAGCATGAAGCCGATCCAGGCCGCGGCCAGGATCACGCCCGGCGGCCACTGTGCGAGGCGGCGTTTGCGGCGCATCACCGCCGCCGCGACGGCGGCGGGAGAGCGGACGGAAATCGTCATGGCGTGCCCGGGCGGTTGCGGATCGTGCTGCGAGGCGACGGGGTGCTGGCGGTGGAGGCAGCGTCGCCGACCGAGCCCTCGACCACGGCACCCGTGGCCGGTGAGGGCGATGCGCGCAGTCTGAGCCGCGGCATCATCCGCCCCCCGCCGCCCGATGGGTGCGCACGCGGGGGTCGATCCAGCCATAGGCGAGGTCGACCATCAGGTTGGCGACGACCATGCAGGCCGCGATCAGCAGCAGGATCGACTGGACCACGGCGAGATCGCGGTTGGCGACCGCGACGACGAGCAGGCGCCCCACGCCGGGCCAGGAGAAGACACTCTCGACCACCACCGCGCCGGCGATCAGGCCGCCGATCATGAAGCCGATGATGGTGATGGTGGGAATGGCGGCGTTCGGCAGCGCATGGCTCGTGATCACCCGGCGCCAGGGAAGGCCCTTGGCTGTCGCGGCGCGGATATAGGGCTGGCCCAGCACTTCGATCATGGCGGAGCGGGTGAAGCGTGCCAGGACGGCGGCGCCGGCGAGGCTCAGCGTGATGACCGGCAGGATCGTGTGCTGGAAGGTGCCGTAGCCGCCCGAGGGCAGCCAGCCGAGATTGACCGCGAAGATCAGCACCAGCACGAGGCCGAGCACGAAGCTCGGCATCGTGTAGCCGGCAACCGACAGCGTCATCGTCATCCGGTCCGCAAAGGCATTGCGGTGGAGGGCGGCGTAGATGCCGGCGGCGACGCCGATCGCCACCTTGATGAAGAAGGCGGGCACGGTGAGGGTGAGCGTTGCCGGAACCCGCTCCCACACGACCGCGAAGGCGTCGCGCCCGTCCCGCATGGACCGGCCGAGATCGCCGTGCAGCGCGTTGTTGAGGAAGTGGAGATACTGCTCCCAGATCGGCCGGTCGAGGCCCCAGGACTTGCGGAAGGCCTCGATCGCCTCGGGCGGCGCGTCGACCGACATGATCAGCAGTGCGGGATCGCCCGACAGGTTCAGGATCGCGAAGGCGAAGGTGCAGACGGCGAGGATCGTGAGGATGGCGCGCAGCAGGCGCGTTCCGAGATAGCGCAGCATGGTCGCCTCACGCCGCCCTGTGCATGGCGGCGATGTCGCCGTGCGTCATGTGGCATGCCACCCGGGTGCCGTCGGCGAGCGGCCGAAGCTCCGGCCGGCGTTCGGCGCAGAGAGACTGTGCCCATGGACATCGGGTGCGGAAGGCGCAGCCGGAAGGCACGTCGACGGGGTTGGGCGGATCGCCCTCGAGGATGATGCGCTCGCGCGTTCGTGCGCCGCGCGCCGTCGGGATGGCCGATACCAGGGCGCGCGTGTAGGGGTGTTCGGGGCTGGCGAACAGCCTGTCGGGCTCACCCTGCTCGACGATCCGGCCGAGATACATCACCGCGACCTCGTGGCTGACCTGGCGCACCACCTTCAGGTCGTGGCTGATGAAGAGGAAGGCGACGCCGAAGCGCTGCTGGATGTCGACAAGAAGGTTGACGACCTGCGCCTGGATGGAGACGTCGAGCGCCGATACCGGCTCGTCGCACACCAGCAGCCGGGGCTCGAGGATCAGCGCGCGGGCCAGGACGACGCGCTGGCGCTGGCCACCGGAGAGTTCGTGGGGGTAGCGGTCGAAATGGCTGTCGCCCAGGCCGACGGCGTTCAGCAGCGACACGGCCTTGTCGCGTCGCTCCACGGGCGTGCCGATACGGTGGATGGCCAGCGGCTCCATGATCTGCCGACCGACCGTCAGGCGACGATCGAGCGCGCCGAGCGGGTCCTGGTAGACCATCTGCATCTCGCGCCGCTGCCGGCGCCAGGCGGCGTCGTGGCGGGCACCGATGGGCTTGCCGTCGAAGCGGACCTCGCCACCGGACAGCGGGACGAGGCCGAGAACGAGCTTGGCGGTGGTCGACTTGCCGCATCCGCTCTCGCCGACCAGTCCCAGCGTGCGACCGGGTGCGACGCCGAAGGAGACGCCGTCGACGGCACGGAGGCTGCGGCGCTTGCCGAGCAGGCCGTCGCGCCGCACGTCGTAGTGTCGCTCAATCGCGTCGGCCACCAGAAGGGGTGTTGTCACGAGACCAGTTCCCGGGACTGGCTGCGGGCCGCCGCGCCGGCGACCCGCACGCAGGCGGTGCGGCGTCCGGCACCGGACGAGGCGGGAAGGCGGGCGAGAGGCGGGACCGCCACGGCGCAGTCAGGGCCCGCTTCCGGACAGCGCGGCGCGAAGGCGCATCCGGTCGGCAGGTTCCACGGCTCCGGGACCGTACCGGGAATGGCGACCAGCGGCCGGCGCGGGCCGTCGAGATCCGGCACCGCCGCCATGAGACCACGCGTGTAGGGATGGCGCGGATCCTCGAACAGCGCGTCGCTCGGCGCCTGTTCGACGATCCGTCCGGCATACATCACCGCGATGCGGTCGCAATTCTCGGCGACGACGCCGAGATCGTGCGAGATCAGGACCATCGCCATGCCGTCGCGCCGGATCTCGCGCAGCAGATCGAGGATCTGCGCCTGGATGGTCGCGTCGAGCGCCGTGGTGGGTTCGTCGGCGATGAGGAGATCGGGCTCTCCGGCGAGTGCCATCGCGATCATCACGCGCTGGTTCATCCCGCCGGACATCTGGTGTGGATATTCGTCGAGACGCTGCGCGGCGTTGGCGATGCGCACCCGGTCGAGCAGGCGCTTCGCTTCGGCGCGCGCCGAAGAGCCGTCGAGGCCGCGATGGAGACGGACCGCCTCGACCAACTGGCGGCCGATGCGATGCACCGGGTTGAGGGCGCTCGTCGCGTCCTGGAAGATCATCGCCATGCGCCGGCCGCGCAGTTTCTCCATCGCGGCTTCGGGCAGATCGTTCGTCCGCGTGCCGTCCAGCAGGATGTCGCCGCCCACCCGGGCCCGGGGCCCGAGCAGGCGCATCACGGCCATCCAGGTGACGCTCTTGCCGCTGCCGCTCTCCCCGACGAGGCCGAGGGCCTCGCCGCGGTCGAGACGGAGATCGACACCGTGGACGGCGCGCACCGTCCGCGCGCCCGTCTCGAAGTCGACGGTCAGCCCGGCGACGTCGACGATGGGCGGCGGCGCGATGCCGAAGGCGGCGCCCGTAGTCACGAGCGGATCGCGAAGTTTCCGGAGCGGAAGTCCATCGACTGGCGCGGCGACCAGGTCCACTCCACGTCCTTGCGTTTGCCGTAGAACAGGGCCGTCTGGTGCAGGACGGTGTAGGCGGGGTCCTCGCGCTCGGAGATTTCGAGCATCCGGCGGAAGGCGGCGCGGCGCTTCTCCAGGTCGGTGCTGGTCTCGAGCTCGGCCGAGAGCTTGTTGAACTCGGCGTTGGCCCACTCGCCGATCTGCTGCTGCTGGCCGCGCGGGCCGTGCTGGTTCACTAGCGAGCTGACGGGATCGCTGAACGGGGCGGAGTTCGACCAGTCGCGCACGCCGCGTGCCGACGACTTGTCGAAGATCTGCTGCCAGTTCTCCTTCATCTCGATCGTGACGTTCAGGCCGACCTGGCGCCACATCTCGATCAGGATCTGCGAGGTGGAAACCTGGTTGGTGTAGTAGTTGTTGAGGACGCGATACGGGATCGCGTCGCCCTTGTAGCCCGCTTCCTTGATCAGCTGCTTCGCCAGCGCGGGGTCGAACTCCGGCACGGTCCAGTCGCGGATCAGCATATCGCCGTAATAGTCCCACTGCAGCCCCTTCGGGACCGCGGTGCGGCCGAGGAACAGGCTGTCGACGATCAGTTCGCGATCGATCGAGTGGGTCATCGCCCGGCGGATGCGCGGATCGGCGAGGACCGGATGATCCTGCGTGAAGCAGAGCAGGCGGTGGTTCAGGATGGGTCCGCCGACGACCTCGTAGCGCGGGTCGCGCTCGACCGTGGCGATCTGGTCGGGCGGCACGTCGGTGATGAAGTCGTACTCGCCGGACAGCAGGCCGTTGATGCGGCTCGCGACCTCGGGCACGACGACGAAGCGGATCTGGGCGATCGGCGGGCGGCCCTGCCAGTATTCGTCGAAGGCCTCGAGCACCAGCACGTTGTCGGGGCGGAACTCGGCGACCCGGTAGGGGCCGGCGCCGACCGGATTGCGCGCCCAGGACGACCAGTCGCCAGCCTCCAGGAAGGCGCGCTTCGAGATGACCTGCGACGCGCGGGCGAGGCGACCCTCCAGGGTCACGTCGGGTACCTTGTTGACCAGGCGCACGGTATATTTGTCGACGACCTCCATCCGGTCGAGGGCCGGCCAGAGCCGCTTCGCGACGGCGGCCACCTCGGGCGGCAGCGTCTTCGCGGCGTGGCCGCGCTGGGCGGTGAAGAGGTTGGTCGCGGTCGCATCCTCGCCCGTGCCGAACATGCGTTCGGGGCCCCAGGAGAAGGCGACGTCTTCGGCGGTCATTTCGTCGCCGTTGTGGAACTTGACGCCCTGGCGCAGCTTCAGCTCCACCGTCTTGTCGTCGATGCGGCGCCATTCGGTCGCGAGGCCGGGGCGCATCGACAGGTCGCCCTGGCGGTCGGTGTCGATCAGGTCGTCGTAGATCGAATAGAAGATGCGGTTACCAACGTTGCTCTGCTCGCGCAGCGGCTCGAGCGCGCCGCTGTTGACGACCTGCTGCACCGCGACCGTCACGGTTGGGCGCTTCAGATTGTCGGCGAAGACGAGGCGCGGCGTGGCCGCGAGGGCGCCGACGGCCATGGTGGAGGCGATGAAGCTGCGTCGTGTAAGGCGTGGCATTGAGTTCTCCGTCCTTGGTCTAGGAGCGCTGTTCGAGGCCGCGCGGCGTGGCGCGGTAGCCGGTGAGCGTCCGGTCGGCATACTCGATCCGCCAGGACAGCATCTTCTGGGCGTAGTCGCGCACGAGGCCGGCATAGGCCGGTTCGGCAGCCAGGTTGACGAACTGGTGCGGGTCGTCGCGGAGGTCGAAGAAGAGCGGCGGCAGTGCCGCGAAGTGCACGTACTTGTAGTGTTCGTCCTGGACCACCGCGAGGGCCGCCTGGTCGAGTTTCAGGCCGAGGCCGGTCTGCGGCTGGGAGTAGAAGACGTCGCGGAAGTCGAACTCGTAATGCACCTCGGTGCGCCAGTCGGCAGGCGTCTCGCCGGCGCAGAAGGGCAGCACCGACCGCCCCGCGCACTGGCGCGGCACCGGCTTGTCCAGCCAGTCCAGGATGGTCGGCATTGTGTCGATCGTCTCGCTGAAGGCGTCGACGATCCGGCCGCGGCCGGCATCGGCCCCCGCGTCCGGATTGCGCACGATCAGCGGGATGCGGAAGCTCTCGTCGAAATAGCCCACCTTGCCGAGCAGGTGATGGTCGCCGAGCTGTTCGCCGTGGTCCGAGGTGAAGACGATCAGCGTGTCTTCCCACTGGCCCGTCTCCTCCAGGAAGGCGAAGACGCGGCCGAGCTGGTCGTCGATCTCGGTCATCAGGCCGTAGTAGGTGGCGCGCATGGTACGGGCCGCCGCCTCGTCCATGTCGCGCGCGAGGCCCTTGCCGTCCTGGAAGAAGCTGCTCTGCGCGATGTGCTCGATGTACCAGCGCAGCAGCGGGTGCTGCTCGGCCTCGACCTCGGCCGAGGCGGCGCGCACGGGCGGCGGCATGTCCGCCGGGTCGTACATGTCGTTGTAGGGGGCGGGCGCGATGAAGGGCGGGTGCGGCCGGTAGTATCCCAGGTGGAGGAACCAAGGCCGGTCGCCGCAGCCGCGCAGATAGGTCAGCGCCCGGTCGGTGAACCAGGCGGTGTCGGACAGTTCCGCCGGGATGCGCGCCGGACGCCGGGTCGGGCCGCCGCCCGCCTCGGCCTCGCCTTCGGGCAACCAGATCGCGTCGCGGTTCCGGGGCAGTTCGTAGCCCTTGCCGGCGACCCAGGCGAAATAGGCCTCCTTGTTCGGCTCGAAGGCGCCGACGGGGCGGAAGCCGTCCATCAGGTCGCCCAGCACGAAGAAGCGCGGGTCCTCCGCCGTGGTGCCACGCGGGTCCGGCGTCGTCGTGGTGTAGCCGACCAGTGCCGGATCGTAGCCGCCCTTGCGCAGTTCCAGCGCCAGGTTGGTGAAGCGCGCATCGAGCGGGATCGTGTTCTGCACCGCCCGGTGCGTCATCTGGTACTGGCCGGTCAGCAGCGAGGCGCGGGCCGGGCCGCAGGGGGCGGCCTGGGTAAAATGGTTGCGGAAGGTCACACCCTCGGCGCACAGCCGGTCGATGTTCGGGGTCCGCAGACCCTTCGTGCCGAGGGCGGGGAGGATGTCGCCGCGCCACTGATCGACCACGATCAGCAGCACGTTGCGCCGGCGCGGCCGGTCTTCGAGGGAGCGTGCGTTCATGGCGCCGGCATTTACCAGCGCCGTGTGACCGCACTCTTTCGCCGGTGCTACCGTTCCGTTACGTCGTCTCTCGGCCTGGCGGCGCGGGCCACGGCAGTAAGAACGTCGCCGCCGGAACCTTGCCGACCGGCCGCCCTCGCCGGCAGCTCGACTGTCTCGGCATCACACGCGTGCAGGTGATGCGCACCGTGCCCGGCTCCGCGCCGACAGGCTGGTCGAAGCCCGGGACGGCGAACTCGTCATCCGGGACAGGGCCCGGCTTCGGGTCTTCGCGGGCGGGTGAGTGCGCCCGCCCGCGCCTCACCAGGTGTCGATGTTCGGCCGCTTCTTTCCCTCGCGCGGCACGATGGGCGGCAGGGAGCGCAGGCCGGCCATGATCCAGTGGCGCGTCTCGGCCGGGTCGATCACGTCGTCCAATTCGAAGAAGCTGGCGATGGAGAGCGCCTTGCCCTGCTCGTACATGCCCGCGACGCGCCGGTCGTAGGCGGCTTTGCGCTCGGCCGGGTCCTCGATCTTCGCCAGTTCGTCGCGGTAGCCGAGCTTGACCGCACCTTCCAGGCCCATGCCGCCGAACTCGCCCGTCGGCCAGGAGATGGTCATGAAGGGGGCATGGAACCCGCCGCCGGCCATGCCCTGCGCGCCCAGCCCGTAGCCCTTGCGCAGCACCACGGTGAAGACCGGCACCGTGATGTTGGCGGCGATGACGAACATCCGGCAGCAGTGGCGGACCAGGGCCGTCCGCTCGTGTTCGGGCCCGACCATGTTGCCGGGCGTGTCGCACAGCGACAGGATCGGAATGTCGAAGGCGTCGCAGAGCTGCATGAACCGCGCCGCCTTGTCCGAGGCGTCGCTGTCGATGGCACCGCCCAGATGCATCGGGTTGTTGGCGATGACGCCCAGCGGCCGGCCCTCGACCCGGACGAAGGCGGTGATCATGCCGTGACCGAAGCCGCGGCGGACCTCCAGCACCGAGCCGGTATCGGCCAGCGTGTCGATGACCGTGCGCACGTCGTAGACGCGCAGCCGGTTCTCCGGGATGGCCCGGCGGAGCCGGCGCTGGTCGGCGCATGCCCAGTCCGCCACGGGCCCCTGGAAATAGGACAGGTACTTCTTCGCGACCGCGACCGCCTCGGCCTCGTCGGCGACGGCGATGTCGACCACGCCGTTCGGGACCTGTACCGACATCGGGCCGACTTCCTCCGGCCTGAACACGCCGAGGCCGCCGCCCTCGATCATCGCGGGACCACCCATGCCGATGGTCGAATCGGCCGTGGCGATGATGACGTCGCAGCAGCCGAGCAGCACGGCGTTGCCGGCGAAGCAGCGCCCGGAGGTGATGCCGACCAGCGGCACCAGGCCCGAGAGCTTGCCGAAGCGCTGAAACGCCTCGGTCTGGAGGTTGGCGCCGAACATCACGTCCGTGTCGCCCGGCCGTCCGCCGCCGCCCTCGGCGAACAGGACCAGGGGCAGGCGCCACTCGTGCGCCAGCTCGAACATCCGGTCCTTTTTCTGGTGGTTCTTCTTGCCCTGCGTCCCGGCCAGCACGGTGTAGTCGTAGGCGACGACCATCGTGCGCGCCGCTTCGTCCGCGAACTGCGCTCCATTGACCCGGCCGATGCCGCAGACGAGACCGTCCGCCGGCGTTCGGTCGATCAGCTCCTGCATCGCCATGCGCTGGCGCCGCGCGGCGAGGGTCAGGGCGCCGTATTCGATGAAGGATCCGGGATCGACCAGATCGTCCACATTCTCGCGTACCGTGCGCTGCCCGGTCCGCCGGCGTCGCGCGACCGCGTCCGGCCTGGCCGGGTCGAGCGTCTTCGCCTTGCGGGCGAGAACTTCGGCCAGGTCCGGACGGATCGCGTCGAGGTCGATCTCCTCTTCGGCCGATGCCGCGCCGGACTCGACCTCCGCCTCCTCGACGAACGCGAGGGGATGGCCCTCCAGCACCGTTTCGCCGCGCTGCACCGTGATCTGCCGGACGATGCCGGAAACCTGGGCGGCGATGACGTGCTCCATCTTCATCGCCTCCATCACCAGCACCGGCTCGCCCCGGCGCACGGTCGCACCTTCTTTCACGATCAGGCTGACGATGGTGCCCTGCATCGGGGCGGGCAGGGCGACCGTGCCTTCCGGACCGTTGACGTCGGATGCCGCCGGCTCGTCGTAGGCCGGCATGGCCTCCGGAGCGGACTCGCCGGTCTCGCCCTTGCCGTAGGCGAGGACCGCGAGCGGGTCGGCGGCGTCGACGCGCGCGCCGACACGGCGCTGGGGGGCGGCCGGCTCGAAATAGAGGCGTCGATGTGCAGCCGGGTCCAAGGCGATCAGCGCCGGACGCTCCTCCACGAATGCGGTGTGCACGCGGCCCGCCAGGAAATCGGGGTCGCGCAGGACGTTCTGCAGGAACGATGCGTTGGTCGGCGCGCCGGCGATGCGGAACTCCGACAGGGCGCGATAGGCCTTGGCCGCAGCGCGCTCCAGGCCGCCGTCGGGGGCGTGGGCGATCACCTTCGCCAGCAGGGAATCGAAGCGCGGATTGGTGCGGTAGCCCGGATATCCGTAGCCGTCGACCCGGATGCCGGGTCCGGCGGGCGGCTCGTAGGCCGTCAGCGTGCCGCCGGCAGGCTTCGCCACGCCACCTTCGCCCATGGTCTCGAGATTGACCCGCACCTGGATCGCGGTGCCGCGCGGCGCCGGGACACGATCGCGGCCCAGCCCCAGGTCGGCGAGCGATCGCCCGCCCGCGATCTCGAGCTGCAGGCGCACGATGTCCAGGCCGGTGACCTCCTCCGTCACCGTATGCTCGACCTGCAGCCGGGCGTTGGTTTCGATGAAGGCGAAGGCCGCGTCGTCGCCCTCGCGGCGCGCGTCGACCAGGAACTCGACCGTGCCGGCATTGCGGTAGCGCACCGATTCGGCGAGCGACAGAGCCGCCGCGAGGATGCGACCACGCAGGCCGACGGCGAGGTTCGGCGCCGGTGCGATCTCCACGATCTTCTGGCGCTGGCGCTGGACGCTGCATTCCCGCTCCCACAGGTGGCAGACCGCCCCGGTGCCGTCGCCCAGGATCTGCACCTCCACGTGGCGCGCGCGTGGGAACAGTCGTTCGGCATAGAGGTCGCCGTTGCCGAAGGCCGCCCGTGCCTCCGAAGCGCAGCGCTCGAAGGCTTCGTCGATATCCTCGGCACGCAGCACCGGCCGCATGCCACGGCCGCCACGCGCATGCCCGCGGAGGTAAGCGAAGACACAAGCTGTGGCTTTTCACGCCACAATTCTGCGTGCACGCAGCAGTGACGCTCACACACACACACAGCCAGCGGCGCGCTGCGCGCGCGCGCTCGTACGC
>JBKBLL010000139.1:0-10103 GCA_046296375.1 Alphaproteobacteria bacterium | reverse complement strand
AGCGGGGCTCCTACAAGGTCGGCCGCCCGTACCAGATCTTCGGCGTCTGGTACACGCCGCGTGAAGATTTCGGGTATGTGGAGGAGGGGGTGGCCTCCTGGTACGGCTCGGATTTCAACGGATTGCCGACCGCGAACGGCGAGAAATACGACATGTACGCGATGACCGCCGCGCACCCGACGCTGCAGATGCCGAGCGTCGTCCGCGTCACCAACCTGCAGAACGACCGCGCCGTGATCGTCCGCGTCAACGACCGGGGACCGTTCGCCCACAACCGCGTCATCGACATGTCCTACGCCGCGGCCGAAGCGCTCGGATTCGCCCGCCAGGGCACGACGCGGGTGCGGGTCGAGGTCCTGCCGGGCCCCAGCCGCATGGTCGCGCAGCTGGCGCGCGACGGGGCCGATCCCAGGACCCAGACGGCGGCGCTCGCGACCGCACCCGAGGTCGCGGGGACGTATCAGGTGGCCGCGTCGGCCTATGTGCCGGCGGTCCAGGATTCGAACCTGTTCATCCAGGCGGGGGCGTTCGCGCAGCGCGACAACGCGATCCGGCTCAGCGCCGCCCTGGCGCGGTTCGGTTCGACGCGCATCGATACCGTGTCCGCCGGCGGCCGCGACCTGCACCGGGTGAGGCTGGGGCCGCTGGAGAGTGTGGCGGCAGCGGATTCCACGCTTTCGTCCCTGCAGCGGAACGGCTACTCCTTGGCCCAGATCGTGGTCGAATAGGCGCCCGCACCGGCCTGCGGCTGGCGGGCCGGCCCGATGCCCGACAGTCGGATTGCGACGATGTCCAAGTTTCTGTGCGGCCTGTTCGCCGCGGTTGTCCTTTTCGTGCACCCCGCGCGCGCCGGTGCCGAACCGGTGATGGAGACGCCGGCCCGGCATGCCGTCCTCGTCGACCTGGCGAGCGATACCGTCCTGTTCGAGAAGGCGGCGGACGACCCGATGCCGCCGGCCTCGATGAGCAAGCTAATGACCGCCTACATGCTGTTCGAGCGGTTGAATCAGGGACGCCTCTCGCTCGACGACACCTTCCCGGTCAGCGAGAAGGCGTGGCGCATGGGCGGCTCCAAGATGTTCGTCGAGGTCAACACGCGGGTGAAGATCGAGGATCTGATCCGCGGCATCATCGTGCAGTCCGGCAACGACGCCTGCATCGTCGTGGCCGAGGGCCTGTTCGGCACCGAAGAGGCCTTCGCCGCCGAAGCGACGCGGCGCGCCCGCGCGCTCGGCCTGGAGAACACCACCATCCGCAACGCGTCGGGCTGGCCGCACCCCGAACACCTGACGACGGCGCGCGACCTCGCCCAACTGGCCAAGCGCATCATCGAGGATTTCCCCGAACGCTATCTCTACTACTCGGAGAAGGAATTCACCTACAACGGGATCAGGCAGGGCAACCGCAACCCGCTCCTCTACCGGGACATGGGGGTCGACGGCCTGAAGACCGGTCATACCGAGGAATCGGGCTACGGCCTGACGGCATCCATGGAGCGCGACGGCCGCCGTCTGGTGCTGGTCGTCAACGGCCTGCGCAACGTCAACGAACGCTCGCGCGAAACGGAGCGCCTGCTCGAATGGGGCTTCCGCGAGTTCGGCGCCTATGAACTGTTCAAGGCCGGCGAGACGGTGGAGGCTGCGCCGGCCTGGCTCGGCGCCTCGCCGACCGTACCGCTGGTGCTGGAGCAGGATCTGGCCGTGTCGATCCGGCGCCATCTGCGCGGCGACCTGAAGGTCGAAGTGTCCTATCCCGGTCCGGTCCCCACCCCGATCGCCCAGGGTACGCCCGTCGGCACCGTGCGGGTGACGGCGCCGGGGCTGCCCACCGTGGAGCGGACCCTCGTCGCCGGTACCGACGTGGACAGGCTCGGCATGTTCGGTCGCCTGTTTTCCGCGATGCGCTATCTCGTGGTCGGGCTGGACGGCTGATGGACGACCGCGCCGCGCATCGTCGCGGGCGCTTCGTCACGCTCGAGGGCGGGGAGGGCGCGGGCAAGTCCACCCACGCCGCCCTGCTGGCCGAGTGGCTGCGCGGCCGGGGCCTTGACGTCGTCCTGACCCGCGAGCCCGGCGGTTCGCCGCAGGGCGAGGCGTTGCGCGGTCTCCTCGTGACGGGCGATCCCGGCCGCTGGGACCCCCTGTCCGAGACCCTGCTGCACTACGCCGCCCGGCGCGAGCACCTGCGCACGCTGATCCGCCCGGCTCTCGCGCGCGGCGCCTGGGTCGTCTGCGACCGCTTCGCCGACTCCACCATGGCCTACCAGCATTTCGGCCAGGGCGTACCGTCGGCCTTCGTCGAAGCGCTCCACGCGACCGTGGTGGCCGGGGAGGGGCCCGACTTGACCCTGCTCCTGGACCTGGACCCCCGGGCGGGTTTCGCCCGGATCGCCGGCCGGCGGACCGACGGCGGCCGCTACGAGGCGATGGACCGGGCCTTTCACGAAAGGGTGCATGCCGGCTTCCGGGCCATCGCCGCTGCCGACGCGGCGCGCTGCGTCACGGTCGCGGCCGATGCCGATCCGCAGACCGTGCAGGCCGACCTGCGGGCCGTCGTGGAAGCGCGGCTGAACCCGCCCGACGGCCCGCGTCGTGGCTGAGGCGGAGAGCGATGCGTCGCCGCGGCTGACCGCCGATCTCATCGGGCATGGCGACGCCGAAGCGGCCCTGCTGCAGGCCTGGGCCGGCGGCCGGCCGCATCACGCATGGCTCGTCACGGGGCCGCAGGGCATCGGCAAGGCGACGCTGGCGTACCGCTTCGCGCGCTTCATGCTGCTCCACGGGGAGCACAAAGGGGGCGCCGTTCCGGCGTCGCTCGCGGTTGCGGCCGACGCACCGCTGTTCCGGCGGGTGGCGTCCGGCGGCCATTCCGACCTGCTGACCCTGGAACGCGGCGTCGACGCCAAGGGCAAGCCCCGGCCCGTCATTCCCGTGGAGGACGTCCGGCGCGTCGCCGATTTCCTCCACCGCACGGCGCTCGAGGGCGGCTGGCGGATCGTCGTCGTCGACAGCGCCGACGATCTGAACCGCCATGGCGCGAACGCGCTCCTGAAGATCCTGGAGGAGCCGCCGCGCCGGGCGATGCTGCTGCTCGTCTGCCACAGCCCGGGCCGCCTGCCCGCCACGATCCTTTCCCGCTGCCGCCGCCTGACGCTGCGCGCGCTGGACCCCGATCTGGCCGAACGTGTCGTCGCTGCGCACGCACCCGGCCTTGCACCGGCCGATGCCCGCCTGCTCGCACGGATCGCCGACGGGCGACCCGGATATGCGCTGCAACTGGGCGGGCGGGGCGGCATCGCGCTCCTGCGCGATCTGGTCGGGCTCTGCGAAACCCTGCCGGACCTGGATCTCGCCCGTACCCACGATCTGGCGGACCGGTTCGGCGGACCGGCGGGGCAGGAGGCGTTCGCCGTCTTCCGAGGCCTCTTCCTCTGGTGGCTGGCGAGGGTGATCCGGCTCGGCGCCTCCCATGCGCCCTCGCATGCGGCCGAGCATCTCGATCTCGTGCCGGGAGAGGCGGCGCTGATTGCCCGACTGGGCGCGGCCGCGCGCCTTGATCGCTGGCTGGACCTGTGGGAAAAGACCGGCCGCCTCTTCGATCGCGGCGAGGCGGTTAATCTCGACCGCCGGCAGGTCGTGCTCGATGCGCTCCTCGCCCTGCGCACCGTCGTCCGTCCGGCCAGGGCCGCCGCATCGCGCTGAGACGGGTTCGTGACATGAGGACGAGTCGATGCCAGGGGCAGTGCCCTACTACATCACGACACCGATCTACTATGTGAACGACGACCCGCACATCGGGCACGCCTACACGACGCTCGCCTGCGACGTCCTGGCTCGGTTCAAGCGGCTCGACGGTTTCGATGTCCGCTTCCTGACGGGCACCGACGAGCACGGGCAGAAGGTCGAGAAGGCCGCAGCGGCGGCCGGCGTCGACCCGCAGTCCTTTACCGACCGGGTATCCGGCAATTTTCGCGCGCTCGCGCGGGCGTTCGGGTTCACCAACGACGACTTCATCCGCACGACCGAGGAGCGCCATGTCCGCGCGGCGCAGGCGATCTGGTCGGCGCTGATCGCGCGCGGCGAGATCTATCTCGACAAGTATGCCGGCTGGTATGCGGTGCGCGACGAGGCCTTCTATGCCGAGAGCGAACTGCGCGAAGGTCCAGGCGGGCGACGGATTGCGCCGACCGGCGCCGAGGTCGAGTGGGTCGAGGAGCCGAGCTACTTCTTCCGCCTCTCCGCCTGGCAGGACCGGCTGCTGCGCTTCTACGACGAGAATCCCGATTTCATCGCACCCCAGAGCCGGCGCAACGAGGTGATCAGCTTCGTGCGCGGCGGCCTGCAGGACCTGTCGGTCTCGCGGACCAGCTTCGCCTGGGGCGTCCCCGTGCCGGGGGATCCCGCGCACGTGATGTACGTCTGGCTGGATGCCTTGACGAACTACATCACCGCGATCGGTTATCCTGATGAAAATGCTGAAGATTTCCGCCGCTTCTGGCCGGCCGACCTCCACATGGTCGGCAAGGACATCCTGCGCTTCCACGCCGTCTACTGGCCGGCCTTCCTGATGGGCGCGGGCCTGCCGCCGCCCCGGCGCGTCTTCGCGCACGGCTGGTGGACCAACGAGGGGCAGAAGATCTCCAAGTCGCTGGGCAACGTCATCGATCCCTACGATCTCGTGCGGCGCTACGGCCTCGACCAGGTGCGCTACTTCCTGCTGCGGGAGGTGCCGTTCGGCAATGACGGCGACTTCTCGCACCGCTCGATGATCCAGCGCATGAACAGCGAGCTCGCCAACGACTACGGCAATCTCGTCCAGCGCGTCCTGTCGATGATCGCCAGGAACTGCGGCGGACAGGTCCCGGAACCGGGTCCGCTCGTCGCCGACGACGAGGACCTGCTCTCGGCCGCGGCCGCGGTACTGCCCAGGCTGCGCACCGCCATGGACGCCCAGCTGTTCCACGAGGGGCTGGAAGCCGTCTGGGTGGTCGTGCGGGCGGCCAACGCTTATGTCGACCGGCAGGCGCCCTGGGCCTTGCGCAAGACCGACGAGCCGCGCATGCGCACGGTGCTCTATGTTCTGGCCGAGACGATCCGGAATCTGGCGATCCTGACCCAGCCGGTAATGCCCGCGGCTTCCTCGGCCATCCTGGACCAGGTCGGCGTCGCACCCGATCGCCGCAGCTTCGCCCGGATCGGGGAGGGGGGGCGTCTCGATCCCGGCACAACCCTGCCCAAGCCCAGCGGCGTGTTCCCGCGGCACGTGGAAGAGGGCGACGGGACCGCATGATGCTGGTCGACAGCCACTGCCATCTCGACTTTCCGGATTTTGCCGACGATCTCGATCAGGTGGTCGAGCGGGCGGCGCAGGCCGGCGTGGGCGTGATGGTGACGATCTGCACCCGGCTGACGGCGCTGGAGACTGTTTTCGGGATCGCCGAACGCTATCCCCGGGTGTGGTGTGCGGTCGGCATCCATCCGCACAATGTCGGGGAGCAGGGGGTCCCGTCGGTCGAACGCCTGGTCGAGATCGCGGCCCATCCGCGCGTCGTCGGCATCGGCGAGACGGGACTCGACTATTTCTACGACCGCAGTCCCCGCGACCTGCAGCGCGAGAGTTTTCGCGTCCATATCGAGGCCGCGCGCCGCACCGGCCTGCCGTTCATCGTGCACACGCGCGATGCGGAGGCCGACACGGCCGCCATCCTCTCCGAGGCGCTGGCCGACGCGCCGGTCCCGGGTCTCATGCACTGCTTCAGCGGAACGGCTGAACTTGCAGAACTTGCAGTGAAACTGGGCATGTACGTCTCGCTGTCGGGCATCGTCACGTTCCGGACGGCCGAGACGATCCGCGCGGCGGTGCGGGATATGGTTCCGGTCGACCGGCTGCTGGTCGAAACGGACGCCCCGTTCCTCGCGCCGGTGCCGAGGCGCGGCAAGCGCAACGAGCCGGCGCTGGTCCGTCACACGGCGGCGACGGCGGCGGCAATTAAGGGAATGTCCGAAGGCGCCTTCGCAAAGGCTTCCACGGACAACTTTTTCCGGCTCTTCCGCAAGGTCGCACGGCCGGACGGATGATGCGGGTCACGGTCCTCGGCTGCGGGTCTTCGGGCGGCGTGCCGCTCTCCGACGGAACCTGGGGCAAATGCGACCCGGCCGAGTCGCGCAACCGCCGGCGGCGGCCCTCCATCCTGATCGAGCGCGACGGAACGACGATCCTGGTCGATACCGGGCCGGACATGCGCGAACAGCTCCTCGACGCCGGCTGCGACCGGATCGACGCCATTCTCTTCACCCACGCCCATGCGGACCATGTTCACGGGCTCGACGACCTGCGCGCCTTCAACTATCGGACCGGCCATGCGATCGACGCCTGGGGCAGCGCCGAGACGCTGGACGGCATCCGGCGGCGCTTCGGCTATGTGTTCGACCTGCTGCCCGAGGGCTCCGAAATGTATCGGCCCCAGGTCCGCGCACATGTGATCGGCGGGCCGTTCGCCGTCGGCGGGATCGGGATCGTGCCGTACGAGCAGGACCATATGGTCTGCCGGACCACGGGTTTCCGCATCGGCGACTTCGCCTATTCAACCGACGTGGTGCGCCTGGACGACAGGGCGTTCGATCTGCTGGCCGGGATCCGCGTCTGGGTGGTCGGGTGCCTGCGCGATGCGCCGCATCCGTGCCATGCGCATGTGGCGCGCGTCCTGGAATGGGTGCGACGGCTGCGTCCGGAGCGGACGGTGCTGACGCACATGAACCATCTCCTCGACTATCGGACGCTGCGCGACCGGCTCCCGCCGGGCGTCGAACCCGGATATGACGGGATGGTCCTGGAGGTCGGCCGATGACCGGATGCATCAATCGAGCGGTAATTTCCCATAATATATATTATCCGACAATTGCATGTCGGTGAGTCCCGCCGTCTCGGCCGTCGGCCGACTGCTGGAGGTGATGCGCCGGCTTCGTGATCCGGAGGCCGGCTGTCCGTGGGACGTCGAGCAGACCTTCGCGTCCATCGCCCCCTACACGATCGAGGAAGCCTACGAGGTCGCCGACGCCATCGGCGCGCAGGACATGGTGGCGCTGCGCGAGGAACTGGGCGACCTGCTGCTCCAGGTCGTCTATCACGCGCAGATGGCGGCCGAAGCCGGCGCCTTCGATTTCGAGGACGTGGCGGCCGGCATCACGGACAAGATGGTGGCACGCCACCCGCACGTTTTCGGCGACGCGGAGATCCGCGGTGCCGCGGCGCAGACCCAGGCCTGGGAAGCCCGCAAGTCGGCGGAACGCGCCGCAAAGGCCGCGGCGGCGGGACGCCGCGCCAGCGTTCTCGACGGGATAGCGCTCGCCCTGCCCGCGCTGGTGCGGGCGGAGAAGCTTCAGAAGCGGGCCGCCCGGGTCGGGTTCGACTGGGCGGACGTGGCTCGCGTCCTCGACAAGGTCGAGGAGGAGATCGCCGAACTGCGCGCGGAATGCGGCGAGACCGCGGACCGCGACCGGGTCGAGGACGAGTTCGGCGACGTGCTCTTCAGCATCGTCAATCTCGGCCGGCATCTCGGCCTGGACGGCGAAGCCGCCCTGCGCCGCGCCAACGCGAAGTTCGAGCGGCGCTTCCGGCGTCTGGAGGAAAGGCTTGGGGTGGAAGGAAAATCCCCCGAGGCCTGCACGCTGGCCGAACTGGAAGCGACATGGGTCGCGGTGAAGGCGGAGCAGGACATGCGCTGACGCCGCCGCGCGGTCGCGTCAGTCGATTATCGGATACCAGGCGGCCGCGTCGCGCGGCAGGACGCCCTTCAGCCGCGGGTCGTCGTCGACCTCGATCTCCCGCTTGAACGCCCGGAAACCCGCTCTTTCGTAGAAACCGAGCGCGCGCGGATGGTCGAGCGTGCAGGTGTGCACCCAGACGCGCCGGGGTCCGTCGCGCCAGGCGCGCTCCTGCGCGGCCTGCATGAGCATGTGCGCCGCGCCGGTGCCGATGGCCTCGGCGGTCACGCCGAAATAGAGCAGTTCCACGTCCGGCCATTTGCGGAAGTCGAGTTCCAGCAGACCGATCTCCCGGTCGCCCTGGACCAGGCGGAAGACCTCTATGCCCGGCTCGCGGATAGCGGCGGTCAGCGCCGCATCGTCCATGGCGAGACGGGTGTACCACAGCCAATCGGCACCGACGGCCGCGTAGAGCGCGCGGTACCACTCCGGTTCGGGATCGCGAACCCGCTCGACCCGCATGCCGGCGGGGGCGCGCATCGGGCGCGGCTCGGGCCGCGCGAACATCTCCAGATGCGTGACGACCGTGGCGATCCGGCCGGGGGCAACCGGCGTGAAGACGTGCGCACTGGCAGCCGCCGGCGCTCCCTGCCCGTTTCCGTCATTCGGCATGCCAGCGCTCCACCCACAGGGTCGTCGGATACTGGTGGCCCGTCGGCTCGACGCCCTTCAGCCATTTCGGCTTCACATAGGAATCGGAGCGGAAGTAGAGCGGCAGGACGGGCAACTCCTCCAGATAGATCTCCTGCAGTTCCTGCCACATCGTCCGCCGGGCCTCGCGGTCCAGTTCGATCTCGATCGCATCGATGAGCGCGTCGGTGCGCGCGTTGCGGAACGCGGGATAGTTCTGGCCCGACCAGCCGTTCTCGGCCGTCGGGATCATGCTCGAATGCTGGGTCGTCCGCGGCACGCTCTCCGGCGCAGAGAGCCATGCGTACATGCCCATCGCCGGATAGCGGCGCTTCGACATCGTCTCGCCGAAGAAGACGCGGGCGGGCTGGTTGCTGATCCGCACTTCGACGCCCACGGCCTTCCATTGGCCCTGCAGCACCTGCTGCACCAGTTCGCGCGTGCGGTTGCCGGCCGTCGTCATCAGTTCGAGCGACAGCCGCCGGCCCTCCGCATCGTGCCGGACGCCCTGGCGCATCGCCGACCAGCCGGCCTCGTCGAGCAGGGCGGCGGCGCGCTGCGGGTCGTGCGGATAGTCCGGCAGGTCCTCGCCGTGCATCGCGTCGAGCGGGCTGACGAAGCTGGTCGCCACGCTCTGCCGGCCGTCGAACAGGCGCTCGGTGAGCGTCTGCCTGTCGAGGGCGAGCAGCAGCGCCTGCCGCACCCGGCGGTCCGCCAGGATCGGATTGTCGAGGTTGAGGTCGACATGCTCGTAGACCAGCCCCGGCTTGAAGACGATGTCGAAGTCCCTGCCCCGGCGCCGCTCCAGCGCCAATGCCTGGTCGAGCGCCAGCCCGAGTTCGCCGGCGATATAGTCGATGGCGCCCGACAGGAGGTTCGCCTCCAGCGCGGCGGTGTTCTCCAGGATGCGCACCACGATGCGCCCGAACGCCGGGGCCTCGCCCCACCAGGTCGGGTTGGGTTCGAGCGCGACGTGCGAGCCGGCGACCGCCTCGACGATGCGATAGGGGCCGAAATAGAGGCCGGGATTGGCCGTGTCCGTGTCGTAGAGGGTCCGGTTGCGATAGGTTTCCGGGTCCTGCTCGAACACCGGCCGTTCGAGATGCGCCGGCAGCAGGCCGAAATCGTTGAGCGCGTTGTAGCGGAACTCGATCCTGTCCAGCAGCACCGTAAAGGTCTTCGCGTCTCTCGCGTCGATCGAGAGAATCCGGCGATAAAGCTCTGAATTCGCTATGCCGGTGCGAGGATGCCGGCCGACCTCCCAGGTGAAGAGGACGTCGTCGGTCGATACCGGCGTCCCGTCGCCCCAACGGGCCTCCGGCTGCAGCGTATAGGTCACGGCGATGCCCCGCCCGCCGCCGGGCAGATCGGTCGGCACGGCAGCCCCGTTCTCGATCGTGGGCAGGTCCGTGCACAGCATGCAGACGAGGTCCCAGTCCGCGTCGTAGACGGTCACCGGGCGGCGCGCCATCCCGAGCACGTAGCTCTTGGCGAGCATGGAATCGATGTTCGGATGGAAGGTCGACGGATACTGGGTGATGCCGATGACGAGGCGGTCCCGGGCCGCGGCGCCGCTGGCAGCGGACAGGACGAGAATCGCGACGGAGAGAACCGCCGGCACGAGGCGCGTCAGCCCCCTTGTAACTCTCATTCCGCTGCATCTGGCATAGTGGCTGATGCGGTGGCGGGCGGAAGACCGCAGCCCCTCTG
>JBKBLL010000138.1:0-10203 GCA_046296375.1 Alphaproteobacteria bacterium | reverse complement strand
GCCTGCGGTGTGCGCACGAAGGCGAGGTCGGCATCGATCTGGGCGGTCACATCGTCCCGGCGCACGAGTACCGCGTCACGCTCCCGGATGCGCACGTCGACCTGCGACCCGTCGGTCATGGCGAAGCCCGACCCCGAAATCCTGCCGCCGGCGCCGTCGGTGGCGGCGAGCCGGCGGATCACGATGCGTTCGCCCTCCGCTGCCGCCTCGATGGAAATGCCCTCGAGCAGGGTGCCCGTCAGCAGGTTCTCGTAGGCGCCGTTCTCCAGCAGGATGGTTCCGGCGGCTCGGGGGGACGAGACCGTGCCCGTGACGCCCATGTCGATGTCGGCGAAGCCGGTCAGGCTGTGTCCGTCGAGCGGCAGCAGAAGGAAGAGCGGTGCGATCTCGCCGCGCCAGCGCACGCTCGCGCGCAGGGGGCCGTCGGGCGGCACGAACGGAACCGCCGTCTCGGCGTCCATCCGCAGCGGCAGCTCGGCCGTGATGGCGACCGGGGGACCGTCGAAGCCGGTTATGCTGGCGCGCGCGCTGAGCACCGCGCCCCGCCAGTCGGCCTCGATCCGTCCGGCGACGGGTGGCAGTTCGCGCGCCCCGCCATAGCGCACGCCGCTGAAGTCGAAGGCCGCGGTCCCGGACGGGGCGGCGGCGGAGCCGGCGAGGCTGGCGCGCCCGGAGATCTGGCCCTCCACGGCGACGTCGGGCGCGGCGAGCCGTGCGAGGGCGATCGGCAGCCGGTCGACCTGCAGGGTGCCGGCCATCCCGTCGGGCCGCACCGTCGCGTCGGCCCGGATCGCGCCGGTCGACAGCGCCAGATCGAAGTCGGCGAGTTCCAGGCGCCCGGTGGCGACCACGATCCGGGCGGGCCGAACGAGGCGCAGCCGCTCGCCGCGCAGGGTTCCGGCGAGGCGGTCCAGTCGGACGGTGGTCGTGCCGTCCGCATGCCCTGCCGAGCCGCCCGCCTCGATGCGGAAGGGAACGGTCGCCTCCCCGTTCGTCGCGAGCGTGAAGTCCGCGCCGGTCTGCGCGCCCTGGGCGCTCAGCGTCAGTCGGTCGACGCGGTTCGCGCCGGCCGACAGGCCCGACAGGTCGAGCGACAGGCGACCGGTCGGCGTCGCGGCCAGCAGGGCGCTCGCCGTCAGGTCGGCGGAGGCGATCTCGATCGGATCGCCGGCGCCATGCAGCCGAAGGCGGGCTAGGTTCAGCTCGACATCGGCCGCCTGGACGCCGTCCCGCCCGGACAGGTTCAGGGAGAGCTGGGCCGCGCCCCCGCCGTCGAGGCCCGCGATGACGAGGAGCGGGCCCAGATCGTCGAAACGCCCTGCGAATCGGCCCTGGGCCGGGGAGCCGTCCAGCGGCACCGTGGCTTCGCCGCGTACGCTGCCGCCCCCCGCGGCGACGCGCGTGTCGGTCAGGCGCAGGACGTCGCCCGCGCGGGCGAATGCCGTCGCGATCTCGACCGGGCCCTGCGGCGGTGCCGCGCGCAGCGAGAGGCGGCCGCTCGGCGCCGAAACCGCGTCGGCCGCGTCGACCTCGCCCCGCACCGCACCGAGCGGCTGTCCCGCCACGGCGATGCCCCGTCCGTCCAGCCGCGCGGTAATCCTGGGATCGGCCGTCGGACCGGTCGCAGTGCCGGACAGGTCGGCCGACCCCGCCAGGACCGTACCGGCGATCGGCGCGAGCGCCGCAAGTTGCGGTAGTGAGACGTTGTAGCCGATGTCGAGGCTCGCGAAGTCGGCGGCGACGCTCCCGTCGATCCGGACCTCGGCCGCCGCGGTGGTCAGGGTCGCATCGATCCGGTGGGCCGCGTCGCCCGCGGTCGCGACGGTGGCGGTCAGCGTGGCCGTCTCGCCGGCGAGGGCTGCTGCTGCGGGTATGGTGGGGAGTTGGAGGCCGCGCACGGCGCCGTCGACCTTCGCCTCGATGCGGCGGCCCGCGTCGCTGACCCGCGCCTGGACCGTGATCTTCGCGGCCCCCGCGATAGGCATGCCGGCGAGGGCGGCGAACGGCGCGAGGCTGGGCGCATCGAGGTCGAGGTCGGCGTCGATCGCGAGCGGCTCCAGCACGGCGGCGAGGCTGCCGTGCAGCGCTGCGAGCGGATGCGACAGGGCGATCTGCTCGACCGATACGGTCCCGTCCGCCATGTCCCCGGCGCCGCGCACGCGCAGGAAGACGGGCCCGACCGCCTCCGGCGGTCCCGCCGCGGCGGCGAGCCGCGTTGTCAGCAGCGCCATGTCGAAGCGCGCGGCGAGGCCTTCCTGGATCGGCCGGTCCGGGATCGCACGGAGGGTGAGGTCGACCGCCTCGGCGGTCGCGGCCGGCAGGACGACGCGCCGCGCGGCGGCGGCGACGTCGACGGTCGGTCGGTCCAACGGGCCTTGCGAGCGAATGGTCGCCGTGACGCCCTCGACCGTCGCGTCGGGCACTGCCACGCGGCCGGTCGTGATGTCCGCGCGGATGCGGGGCGCGTCGAAGCTGCCCTCCGCATGCGCGGTCAGGCCCACGTCCGCCGCGGTCACGTCCGGCGCGTAGGCCGCGAGGAGTTCGGGCCGGGCGAGGTCGATCGCGGCACGCATGTCGAGCCGGCGCTCGTCGAGCAGGGCCCAGCCGTCCGCCGAGAGCGTGACGGCATCGGATCGGACCACAAGCCGCTCCAGGTCGAGGCGCTGGCCGCGCAGTTGGGCCGTCAGTCCGATGTCGAGGCCGCCCGCGACGAAGGCCCGGTGCTCTTCCGGGGCCAGCGGGTCGGCGCGGACCCGGCCGTCGACGACCAGCCCCAGGGCCTCGGGGGCGTAGGCGGATCGATAGTCGAGCGCGATCGCGATGTCGTCGCCGAGATCGGCCGTCAGCCGCCCCGCGACCGCTTCGACGGGACCGCTCCCGGTCAGGGTCACCTCGAGCGGCGGCAGGCCCGGCACCGCCAGCGTCCGCGCGACGAGCCCGCCTTCGGGTTCGCTGATCCGCGCCTCGACGTTCACGGTGCGGTCGCGCGGGTCCATGCGTGCCGCCAGCACCAGGCGGCCCGCATCGCCGTCGATGCGCTCGATCGTCAGGTCAGAGCGGATGTCGCCGCCCTCGGCGCCGGCGATGCGGCCCTCGGCGCGCAGTGTCACCGGCACGCCGGCGACGGGCGCATCCAGGCGCACGTTCTCGATCTGCATGCGCCGGACGACGATGTCGATCGGCGCGGAGGGAATGGTGAAGTCGGTCGGTAACTCGTCGTCGGGCGGCGGCGCGCCGGTGGGCAGGCGGCTGACCCGCACGCCGTCGACATCGACCAGATCGATCTCTGCGCGTCCGGCGAACAGGGCGCCCGGCCGCCAGTCGACGCGCGCGCGGTCGACGGTGAGCCAGACGCCGTCCGCATCGGCCAGGGAGAGGCCGCGCAGGCCAATGCTGCCGGGAAGCGGGCCGTCGAGCCGTTCCAGCCGGACCTCGAATGTCCCGGGGGTCGATGCCAGGCCGGTCGCGGTTGCGACCAGCCATTCGCGCCCCGCCTCCGTGCGCAGCACTGCGACCAGAGCCAGGACCGCGACGATTCCTACGACGAGAAATGCGCTTATCGTCCAGAGCGTTATACGAAAAACCTTGCGCATTGCCTCAGAATGCCTGGCCGATGCTCACGTAGAACTGGAAGAGGTCGTCGGCGCTGCGGCCGTTCAACGGGAATGCGACGTCGAGGCGTATGGGTCCGAAGTTGGTGTAGTAGCGGCCACCGAGACCGGCGGCCCAGAGCAGATCGCCGAAACTCGTCGGGTAGGGCTGGTCGAACACGGAACCGCCGTCGATGAACGGAACGATGCCGATCGTATCGGTCAGCTTGATGCGCATCTCCGCCCCGACTTCGATGAGGGAGCGTCCGCCGACGGGATCGCCGCGGCTGTCGAGCGGGCCGGCGGCCTGGAAGGCGTAGCCGCGGACGGAGCCGCCGCCGCCGGCGTAGAGGCGCTTGGTCGCCGGGATGTCCTGCGTCCCGACTCCCACGATGCTCCCCAGGCGTGCGCGCCCCGCCGCCACGTAGCGTCCCGCCTCGTCGATCCGGTAGTAGGCGGATCCGCCCAGACTGGTGATGAGGAAGGCGAGGTCGCGCGCGCCGGTGCCGACGTGCGGATTGATCGTGAGCGCGGCCCGATAGCCGCGCGTGGGGTCGAGCAGATTGTCCGTGGTATCGCGCGAGAGCGTGCCGGGCAGGCTGGCGAGCAGGAATTTCTCCGTGCTCCCGGCTTCCTCGATGACCGAGTATTCGAGGGCGGCGGCGACCGTTCCGGTCCAGCCCGCACCCCAGGACCGGCTGACGCCGACGGACCCGAGGACGGTCAGTTCGTCGTAGGCGTCGAAGGTCGATCGCTTGGCGGCGCCGTCGACCAGGAATTCCTGGTCCAGCCTCCGCCAGTTCGGCTTGCGGTAGGCGGCCGTGATGCCCTGCTCCAGTTCCGCGACGGTGGCGCCCAGGCGCAGCCGCTCGTTCCGTCGCGTGAGGTTGCGGTGCTCCCAGAAGACCTCGGCGCGCGCGCCCTCGGCCGAGCCGTAGCCCAGACTGCCGCCGATGGTGCGTGGCGGTCGCTCCGCGAGACGCACCGTGATCGGCAGGGCACCGTCGGGGCCGGCTTCGTCGGCGCGCTCGATCGCGACGCTCTCGAACAGGCCGGTGCCCGCCAGCCGCGAGCGCGCCGTCTCGACTTCGCGCTGGTCCCAGGTCGAACCTTCGCGCAGGGCGACGAGGCGGCGGACATAGCCCTCCTCGGTGCGGTCCAGCCCCTGTACCGCGACTCGGCCATAGCGGCCAAGCGGGCCCGGCGTCACGGTCAGGCGCACCAGCAGCGCCTGGAGATCGTGATCGACGATCGCCTCGCGGTCGGTCACCTCGGCCAGGGGATAGCCGGCCTCGCCCAGGCGCATCACCAGCCGTGCCTGGGCGTCGACGACGGTCGCGGACTGGGCCGGCGCGCCGATCTCGACGCCGATTTGGTCGGGTCGCGTCGGCACGCCCGGTGGCGCGGCACCGGCATAGTCGAGATCGTAGCGCTCGATCCGGTAGCGCGGACCCGGCGTGATCCGGATATCTATGTCCACGGGCTCGACAGAATCGTCGAAATCAACCTCGATCGTAGCCGCGTAGTAGCCCTGCGAGCGCAGCACGCGTTCGAACGTGGCCACGTCGCCGTCGGCCCGGCCGCGCAGACGCGCCATGGTCAGCGGCGGGTTGTCGGACAGGATCAGGAGGTCCGACGATCGCCGGATCAGGTCGTCCAGTTCGCCGTCGACGCCGTCGATGGTCACGTCGTACGGGATCGCCCGGCCCGCCGGCTCGGCGACGGCGGCCGATGCCGGGGGCGGTGGCGCGTCGCGACCCGAGCCGCAGGCGGCGAGCAGCATCGCCGAGGCGAGCATCGCACACTTGGCCCAGCGCCGGGACCGGGTGGGGTGGGCTCCGTCATGGACCGGCCCAGCCTTGATCATGCGCACCTCGTCTCACTTCGACGCTGCAATTTCCCGTAGGATCGCCCGAGACGAGGATCGTTCGGCCCGTCCGATGGGGCAACTCTCGTGGATGCGTCGGATGCCGGACGCAAAAGACCGTAGGAAATTGGAGCCCGATGAGCCGAGAACAAGCCTTGAGCGGAACGCGCCTCGTGCGGCGGCGACGTCACGTACCGGGAACCGCCCCCGGCACGCTCGCCGCGGCGCCCGATGCCCGGCCGCCGGCCCTGCGCGTGATCGCCTACGGTCCGGACGGGATGGTCGAGATGGAGCCGGCCCGGCTCGACGCCATCGCCGGACTGCGGGCTGAATGGCCGGTGGTATGGGTGGACGTGGACGGGCTGGGCGACGTCGCGGTGCTGCGCCGCCTCGGCGAGATGTTCGGGCTGCACGCGCTCGCGATGGAGGACGTGCTCTCCACCCACCAGCGGCCGAAAGCGGAGAGCTACGGCGACCACCTGTTCATCGTCACCCAAATGGTGGATTCGGTACGTCCGTTCGGTGCCGAGCAGCTCTCGCTGTTCGTCGGCGCGGGCTTCGTCCTGTCGCTCCAGGAACGGCCGGGCGACGGCTTCGACCCGGTGCGCAGCCGGATCCGCCACGCGACCGGACGGCTGCGCTCCAGCGGCGCGGACTATCTCGCCTACGCCCTCCTTGATTCGGTGATCGACGCCTATTTTCCGGTCCTGGAAACGCACGGGGAACTCGTGGAAGCGCTCGAGGACCGCGCGATCAGCGACGCGCCGGGCGACATCGTGGCGGAGATCCATGGCGTGAAGCGCGACCTGATGCTCGTACGCCGCGCACTCTGGCCGCAGCGCGAACTGATGAGTGCGCTGGTGCGCGACGGCCTGCCGCCCTTCACACCGCAGACACAGATCTTCCTGCGCGACTGCTAAGACCATCTGGCGCAGCTGATCGACATGACCGAGGTCTACCGCGAGGTCTCCGGCAGCCTGTTCGACCTGCACATGATGGCGATCAACAACCGCATGAACGAGGTGATGAAGGTCTTGACCATCATCGCCACGATCTTCATTCCGCTCGGCTTCATCGCCGGCGTCTACGGCATGAACTTCGAGGGCGAGGTGTCGCCCTGGAACATGCCGGAACTGCAATGGTATCTTGGCTATCCGTTCGCGCTGGGGCTCATGGCGAGCGTCGCTCTCGGCTTTCTCTTCATCTTCTGGCGCAAGGGCTGGCTCGGCGGCACCCGCACCCGTCGACGCCGGGCCAGGGCGCGACGCTGACGCGCCGGACGTGGGCGACCCTCGATCCCCGTGGACGCCCGTTTCGGAACGACCGCGGCGCGGATATGTTGATCGCCGAACATCGTCACCGAACGAGGGCGCCATGGGTATCAAGCAGATTCTGGTTCCGCTGACCGGCCACCTGCCGTCGCGCGAGACCCTGGTCGCGGGCCTCGACCTCGCACAGCGCTTCGGGGCGCGTCTCAACGCGGTGCATGTCCGCTACGATCCGGCGACCGCCGTCGCCTATGCCGGCGCCGGCGCGGCGGGCATAGGAGCTGGTGCGGGGATGGAAATGATCCTGCAGGCGGCGGAGGAGGAGGCGGCCGAGCGGGAGCGCCGGGCCCGTGCGCTCTTCGATGAAGTGGCGGCGGGGCGGGCCGAGGCGCATCTGCATGTCGTCGCGGGTGCCGAGGCGGAGTTGATCGCGAGTTATGCGCGCCTGTCGGACCTGATCCTGTTTCCCCGTCCAGGCGAGGGCGTCTCGTCCTCGACCGAGCGTGATATCGAGGCGGCGCTGTTCGAGTCGGGACGGCCGGTCTACCTGGTGCCGCCCGCCGCGCCGACCGTGACCGAGCACCCCGGCACCGTCGTGATCGCCTGGAACGACAGCCCCGAGGCGGCGCGCGCACTGGATGCCGGGCTGCCCTTCCTCGCCGGCGCCGCGCGGGCGCTGGTGCTTTCGGTGGGCGACGCGGCGCCGACGGCCGTCTGCGACTATCTGGCCGCCCACGGCATCGCCGCCGAGGCGTTGGCCATCGCCTCCGAGTCAAGTGGTCTGTTCGATGATCCGACGGGCGGTCTGATCCTCCAGACCTGTGCCGAACAGGGCGCCGGACTGCTGGTCATGGGTGCCTTCACCCACATGCGCATCCGCCAGATGGTCATCGCCGGGGCGACCCGGACGGTCATGTCGCAGGCACCGATCCCGGTGATGATGCGGCACTGACGGCCGGCGCGCATCGCCGGACGTCGGCGGGTACGGCGTCGGCGCGCACGGCGTCGGGGAGCACGATGTCCGCGACGAGGCCGAGATGATCGGAGGTCAGGCGGGTCTCGCGGACGGCGCGGGCGGCCGCCACGCGGAGGTCGGCCGAGCCATAGATGCGGTCGAGCGCGAGCAGCGGCAGCCGGGCGGGGAACGTCGCGATCCGGGTGACGACAGGCAGCAACGGGCGTAGCCGCCAGTCGACGAACGCGAGCGGGAACCAGTCGTTGAAGTCCCCGACCACCACGGTCGGGATCTGCATGGACGGCCCGAGGGCCGTCTCCAGTCGGCGCGCCTGGAAGCGGCGCTCGCGGAGCCCGAGGCCCAGATGTGTCGCGATCAGGCGCAGCCGGTGCCCGTGCATGTCGACGGTCACGTCGATCGCGCGCCGGGGTTCGCGCCGGCGCCAGGAGATGTCGTGGGTAGCGTTCGCCGAAAGAGACAGCCGGCTGAAAACCGCCTGACCGTATTCGCCGTCGGCCTCGACCAGCGTATAGGCCTCCGCTCGGTGTTCGCCGACCGCGTCCGCGAGGAGCGGTACGATGCGCCGCCCGTCGGCCCCCGCGGCACGGGTGTCGATCTCCTGGACGGCGAGGATATCCGGTCCGATCCGGTCGATGCAGGCGACGATCCCGTCGGCGTCGCGGGCACCGCTCCGGCGGACTCCGCCACGGGCGCCGCCATGGATGTTCCAGGTCATCAGCCGGACGGTGCGTCCCCTCAACTGCGCGCGCTTTCGAACCGCGACACGAGGCGCTGCAGTGCGAAAGAGACCCCGAGCCAGACCAGGGCGAGGCCGCAAAGGATCAGCACCTCCTCGATCGACGGGTCAGTCAGGACCTCGTAGGCCTGACGGCCCAGCGGTGCGATCACGAGGAAGCCCGGGGTCAGGCCCAGCATCGTGCCGATCGCATAGTCCCGCACCCGGATGCGGCTAGCGCCGGCCAGCAGGTTGACCACGGTGAAGGGCGCAACGGGGACCATCCGGATCGCGGCGACCGCGAGGATGCCCTTGTTGCGCACCCGCCGCGTGATGCGGGCGAAGCGGCGTCCGAGCAGGCTCTCCAGATACTGCGGGCCCACGAGCGCGCCGATCCCGTAGGTCACGAGCGCGCTGGCGAGCGTGCCGGCGGCGGCATAGGCGAGACCGGGCCAGGTGCCGAAGGTTACGGCCGTGACGGCGATCGCCACGGTGATCGGGAAGGCGATCAACCCACCTAGCACGAAGGCGACGATCACGTAGAGGGGGGCGAGCGGGTCGCTCGAGACGGTGGCGATCGTCGCCTCGACCGTTTCGAAGTCGGTGAATTCGCGCAGCGGCGTGACCCGCCAGACCAGCACCAGGGCGGCGAGCGCACCGCCGATCAGCAGCAGCCGCGCGAGGCCGGAGAGGTTGCGGCGCACCGGCCGCCGCTCGGCCATGAGTGTCATGAATGCCTCGGGGTCTATCGGGCGTTCGGGGTCCGCCACGGCGGAGACGGCGGCCGACGTATCCGGGTCTTCGATCACGCCGTCCTGGACCGCCACCAGCCTGTGCGCCCCGTCGTTCAGGCTGTCCAGGGCGGCCAGGAGCGAGCCGGTCGCTTCGATGGCGTGGGCGATGCTCGCGGCGTCCCGGCCGAGATGTTCGCCGAGTAGCGTGTTGCGGATGCGCCGGACGGCCGCCCGTTCGGCCGCATCCCTGGCTTCCAGCAGCAGGTCGCACTCCGTGTCTGTTCCCATGGATCGATTGTTCAGGTTGGCGGACCCCACGCGCAGCAGGCGGTCGTCGACGATCGTGACCTTGGCGTGCACCATCACGTCGGTACTCTGGTCGCCGTCGGCGACCAGGGGCGTCACCAGGCGGACGCGGTCGGCTAGGCCGGCGCGCGCGAATATCCGGGCAAAGCGGATGCGGCCGGTGCGCATCGTCTTCGATTCGAGCCAGGTGTCGTAGCGCTGCGGCGCGACCACCAGCAGTTCGAGTTCCGGCCGTTCGTCCATCCGGGCCGCGATGGCCTCGGCGATGCGGGTGCACGTCGCGAACTGATTCTCGATATAGATCGCGCGCTCCGCCAGGCCGACCATGGCGAGGAACAGGGACTCGACCTCGCGTACTTCGGCCTGCCCCGGCAGGCGCGGGACCGTTCGGGCGATCCCGATGCGGCAGTCGCGGAAGTCGGGGGCGACGCAGGCCGGCCAAGCGGTCCCCTCGCGCGCCGCCGCTGCCGGTGGGCGCAGACAGCGCGCCCGGGCCCAGCGCTCGCGCGCCAGGCCGGCGATGGCGCGCGCGGCCTCGCCCTCGACCACCATCTGCACGTCGTGGAAAGGTCGGTAGGGTCGTCCCGCCGGGTCGACGCGCTTCGGTTCGTGCAGGCGGTGATGCGGCGTGTCCCAGCGCCCGATGGCGATATCGATACCGCCGCTGAACGCCACGTCTTCGTCGATGACGACCATCTTCTGATGATGAGCCGCGCCCACGGGCACGCAGTCGTCGAGGCAGAATTC
>JBKBLL010000137.1:0-10265 GCA_046296375.1 Alphaproteobacteria bacterium | reverse complement strand
GCTCCTCGGATTTGAGCCGGCGCAGTTCCTCCTGCAGCCGTGCATACCCGTCGGGCGTCATCGGGACCTTTTCCATCTCGCGTCTCCAGAGAGAAAGCGCAACACAAGCGCCCGCCGCGGGCTCACGACCCGCGACGCACGCACATCACCCACCGATTTCAACGGGATCGGGCGCTACGGCCCCTCTACAGTCCCGTCAAAAGCCCCCGGTAAAATACGATTGCAGCGGGGCCACTTCAAGCTGACCGGCTTTCAAGGCGGCGATGGCCTCGACCGCCGCGCGCGCGCCCGAGACCGTCGTATAATACGGGATCCGGTTGACCAGCGCCGTGCGCCGCAGGCTGAAGCTGTCGGTAATCGCCTGCACGCTGTCGGTCGTGTTGAAGACCAGCGTGACCTCGCCGTTCTTCATCGTGTCGACGATGTGCGGCCGGCCTTCGAGCACCTTGTTGATCCGTCCCACGGGCAGGCCGGCGGTCTCCAGCGTCCGTGCCGTTCCGCTGGTCGCGAGCAGTCGGAAGCCCATCTCCACCAGCCGGCGGGACGGCTCGATGATCGCCTCCTTGTCGCGGTCGCGCACCGACACGAAGACGATACCGGCGAGGGGCAGCCTGGTTCCCGAGCCGAGCTGCGACTTGGCGAAGGCGCGTCCGAAGTCGCGGTCGATGCCCATGACCTCGCCCGTCGACTTCATCTCGGGTCCCAGCAGCGTGTCCACGCCGGGGAAGCGGGCGAACGGGAACACCGCCTCCTTCACCGCGATATGGTCGAAGCGGGTCCGCTGCAGCCCGAAGGTGCGCAGGCGCTCGCCGACCATGACGCGGGCCGCGAACTTGGCGATCGGCGCGCCGGTGGCCTTGGCGACGAAGGGGACCGTGCGGCTCGCGCGCGGATTGACCTCCAGGATGTAGATCTCGTCGGCGCCGTCGGGGACCGGCTTCACCGCGAACTGGACGTTCATCAGCCCGACGACCTTGAGCGCCCGGGCCATCGCCTCTGTCTGGCGCGCGATCTCCTCCACGGTCGCAGCGGCGAGGGAATAGGGCGGCAGCGTGCAGGCGGAATCGCCCGAATGCACCCCGGCTTCCTCGATATGCTCCATGATGCCGGCGACGTGCACGTCGGTGCCGTCGGCGAGCGCATCGACGTCCACCTCGATCGCGTCGGCGAGGTAGGAATCGACCAGCACCGGGTTGGCGCCCGACACCTTCACCGCAGTCTGCATGTAGCGCAGCAGGCCGGTGCGGTCGTGGACGATCTGCATCGCCCGTCCGCCCAGCACGTAGGACGGCCGCAGCAGCACGGGGAAGCCGATGCGCTCGGCGATCGCCTCCGCCTGTCCGACCGAGGTCGCGGTGCCGTTCTCGGGCTGGCGCAGGCGCAGGTCGCGCAGCAGGCGCTGGAAGCGGTCGCGGTCCTCGGCATGGTCGATCGCGTCGGGCGACGTGCCGAGGATGGGAATCTGCGCGGCCTCGAGTGCCGCCGCCAGCTTCAGCGGCGTCTGGCCGCCGAACTGCACGATCGCGCCCAGGAGCGTGCCGCGGCTCGCCTCCACATGGGCGATCTCGATCACGTCTTCCGCGGTGAGCGGTTCGAAATAGAGCCGGTCCGCCGTGTCGTAGTCGGTGGAGACGGTTTCCGGGTTGCAGTTGACCATGATGGTCTCGTACCCGGCTTCGCGCAGCGCCATCACGGCATGCACGCAGCAATAGTCGAACTCGATGCCCTGGCCGATCCGGTTCGGACCGCCGCCCAGGATCATCACCTTGCGCCGGTCCTGCGGGTCCGCCTCGCACTCGGCCGGCACGTCGCCGCTGCCCTCATGCGTCGAGTACATGTAGGGCGTGCGCGAGGCGAACTCCGCCGCGCACGTGTCGATGCGCTTGTAGACGGGGCGCACGCCGGCGGCGCGGCGGCGCTGCGCCACCTCGGCCTCGGTCAGACCGGTGAGTTCGGCGAGGCGGGCGTCGGCGAAGCCCAGCCGCTTGAGGTGCGCGAGACCGGCCGCGTCTTCCGGCAGGCCGTCGGCGCGCAGCCGCTCCTCGGTCAGGACGAGATGGCGGATCTGCTCGAGAAACCAGGGGTCGAACTTGCAGGCCGCCTGGATCTGCGCGGTGGTTAGGCCGTGCCGGTAGGCCTGTGCCACGACCAGGATGCGGTCCGGCACCGGCTGCGCCAGCGCGCCCACCACGATCTGAGGGTCCACCGCACCCTGGGTGCCCTCGGGCAGGCCCGGGATCTCCACCTCGTTGAGGCCGGTGAGCCCGGTCTCCATGGACCGCAGCGCCTTCTGGAGCGACTCCGCGAAGCAGCGGCCGATCGCCATGGCCTCGCCGACCGACTTCATCGACGTGGTCAGCAGCGCCTCGGTTCCGGGAAACTTCTCGAAGGTGAAGCGCGGGATCTTCGTGACGACATAATCGATCGTCGGCTCGAACGAGGCCGGCGTGACGCCGGTGATGTCGTTGTCGAGTTCGTCGAGCGTATATCCGACCGCGAGCTTCGCGGCGACCTTGGCGATCGGGAAGCCCGTCGCCTTCGACGCCAGCGCAGATGACCGCGAGACACGCGGGTTCATCTCGATGATGACCATGCGGCCGTCGGCCGGGTCGATCGCGAACTGCACGTTTGAGCCGCCGGTGTCGACGCCGATCTCGCGCAGGCAGGCGATCGAGGCGTCGCGCAGGATCTGGTACTCCTTGTCGGTGAGCGTCAGCGCCGGGGCGACCGTGATCGAGTCGCCCGTATGGATGCCCATCGGGTCGACGTTCTCGATCGAGCAGACGATGATGCAGTTGTCCGCGCGGTCGCGGACCACCTCCATCTCGAATTCCTTCCAGCCGAGGACCGACTCCTCGACCAGCACCTCGCGCACGGGCGAGGCGTCGAGGCCGCCGCGCACGATCTGCTCGTACTCGTCGCGATTGTAGGCGATGCCGCCGCCGGTGCCGCCCAGGGTGAAGGAGGGGCGGATGATCGCGGGAAGACCGATATGGTCCAGGGCCGCCCACGCATCGTCCATGCCGTTGACGACGGCGCTCTTCGGCGTCTCGATGCCGATCGCGTTCATCGCATCGCGGAACAGCAGTCGGTCCTCGGCCTTGCGGATGGCCTCGCGCCGGGCGCCGATCAGTTCGACGCCATATTTCTCCAGCGTGCCGTCGTCGGCCAGCGCCAGCGCCGTGTTGAGGGCCGTCTGGCCGCCCATGGTCGGAAGCAGCGCGTCCGGCCGTTCGCGCTCGATGATCTTGGCGACGATCTCCGGCGTGATCGGCTCGACATACGTGGCGTCGGCCAGGTTGGGGTCCGTCATGATCGTCGCCGGGTTCGAGTTGACCAGGACGATCCGGTAGCCTTCCTCGCGCAGCGCCTTGCAGGCCTGAGTGCCGGAATAGTCGAACTCGCAGGCCTGACCGATGACGATCGGGCCGGCCCCCACGATGAGGATGGACTTGATGTCTGTGCGCTTGGGCATTCGCGGGAGCTTGCTGCCTGAGTCGGAGAGGGGTGTTAGCTTTTACCGTCGATCATTTCAATGAAACGATCGAACAGATAGTGGCTGTCGTGCGGACCGGGCGACGCCTCGGGGTGGTACTGCACGGAGAAGGCTGGCCGGCGGGTCGAACGGACGCCCTCGATCGTGCCGTCGAACAGAGAGAGGTGCGTCGTCTCCACGTCCGCGGGCAGGCTCTCCGGCACGACGACGAAGCCGTGGTTCTGGCTGGTGATCTCGACCTTGCCGGTCGTGAGGTCCTTGACCGGGTGGTTGGCACCGCGATGGCCGAGCGGCATCTTGCGCGTCTCCGCGCCGAGAGCGGTGGCGAGCAGCTGGTGGCCGAGGCAGATGCCGAAGACCGGCAGGCCCCTGTCCAGGACCTCGCGGATCGCCGGAACCGCATACCGGCCCGTCGCGGCCGGGTCGCCCGGGCCGTTCGCCAGGAACACCCCGTCCGGCCGGTGCCGCAGGATGTCCTCGCCGGTTGCCGTCGCCGGCACCACGGTCAGCCGGCAGCCGCGGCCGGCGAGCTGGCGCAGGATGTTGCGCTTCGCTCCGTAATCGACGGCGACCACATGGCGCGGGCAGTTCGATGCCGTTCCGTAGCCGGCGCCGAGCCGCCAGGGGGTCTGGTCCCAGCCATAGGCCTGGCGCGTGGTCACGTCCTTCGCGAGGTCCATGCCCTCCAGACCGGGCCAGGCGCGCGCCTCGGCGAGGGCGGCTTCGATGTCGACGGCGCCGTCGGGGGCGTGCACGACGACGCCGTTGGGCGCCCCTCCGTCGCGGATCCGCCGCGTCAGCCGGCGGGTGTCGACGCCGGCGATGCCCGGCAGGTCGTAGGCGCGCAGCCAGCTGTCGAAATGCTGCGTGGCGCGGAAGTTGGACGGGTCGGTCGGGTCCATCCGCAGGATGGCGCCGCGCGCCGCGGGCGTCGTCGTCTCGATGTCTTCGGGGTTCGTGCCGACGTTGCCGATGTGCGGAAAGGTGAAGGTGATGATCTGGCCGGCATAGGACGGGTCGGTCAGGATTTCCTGATATCCCGTCATCGCGGTGTTGAAGCAGACCTCGCCGACCTTGCGCCCGGGCGCCCCGATGCCGCGGCCCCAGACGACCGTGCCGTCGGCCAGGACGAGGGCGGCGGTCGCGCCGCGCGGCGGTGCAGCCCGCGCGGCGGAGCCGCTATCCGGCGTCGATCTATCCGGCATGAAGCCACCTTTCTGCCCTGCGGGCGGGCGAGCGGACTCCGGCTTGGGAAGGTGCCGGAGTAACCGGTCTGTCATCTTGACGGCCGACAGCGCTCCTCCATATGTGTCGCCGCCGGGCGGCTGGCGAGGGGAACCCTGAAGCGCGGGGCTAGATAGCCAGCGACGGCCATTGCGTCAACAGGAATGGGCGGTCGGTCATCGCGCCGGCGGCTGCCGATCATGACGATCAACCTGTTGTTTTGGTGCCCGCTTTTCCTCCCTCCGCGGGGCCTCCACACGTCCTGACAGCGATGGTCGCGGATGCGAACGCAACTCAACGAGGCACTTAAGACGGCCATGCGCGCGCGTGACGCGTGCGCTGTTTCAACGCTCCGCCTCATCCTCGCGGCGGTCAAGGACCGCGACATCGCTGCGCGCGGCGCCGGCCGGTCTGAGGGGTTGGACGACGACGAGATCCTGGATCTGCTCCAGAAGATGATCCGGCAGCGCCAGGAGTCGATCACTCTCTACGAGCAGGGTGGCCGGCTGGACCTAGTCGAGCGCGAGAGCCGCGAGATTGAGATCATCCGTGATTTTCTGCCCAAACAGCTCGACGACGGCGAACTCTGCGCGGCCGTGCGCGGCGTGGTCGGGGACCTGGGCGCGGTCGGCCTGAAGGACATGGGGCGCGTCATGGCGGAACTCCGCAGCCGCTATGCCGGCCAGATCGATCTCGGCAAGGCGAGTGCGCTGGCGCGCCGTCAATTGGTGTAAGGTCGTCGTCCCGGCATCGCGGGGACGGCCGCGGGCCGATGCCTGCGGCGAGACGGCGAGCAGCGAAACGGAGAGAGGTATCCGCCTGCATGAGCTTCCCGCCCGCCTTTCTCGAAGAGTTGCGCGAGCGGGTGTCTCTGGTCGGGACCGTCGGCCGCAGGGTCCGTCTCGTGCGGCGCGGCCGCGAACATACCGGCCTCTGCCCCTTCCACACCGAGAAGACCCCCTCCTTCACCGTCAGCGACGACAAGGGCTTCTACCACTGCTTCGGCTGCGGCGCGCACGGCGACGCGATCAGCTTCATCATGGGCACCGAGGGCCTGTCCTTCCCCGAGGCGGTCGAGAGGCTGGCGGGCGAGGCGGGGATGGCGGTGCCGCGCCCCTCGCCGGAAGAGGCGGCGCGCGCCGAGCGGACGCGCGACCTGCATGCCGTGCTGGAGGCGGCCTGCCTCTGGTTCGAGAAGCAGCTGCGCCTGCCCGAGGGCAAGGCGGGCTTGGACTATCTGCACGGGCGCGGCCTCGACGATGCGGTGATCGGCCGTTTCCGTCTGGGATTCGCGCCGGATCGCCGCGGCGCCCTGGCGGCCGCCTTGTCGCGTGACGGGGTCGCGCCGGACATGCTGCGCGAGGCGGGCCTTCTGAAACAGGCCGATGACGGCCGCGACTACGAGTATTTCCGCGCCCGGGTCGTCTTCCCGATCGGCGACCGCCGGGGGCGGGTCGTCGGCTTCGGCGGGCGGACGCTCGGCGACCAGCAGCCGAAATACCTGAACTCCCCAGAGACGGCGCTCTTCCACAAGGGGCGTGTCCTCTACAACCACGCCCGCGCCCGGGCGGCCGCGGCCGAGAGCGGGGAAGTCGTCGTGGTCGAGGGTTATATGGACGTGATCGCCCTCGAGAGGGCAGGGATCGGCCATGCCGTGGCGCCGCTGGGCACGGCGGTGACCGAGGAGCAGATCGAGGCGCTGTGGCGGATGGCGCCGGAGCCCGTGCTCTGCCTCGACGGCGACGCGGCCGGCCGGCGCGCCGCGGTGCGGGCGGCCGAGCGGGCCATGCCGCTTCTGCGCCCCGGCCTTTCGCTGCGCTTCGCTGCGCTGCCGCCGGGCGACGATCCCGACACGCTCCTGGCGCAGTCCGGCCCGGACGCGCTGCGGGCGGCACTCGCCGCTGGTCGGCCGCTGGCGGACCTCGTCTGGGGAGTCGAATACGCCCGCCATCCGGTCGACACCCCGGAGCGTCGCGCCGCCCTGGCGGCCAGGCTGCGCGAGGCTGCGGGACGCGTGGGCGATCCCGACGTCCGCGCCTTCTACCACAACGATTTCCGCGCCCGGCTTTCCGCGCTGTTCGCGCCTGCGGCGGGACGTTTCGGCGGGAAGCAGGGCGGATGGCACGGGGCTCGCCAGGGTGGCGGCCCGGTGCCGCGGGCGCCACTCGGCGGCGTCGCGCGGGGCGTCGCGCTCGCCGGTCGCCGCAGCCGGGTCCAGCAGGCCGTCCTGGCCACGCTCCTCAACCATCCCGACATGATTCACGAGTTCGGCGAGCGGCTGGCCGCGCTGCGTTTCGCCGACGGCCGCCTCGACGGGGTGCGCGCGGCGATCCTGAACCATGCGGCGGCCGCCGACATGCTTGACGGGTCCGGTCTCAGGGCCCAATTAAACCGGGCTGGGTTCGGCGAAGCGGTGGAAACCATCCTCCGGCCCGAGATCGTGATGCATGCGGCATGCGCGCGGCCCGGGGCGGATAGCGTGAGAGTTCGACTGGGCTTGATGCATCTGCTGGATCGCGCGCAGGAACCGGTCTTGCTGAAGGAGCTCGACGAGCGGGTCGCCCGCGTCGACGATCTCGCTTCGGACGACGAACTCGACGGGATTCTCGGTCTGGTCGTCAACGAACGCGCCCGTATCGCCACCCCGGACGAGGGCTGAGATGAGGCGCGGTCGCCTTCGGGGGAGCCGGTGGGCGGCTCCGGATCACGCAACCTTCGGGAGGGGCCGCGACGATCGTGTCGCGGTCGCTTCCCGCTGACGGGAAGGAACGGCATGGCGACGAAACCGGCCGAGGCCGAACCAGAGACCGACGCTCGGGAAGAAGCGCCTGACGGGCCGCTGCTGGACGACAGCGCGGCCATCAAACGTCTGGTGGCCCGCGGCAAGGAGCGTGGCTACGTCACCTATGACGAGCTGAACGCCGCCCTGCCGTCCGAGCAGGTGTCCTCCGAGCAAATCGAAGACACGATGGCGATGCTCTCCGAGCTCGGCATCAACGTCGTCGAGTCGGAGGAGAGCGAGGAGCCCGCGGCCGAGCGCGCTGCCGAGGATACGGCCAACGCCGGCAATATCGACGAAGACGATATCGGCCGCACGGACGACCCCGTGCGGATGTATCTGCGCGAGATGGGCAGCGTCGAACTGCTTTCGCGCGAGGGCGAGATCGCCATCGCGAAGCGGATCGAAGCCGGCCGCGACAAGATGATCGGGTCGATCTGCGCCAGCCCGGTGATGGTGCAGGCGTTGATCGAATGGCGCGACCGTCTGGTCGCCGAGCGCATGCTGCTGCGCGACATCATCGATCTCGAGGCGACCTATGGCGCGGACGTCAACGGCGCGGGGATAGCCGACGGAGAGACGAACGGCGCCGCGGCGGAAGCGCAGGACGATACGGAGGAGCCGGAGGCGGAGACCGACGGCGACGACGGGGAGGAGGCCAACATCTCTCTGTCCGCGATGGAGCGGACGCTCCTGCCGGAGGTGATCGCCAAGTTCGACGCGGTGGCGGAGGTCTACCGCAAGGTGCGCCCGCTGCAGGAGCAGATCCTGGCCGAGGCGGTCGGAACCGGTGAGGCGGTCCCGTCCGCCCAGATCAAGCGCTACGAGAAGCTGAACGCCGAACTGCTGGAGCAGATGAAGGCGATCCGCTTCCACAATGCGCGGATCGAGGAACTGGTCGGCAGGCTGTATGCCCTCAACAAGGAGGCCATCGGTCTGGAGGGGCGCGTCCTGCGCCTCGCCATGCAGGCCGGCGTCAAGCGCGACATCTTCATCGCCGAATGGCAGGGCCGCGAGATCGATCCGAAATGGATCCGGCGGATCAGCCAGAAGCCCGAATGGAAGAAGTTCGTCCGCGACCACAGCGAGGCGGTCAAGACCATCCGCGGCCGTATCGTCGAGATCTGCATCGAGGCCGGTCTGCCGCTGCGGGACTTCCGGCGGATCGTCGCCACGGTCCAGGAGGGTGAGCGCGAGGCCGGCAAGGCGAAGAAGGAGATGGTCGAGGCGAACCTCCGGCTCGTCATCTCGATCGCGAAGAAGTACACGAACCGCGGCCTGCAGTTCCTGGACCTCATCCAGGAGGGCAACATCGGCCTGATGAAGGCGGTCGACAAGTTCGAGTACCGGCGCGGTTACAAGTTCTCGACCTACGCGACATGGTGGATCCGGCAGGCGATCACCCGCTCGATCGCCGACCAGGCGCGGACCATCCGCATCCCGGTCCACATGATCGAGACGATCAACAAGCTGGTCCGCACCTCGCGCCAGATGCTCCACGAGATCGGCCGCGAGCCGACCCCGGAAGAGCTGGCCGTGAAGCTCGGCATGCCGCTGGAGAAGGTCCGCAAGGTTCTGAAGATCGCCAAGGAGCCGATCAGCCTCGAAACGCCGATCGGCGACGAGGAGGACAGCCATCTCGGCGACTTCATCGAGGACAAGAACGCGGTCCAGCCCCTCGATGCGGCCATCCTGGGCAATCTGCGCGAGAGCACGACGCGGGTTCTCTCGACCCTGACGCCGCGCGAGGAGCGGGTGCTGCGCATGCGCTTCGGCATCGGCATGAACACCGACCACACGCTGGAGGAGGTCGGCCAGCAGTTCTCGGTGACGCGCGAACGTATTCGCCAGATCGAGGCGAAGGCGTTGCGCAAGCTCAAGCACCCGAGCCGCTCGCGCAAGCTGCGCAGCTTCCTCGACACCTGATCGCCGTCCCCGTTCGCCGGGGCGACCGTCGGATCGAAGAGCCCGGGCCCCTGCCCGGGCTCTTCGCGTATCCATGCCTGCGCCGCCTCCGCCATTGTCGCGGGCGGCGGCCTGACGCATCCTGACTGCGGGAGTACGCCGAAGCGGGAAGAATGCGTGATCGAAGCCGACTATGTCGTGGTCGGCGCGGGCTCGGCCGGTTGTGCCGTGGCCGCGCGCCTGTCGGAGGACGGTGCGAGGGTCGTCCTGCTGGAGGCAGGGCCGCCCGACACCTACCCCTTCATCCACGTTCCGGCCGGCTTCCTGAAGCTCATCCAGAACCCGCGGGTCAACTGGAACTACACGACCGAGCCGGAACCGGGCAGCGGCAACCGCGCGCACCGCTGGCCGCGTGGCAAGGTTCTGGGCGGGACCAGTTCGATCAACGGCATGCTCTGGGTGCGCGGACAGCCGGCCGACTATGACGGCTGGGCGCAGCGCGGCTGCACGGGCTGGAGCTATGCCGACGTGCTGCCGTATTTCCGTCAGAGCGAGCGCTATGCCGCCGGCAACGGGGAGGTGCGCGGCCGCGACGGCCCGGTCGTGGTGGAGGACCACCGTACCGTCCACCCGCTCGCCCGCCGCTTCGTCGAGGCGGCGCAGCAGGCCGGCTGGCGCTTCAACCCGGACTACAACAGCGGCGAGCAGGAGGGGGCGTCCTTCTGCCAGATGTCGCGCCGCGGCCGCTTCCGCGCCTCGACCGCGCGCACCTATCTCGCCCAGGCGAAAGGCCGCCCCAACCTGCGGATCGAGACGCGGGCGCTCGCCGCCCGGCTGACCTTCGAGGGGCGGCGCTGCACC
>JBKBLL010000136.1:0-10418 GCA_046296375.1 Alphaproteobacteria bacterium | reverse complement strand
GGTCAAGCCGCTTCACACGCGCCTGGGCGGCCGCGCCGAGCACGATGCGGGGCGTGTCGCTCCCCCGGCTCAGTCTTTCGCGCACCGTATCCGGATTGAAACCGCGGACTTCGGCGACCGCTGAGGTGCCGCCCCAGGCGACAGCGGTCGCAACGGCGGCGCCGACAAGATGGATGCGGAACAAACTCACAGCCCTGTCTCCGAGGTCGTCGCGGTCGGCTGCATCGCCGTCACGAGAACCGTTGCATCAAGCGGTTGAATTCTGATTCGCCGTGCTTCGCGCTGGCGATTGAGGGTAACTCCCTGTCCGGACATTCCCGTCTGCGCCCGCCGCCGCGCAGCGGCTGTCATACGTTGCACCGCAGTCCCTGGCCGGTCTGGCGATGGTAGAGCGACTGGTTGATCTGCCTGGCCTGCCCCAGGTTCGACCGGAGGTTCTGAAGCCTGTTGATGTCTTCCACCGATGCGTCGTAGGCGCCTTTCACGGCATTGATCGGCGCCTGCGCCATCTTCATCTTTTCGAGAGCGGATCGGCCGGCCGGCGAACGCCCGACCATCCGCTCCATGGTGGCGATCAGGGCCGTGGTTAAGCCGGCACCTTGAAACCCAGCAAAGACGCCCGCCGCCGCGAGGTCCGCGATCGAGTAGGCGCTGGTGAACGCAACACCGCTGCTGGTCTCGGTCATCACCATCGCCGGACCGGTCATGCCACCTGCAGCCAGCCCGGTTACGCCCACACCGGCGGTCACGGTGACGATGATCGCGGTCTGCCAGAACGCCTTCTCCTCGTCGTTCATCTGCTGCTCGTACCGCAGGGCGAGCCCCAGGAAGCGGTCGTTCGCGCGCTTTATCTCCTCCTGAAGAATGTTGCGTTCGCGCCGCATGTCGCTTTCGAGCAGCATCAGGTCGCGATCGAGCTGCTCGTATGCCTCTCGGTCGAAGCGCGGGTTGGTGCCGCTCAGGGTGGATTCCAGACTCCCCCGGACGTCGCGGACGCCGTCCCGAATGCTGCCTTCGAGCCGTTCGCGCCGTGCGCTCGTCTCCTCGACGAACTGGTCCCACCGCTTCTTGTCGATGGTCGAATAGAAGGCGTCGCCGATGAATTCCTCGCTCCCGAAGTTCGTCCGCCCGGTCAGTGCGTCCTTCGCGGGACCGCCGAACGTGTCGCGTTGGGCGATGACGCCCTTCCACTGGGTGGATTTCGTGCCCCGGACGGGGACCCCGTCTGATTGTCCGCCTATCCCGCTGAGGTTGAAGATGTTGTTCAGCGTCGTCTTCTGGAGCGGTGCGATCTTGGCTTTCAGGGCCGCGTCGCTCTGCCCCTTGAACGGATCGTTGTAGCTGACGAGACCCTGGTCTCCCTTATAATCGGGGTCGAAATAGCTCGGTTCGTTGTACCCCGGCGGCGCGCCGCCGTCCCGCGCCTGCAGGACGGACGGAACGTCGGCCCAGGCCGCGGAGGCGACGGTGATCATGAGGGCGGCACCGCCACCCATCCGGGACCACCGCAATCCCGGCCGCGGTATGCCGATTCCCATCACTGCCCCTTCCCCGTGTCGCCGGAACCAGCCGGCTCCAGCGCGGTGACGAATACCATCGAGTCGAGCGGCTGGAGCCGCACCCGCCAGGGCGCGCCGTTCACGTCGACCGCATATCCTTCGGAAAGACCGCCCTCGCCGATCACGGCATTGGACAGGGTGGTTGGCATCCCGCCCGCGACGAGGTCGAGTGCGAAGGCCGACCGGTCGCTAAGCCACTCGGTCTGGCGACGGCCGCCGTCCGTGAACAGCGTCGGCGACAGCAGTGCCTCCACCGTCTCGGCATCGCGCGCGGCGAGCCCCGCCACGAACCGACTCGCCACTTCCCGGCCGATCGCTTTCGCGTCGCCCAGCGCCGCAGCGCGGACGTCCATGACCGCCGGGCGCAGCAGATAGTCGCGACGGACGGCCTCCATCATCGGGTCGCCCGAGGGCGCCTGCGCATCGAACCCGGTGCGCTCGAGACCCCCCCAGAAGATCCGGCGCTCCTGCTCAACAAGAATCGCCCGGAGGCTGTCGCGCTCCTCATCTGTGAGCGCGCCGCCGGGGGTCGCCGCTCCGAACGCCCGGGCATCGAAGGCGAACCGCTCGACCCGGGTGCCGGCGATGCTGCGGACCAGGACCTCGCCCGGTCCGGCGGAACGGCCGCCCATCGTGATCGCGCCCCGCAGGACGGCGACCGACAGAAACTCCGAGGACGCGGCCAAATAGAGGCTCGACGTTTCCGTGGCGCCGACCTCCCCCGACGGCAGGGCGAGCACCTCGCCGGCGCCGAGGCGCGCCATGACCGTTCCGCGGGACAGGGCGAGCGGTACCTGGGCCTCAAGGACCGATTCCGACGTCTCGATCTGGACGAGGCCCAGTGCAAAAGCCGGCGGCGCAGTCAGACATGCGCTCAAAAACAGGGTAGGCAATAAACGTCCAGACACAGGATCCCCCCAGAATCCGAGCTGCCAATTGGAGGCTGCATCTATTGCGATCAATTTGCAATAGATATCTGTAGTTAATGTGATTGGCGACACAGCTTTATAGGACAGAACCGAGCTGCCCCGCACCGGTTCGTCCATGCAGCCCCGCAGGGGCCCACATGGCCCTCCGGAGGCCGATCGCGATAGGCTTGCTCATCCGACCGACTGGACGAGGACAGCCAAACGATGCCCGATTCCGCCCTTCCGACCGCCCCAGCCGACGACCTCCCCACCAGCGAGACCATCCGCCTCCTGCACGGCCGCGTCAGCGTCCGCCGCTATACCGACCGGCCCGTCGACGACGCCCATGTCGAGGCGATCCTGCGTGCCGCCTTCCGCGCACCCACCTCGTCGAATATTCAGTCGTACAGCGTCGTCATCGTTCGGGACGCGGACACGCTGAAGCGGCTGTCGGTCGTCACGTCGAACCAGCGCCACGTCGCGCAGGCGCCGGTCTTCCTCGCCTTCTGCGCCGATATGGAGCGCATCCAGGCGGCCATGGAAGCCTACGGCCACGACATCGACCACAACAACCTGGAGATGGGCCTGGTCAGCAGTGTCGATGCGGCGCTGGTCGGCATGTCGGCCTCGCTCGCGGCGGAATCGCTGGGGCTGCAGGGGGTGATGATCGGCGCGGTACGCAACGACGCGGCGGAGACGGCGCGTATCCTGGGCCTGCCGCACCGGGTCTACTGCGTCTACGGCATGGTGCTGGGCTGGCCGGCCGAGGCGCCGCCGCAGAAGCCCCGCATGCCGCTCGACGCCGTCGTCCACTATGAGCGCTGGGGCGAACGGCGCAGCGCGCGCAGCATGGAAGAGGCCGTCGCCGCCTACGACGCCGAACTGGCGGCGCACTATCGCGGCCATGGACGCGCCACGAACGACGATTCCTGGACCGCCGACGTCGCGAAGAAGTTCTCCGTGCGGCCGCGCCAGAAGCTGCGCGGCGACCTCGCCGGCCAGGGCTTCGATTTCGGCTGAGCCCCACGGCGGGAGGCGTTGGCAAATCGGCTGTCCGGACATAGGGTCGCGCCCCTGAAACGGAGCGCGGAGACGGGACAGCGATGAGTGCGGGCGAGCGACTGCCGGGGACGCCGGTGCCGATGCATGTGTGGGACGGTGCCGGCGGCGTGCCGATCGCGGGGGACAGCTGGGGCGATCCGACGGGACGGCTGGTGGTGCTGCTGCACGGCGGCGGCCAGACCCGCCATGCCTGGAAGGGCGCCGGCCAGACGCTCGGTGCGGCGGGCTATCACGCCGTTGCCTTCGACGCCCGCGGCCACGGCGATTCGGGCTGGGCCGGCGAGGGCAATTACGGTGCCGACCACATGGCCGAGGACCTGCGCCGGGTGGTCGCGGCCGCCGGTCGCGGCGACCCGCCGGTCCTGGTCGGCGCCTCGATGGGCGGCGGCACCAGTCTGGTCGCGGTCGGCGAGGGCCGGATCGAGGCGGCGGCCCTCGTTCTGGTCGACATGGCGCCGAAGATCGACCCGGACGGGGTCCAGCGCATCCAGGACTTCATGAACCAGAAGCCCGGCGGGTTCGATACGCTGGAGGAGGTGGCCGACGCGATCGCCAGCTACCAGCCGCACCGCCCGCGGCCGCGCAAGCTCGACGGTCTCGCCAAGAATGTCCGGCTGGGCGCCGACGGGAAGTATCGCTGGCACTGGGATCCGGCGCGGCGCCGCGGCCCCAGCGCCGGACAGGCGGCCTATCGCAACCGGCTGTCGGACTGCGCCGACCGGCTGACGCTGCCGACCCTGCTGGTGCGCGGCGGCCTGTCCGACGTGCTGAGCGAAGAGGGTGCCCGCAGCTTCCTCGACCAGTGCCCGCACGCCGAGTATGTCAGCGTGAAGGATGCCGCCCACATGGTCGCGGGCGACCGCAACGACATCTTCGCCGACGCGGTGATCGGCTTCCTGCGCCGGGTGGTCCCGGCCTGACCGTCAGGACGGGTACTGGACGGCGAGCACCTTCGCCACCGCCGGTCGCGCCTCCATCCGCGCCCGGTGGTCCGCCACCCTCGGGAAGCGCGCGGGGTCCACGCCGTCCCGCTCCAGCCAGCGGGTAACGGTGTAGAGATAGGGGTCGGCCACGCTGTAGGCCGCCCCCATCACCCAGGGCCCGGCCAGCATCTCCGTCTCGATCAGTTCGAAGCAGGCCGCCATCGTCTCCGGCACCTTGCGCTTCATGTCCGCGATGGCGACGGGATCGTCGGCCCAGCGCGTGCCGCGCGCGCCGTGCGCGTGGGCGACGTGGACGGTCGAGCAGAGATAGGAGTTGAAGGCCTGCATCACGGCGAAGGCGTGGGGATCGTCCTGCGGCGCCAGCCGGGCGGCGGGGAAGGACTGGGCCACCCAGGCCAGGATCGCCGGCGTCTCGGTCAGGATGCCGCGATCGGCGACCAGCGCCGGAACCCGGCCCTTCGCGTTGATCGCAAGATAGTCGGATCGGCGCTGGTCGCCCGCGGAGAGATCCAGGCGGACGGCCTCGTAGGCGGCACCGGCCGCGCCGGCGGCCACCGCCTCCTCGAGTGCGATGTGCGAGGCGAGCGCGCAGCTGCCGGGGGCGTAGAAAAGCTTGAGCATCACGGCGTCTCCAGTCGGTAGGCCCGCCGGGCGGTACCGGCGAACAGGGCGGCCTTCTCCCCGGCCGAGGCGTCGGCGGCGATGCGCTTGAACGCATTCCAGAGCGGGACCCACCCGGTGCCCATCCGGTCCACCGGGAAGTTGCTTTCGAACATGCAGCGTCCGGCCCCGAAGAGCTCGATGCAAGTGCCGACCCACGGGCGCCAGTGCGCGGCCATCGCCTCCGAGGACGGCGGCGCCCCGGCGGTCGGGTAGGGGAAGGCGCCGAGCCGCATGACCTGCCCGCCGAGCTTCACGAACACGTTGGGACAGGCGGCGATCTCCGCCATCGCCGGCTTCCAGGCGGCATGGACCTCCTCGGCGCGGCCGGCATAGCGGCCGTAGGCGAGCGGCCCGCCGACATGGTTCAGCACGATCGTCGCCTCCGGCACGGCGCGCGCCAGTGCCGCCACGTCGGCGAGCTGCGGGTGGAAGCACCAGGCGTCGAGCGACAGGCCGTGCGCCGCCAGCCGGCGCACGCCCTCGATCACGGCGGGCTCGCGGTAGAGGCCGAGGCCGGCGACGCCATGGCTGTTGCCGATGACCGGGTCGGCGTCCCAGGCGGCGGAGAAGCGAACGCCGCGGAAACGGCCGCCGCCGGCCGCGATCTGCGCCTCCAGCACCGGCGCGACCCGGTCGCCCAGAGCGAGGTCTGCGAAGCCGACGATCCCGGCTGCCACGCGCTCCGGCCCGTAGGCTCCGCTCTCGCTCATCGCGGCGACGCCGGCGACGAACTCCACCTCTCCGACCGGCCGCATCTCGACGGGACCGCCGGCCCGATACATGGAATGGCATTCGAGGAAAACGGTCTGCACGACGTTGTGGCCGCTGCGGATGTCGGCCATCAGCTCGTCGAGCAGGTAGCGACCGATCGGCGGCTCGCCGCCGCGCCGGCCGGCGGTGCGGCGGTCCCAGAGATGGTGATGGGTGTCGACGATCGGCAGATCCGGCTCGATCGGCGCCTCGGGCGCCTGGCGCGCCAGGAAGGCCTCGTCCGGCGGCCGCACCCGCCCGAACGGATAGGCGTCCGGGGAGGTCCCCGACGGCGTGTCGGCTGCGGTCATGCGCGTCTTCCTCGCTTGGTCTCGCTCTGGCGGCGGACTGTGGCACAGGCCGCGCGGACCCGCGAGAGCGCGAGAGACGCGCGCGCGAAGGGCCTCAAGGGGGGCCCTGGCCGCCGCCGCGACCGCGGCGCTAAAGTCCGCGGGTGCAAGCGCCACCGGAGGAACGCATGGCCCAGTTCACGTTCGACCACATCCATCTGCGCAGCCCGGAGCCGGAAGAGACGGCACGCTTCTACGAACGCATGTTCGGCGCGAAGATCATCCGAACCATGCAGGAGGGCCGCGAGCGCCTCGACCTGGACCTGGGCGGGCAGGCCATCTTCATCGCGCCGGTCCTTCCCGACGGCAAGACGGCCGACCCGCCGCGTTCGCCCTATCAGGGCCTCGACCATATCGGACTGACGGTCAGCGGCATCGATGCCGTCGTTGCCGAACTGAAGGCGAAGGGCGCGGAGTTCACCATGGAGCCGACGACGATCAGGCCGGGTACGCGCATCGCCTTCCTGCGCGGCCCGCAGGGCGTGTCCATCGAACTGGTCGATCGCGGCGCCTGAGGCGCCGGCCCGCGCGCCCTGCCCCGCGTCAGCGGAGCAGGGTCGCGGCGTGCGCGCCCCGACGCGTCAGCGTCGCAAGGAAGGCCTCCTCGAACCCCTCGGGCACGGAGCCGCGCACGATCTCGTCGGCGAGGAGGGCTTCCGACCAGGCGCGGACCTTGGGGAAGGAGTCCAGCAGGCCGCTGCGCAGGCGGCGCTCGACGATCCCGAACCGCTGCAGGAACGGCGCATAGGCGGCGTCGACCAGGCTCAGCCGCGGCCCGTTGAAATAGGGACCGACGTCGCCGCGCTCCTCGGCCAGCGCCTTCTCGACACGCCCGAGCGGGCGGGGAGCGTTCTCCAGCCCCTCCTCCATCGCGGCTTGCGAGGTGGCGTAGTAGATGCCGCTCATCGCCCGCGAGAAATCGGGGACGAAGTCGGTCCAGGCCCGGTTCCGGGCCCGCCTGACCGGGTCCTCGGGATGGAGCCGCGGCGACACCGTCTCGTCGAGATATTCGGCGATGGCGTTCGATTCGAAGAGAGGCACGTCGTCGACCGACAGGACCGGCACTTTTCCGTGCGGCGATATGCGCAGGAACCAGTCCGGCTTGTCGCGCAGATCGATATAGGTCGTCTCGAAGGCGACCCCCTTGGCACGCAGGGCAATCACGGCCCGCTGTACCCAGGGTCAGGTGACCGAACTGACCAGATGGTAGCGGTTGGGCATCGGTTCACTCCGTTGGCAAGCGATGGCACGAACCCTAGCACGGACCCGGCCGGGACTCCACGATGGCGGCTTCATCATTCTCCAAAATATTAATTTAAATAAACTATTAATATTTTCCATCGTCACGCGTCGCGTGCGCATTTTCCTTTTGTTAAGCGCGAGCGAATATTACATGTTTATCAATCCGACTTGATCGGTGAACCATGAAGTCCATCGCCGACAGCGGCCCCCTCCGGGTCGCGCGGCAGTTGCGCGGTGCGGTTCTCGCCCTGACGGTACTGGGCGCGGCACTGTCGGCCGGCGCCTGCGCCGCGCCCGAACGGGCACCACCCCCGGTGGCGAGCGCGCCGCCGGTCGCGGAAGCGCTGCCACCGGCCGAAGCGGCGCCGCCACCGCCACAGCCCCGGCCGCAGCGCCCCCGAATGCGTCCGCCACTGCCGCAGGCGAAGCCGACGGAGGCCGAATCCGTTCCGGACAGCCCCGAGGCGAAGTCGGCGGAGGATCCACAGCCCCTGGCGGCCCGCCTCAAGGGGATGCCGGAAGCTGAGATCGAGCGGCTGCTGGGCCCGCCTGCGCGGGTCGAGGAGAAGGCGCCGTCGCGCATCTGGACCTATGTCGCGTCCGACTGCGAACTGCGCCTCGCCCTGTTTCCGCAGATGGACACGCTGGGCTACCGCGTGCTGTCCATCGACTTCACGGCCGGCGGCGAACCGGCCGACCAGGCCGCCTGCGAGACGGCGCTGCTGGCGCGGACGCGCGTGTCGCCCGATGGGGTTCCGCGCGATCCGGCTCCGGCCCGCCGCGGGACCGGAACGTGACCGGCGCGATGCGGACGGCCCAGCCGGTGCGCAGGCCCCTGCCGGTGCCGGCGGCGCATGCCAACGGCGCCGCCGGGCCGGCCGCCCGGCGCGATCGTCCGCGCGGCCGGCGGCCGAGTCCGCGGATTTCGCTCGCAGCCAAGCTCGCGGCGCTGCTTTTCGTCTTCCTGGCCGTCCCTGCGATCCTCTACGGCGTCTTCCGCGAGGCGGACGTCACGAAGACCGCCCTCCTGATACGAAGCGCCCAGGAAGAAGGGCGGCTGATCACCGCCGGGCTGCAGCCTGTTCTCTCCGCGATCGATGCGCCGTCGCCGGACCTCGCCGATGTGCTCGCGGCCTATGCGGCGGCCGGACGCTCGGTAAAGCTGATGTTCCGCCCGGCCGATGACCCGGCCTCCGGCTTCTTCTATATCGCCGCCCATCCACCGGTGCCCCCCGAGGTGCTGCGCGAGGAACGCGATCGATTGGACCGGCAGGGAATCCTTGGGCGCCTGGCGGGTACCTGCGCGCTCGACCTCGCGAGCGCACTGCGCCGGCGAGGCCCCGACGGCCACGAGGAGATGATCAGCGCGATCAACCCGCTGCGCACGCAGGCCGGCTGTTGGGTCGTCGTGGTGTCCCACACCGGCGGGCCGCTGCTCGACAGTTCGCTCGGGCGCTCCTACTGGCAGACGCCGGAAGTGCGCATCGCCGGCGTCATATACCTCGCCATGGCGCTGTTCGCGATCTCGATCTTCCTCCGCATCTGGCGGAACCTGCAGCGCTTCAGCGCGGTCGCCCGCGAGATCCGGCGCGGCCAAGCGTCCGCCGGGTCGTTCTCGACCCAGAACGACGTGCCGGAACTGGCCGGCGTCGCGGCCGCGATCGACGAGATGGTCGGCGAACTCGGAAAGCTGTCGCACGCCGTCGAACACAGCGCCAGCGCGGTCGTCGTGGTCGACGGTCGCGGCCGCATCGAATATGCCAACCCCGCGGCCACCGCTCTGACGGGGTATGCGGCTTCCGCCCTGGTCGGCCGGAACTGCCGTCTGCTCCGCGGCCCGGGGACCGGGATCGCGGCCTTCATGCGCATCCTGCGAGCCGCGGCGGCCGGGCGGACGTGGCGCGGCGAGTTCGCCGGCCGCCGCGAGACGGGCGAGCCCTACTGGGCGCTGGCCTCGGTCGCCCCCTCGTCGGACGGCGCCACCAGGCCCATGCACCATGTCGTCGTCCTCGAGGACATCACGGAGCGCAAGCGGGCCGAACGGCAGATGGCACTACTGATGGCCGAGCTCAACCACCGAGTGAAGAACACGCTCGCCACCGTCCGGTCGATCGCCACCCAGACCCTGGACCACGCGGCCTCCCCAGAGGAGTTCCGCGAGGCGTTCGCCGGGCGCCTGGCTGCGCTGGCACAGGCCCACGAACTCCTCACGCGCGGCAACTGGGAAGGTGCCGACCTGCGCGGCGCGGCCGAGCGCACGCTGGCGCCCTTCGCGCGCCGCGGCGCTCCGCCCTGGCACCTCGACGGCCCGCCCGTGCATCTCCAGCCCAAGCAGGTCCTGGCGCTCACGCTCGTCCTGCACGAACTGGCGACCAATGCGGTGAAGTACGGCGCCCTCTCGACACCGGAGGGGCGCATCTCCATCAGATGGCGGATCGACCGGACGGGGGCATGGCGGCTGCATCTGGTCTGGAGCGAGAGCGGCGGCCCCCCCGTGCCGGCGCGGCCGCGCCGCGGTTTCGGTTCGCGCCTGATCGAGGGCAGCGTTCCCTACGAACTCGATGGGGAAGCCGGGATCGAGTATCGGCCGGACGGCGTGCGCTGCACCCTGCGCCTGCCATGGCCGGGCGCCGAGATGGCGGAAGCCAATCCCGCCGAGCCGGCTCTGGCCTGACGGCGGACCGCCACCGGCCGCTCGACTAGAACCGCTCCAGCAGACGTTCGATATAGTCGAGTTCGAACCGCGGCCGCGCGCGGTCGCCGGAGCGCCGATAGAGTTCGTCGCGAATGTCGCGAGCCCGCTGCACGTCCGATTCCGCCGGAATCACGACGTCGCGGGAGTCGACGCCGCGACCTCCGGGCGGACGGCCGAGGGGATCGAAGCGCGGGTCGGTCTCGCCGGCCTGCTGGCCGCCCGGATCGCCCACGCCCATCTGGCGT
>JBKBLL010000135.1:0-10456 GCA_046296375.1 Alphaproteobacteria bacterium | reverse complement strand
GCCGACCTGGTGTCGGGGGGCGGCTCGGGCGGGCGCCGGCTCGTCCGTGAAGCCGAGCGTGCCGGCATGGGCCTCCGCGAGGGCCCGGGCCGGGTCCGACTGTGCGGAGGCCTCGACGGCGTCGACCAGGCGCTCGGAGATGTGTGGCGCCACCCGATGATAGGACAGGGCCTCGGCGATCCGATCGAGCAGCCGCTCGCGCGGGACGGCTGCAGGGATCGCCGTCGTTGCCGGCTCCGGTTCCCGCCGAGCGTCCGGCGCCGACGATGCGCTGCGGCGCGGCGCGGCGCCGGTCGGGGCCACGGTCGCGGTGACAGTCCTGGTGACGGGGTGCGCCGCCGGGGCGGCCGCGCCGTCCGCGGCGGCCAGCAGGAGAACGCCGCCATCCTGGAGTTCTTCCACCTGGACGATGATGGCGTCGTCGCCGAGCTGCTCACGCACCCGCCGCATGCCGTCGGGCATGTCGGTGCCGATGATGGTGCGCAGCAGCACGGGGCGGGCTCCCTCAGACCTGGCCGACGGTCTTTATCCGCGCCCGCGGATGGATTTCGTTCTGAGAAAGCACCGGCGTGCTGGCTCGGAACCGCTCGACGATCGAGCGCACATAGGGGCGGATGCCGGGACTGGTGAGCAGGACGGGCGTTTCGCCGAGCACGGCGCGGCGGTCGAAGGTCTCGCGCACGACCCGGATGAAATCCTGGAGCTTGCTGGGGGCCATGGCGAGCTGCTTGTCCTCGCCCTCGCCGATAAGGGACTCGGCGAAGGCCTGCTCCCATGCGGCGGTGAGCGGAATGAGGGGGAGCACGCCGGTCGCGTCGGCGTAGGCGTCGGAGAGCTGGCGTGCGAGACGGGCCCGGACATGCTCGGTGATCATGGTGATGTTGCGCGTGAAGGCACAGGCTTCGGACACGCCCTCCAGTATCGTCGGAAGGTCGCGCACCGAGACGCGCTCATGCAGCAGGTTCTGGAGGATGCGCTGCAGCGTACCAACCGAAATCTGCGACGGAATGACGTCGCCGACCAGCTTCTGGTGCTCCTTCGGAAGTTCGTCCAGCAGCTTCTGCGTCTCGGCGTAGGAGAGCAGGTCCGCCATGTTGTCGCGGATGATCTCGGTCAGATGCGTCGTGATGACGGTCGCCGGGTCGACCACCGTGTAGCCGCGGAACTGCGCTTCCTCGCGGTCGGATTCGCGGATCCAGCGGGCCGCGAGGCCGAACGTGGGCTCGGTCGTGTCTTCGCCGGGCAGCTGGACGGTCCCGCCCGACGGGTCCATGGCGAGCAGCATGCCGGGGCGCAGGTCGCCGCGTCCGGCCTCGATCTCCTTTACGCACAGCACGTAGCCGTTGGCGGGAAGCTGCATGTTGTCCTGAATGCGGACGGAGGGCAGGACGAAGCCCATCTCGCCCGCGAGCTGGCGGCGGAGGCCTTTGATCTGGTCGGTGAGGCGGTGGCCGTTCTCGCCGCTGACGAGTGCCAGGAGAGCGTAGCCGAGTTCCAGGCGAACCTCGTCGATCTGCAGGGCCGTCGCGATCGGCTCGTCGGCGACGGGTGCCTGTGCGGCCGCGTGCTGCGCTTCGGCGGCATCGGCGGTCACGGCCGCCGCCTTGCGCGCGCCCTGCCAGGCGAGCCATCCGGCCCCCGCCGCGATCGCGAGGAAGGGCAGCATCGGGATGCCCGGCAGCAGCGCCATGGAGCCCATCAGGAACGAACTGACGCCGAGGGCGGTCGGATAGCCGCCGAGCTGACCGAACAGGGCCTTGTCGGCGGTCCCGACGACGCCGCCCTTGGAGACCAGCAGCCCGGCGGCGGTGGAGACGATCAGCGCGGGGATCTGCGAGACCAGCCCGTCGCCGACAGTCAGGATCGTGTATGTCGACGCGGCCTCGCCGAGGGTGAGGTCCATCTGCGCGGTACCGATGACGATGCCGCCGATCACGTTGATGAAGGTGATGAGCAGGCCGGCGATGGCGTCGCCCCGGACGAACTTGGCGGAGCCGTCCATGGCGCCGAAGAACTGGTTCTCTTCTTCGAGCGCCTTGCGCCGTGCGCGCGCCTGGTTCTCGTCGATCAGGCCGGCCGAGAGATCGGCGTCGATCGCCATCTGCTTGCCCGGCATGGCGTCGAGATTGAACCGTGCCGCGACTTCGGCGATGCGCCCCGAGCCCTTGGTGATCACGACGAAATTCACGATCACGAGGATGGCGAAGACGATGATGCCGATGACGAAATTGCCACCCATCACGAAGCGGCCGAACGCCTCGATGACCTGTCCGGCGGCCGCGGTACCTTCGTGACCGTCACTGAGGATCAACCGAGTGGAGGCCATGTTGAGCCCGAGGCGCAGCATGGTGGCGATCAGCAGAACGGTCGGGAAGGAGCTGAAGTCGAGCGGCTTCTCGATGAACAGCACCGTCATCAGCACCAGAACGGCGAAGGTGATGCTGACGGCGAGGCAGACGTCGAGCAGCCAGGTCGGCATCGGCATGATCAGCATCACGAGGATGCCGACGATACCGAGGGCGAGGGCGACCTCGCCGCGCTTCAGCGCCTTCACCAGGGCGGCCGTCGGGGCCTGAGCGGCGTTGGACATGTCGGTGGCGTAACCTCGGGCGGGGGCCGTGACGCCGGTGGCGGCGACGCGTCGGAAGCGATGAGCCGGGTGTGGCGCGTCAGGCGTAGGACGGCGACTGCGGTGGCGGTACCGGGACGCCCTCGTCCGAGTACTGGCGCAGCTTGTTGCGCAGCGTCCGGATCGAGATGCCGAGGATGGTGGCGGCGTGCGTGCGGTTGCCGAGGCAGTGGCTGAGCGTGCCGATGATGAGGTCGCGCTCGACCGAGTCGACGGTCCGGCCGATCAGGGCGGCGGGCAGTTCGGCGCTTCCCACGGCCGGCGGGGCGCCGGCTCCCGTCGCGCCGCCCGTGGCGCCGGCGGGCCCCGACTGGACCGGTGCGGCCGTACGGTCGGAGAGGATCGTACTCGTCAGGAAGATCGCCTCCGGCCCGATTTCCGTGCCCTGCGCCAGGAGGACGGCGCGGTGCATCGTGTTCTCGAGTTCGCGCACGTTGCCGGGCCAGGAATGCCGCAGCAGGGTCGTGCGGGCCTCCGCCGACAGCGGCCGGACGGCGACGCCGTTCGCGGCCGAATACTTCTCTACGAAATGCAGCGCCAGCTTCGGAATGTCGCCCGGCCGTTCGCGCAGGCTGGGCAGGCGCAGGTTCATCACGTTGATGCGGAAGAACAGGTCCTCGCGGAAGTTGCCGGCCCGGACTTCCTCCTCCAGATGCCGGTTCGTCGTGCAGATCAGGCGGATGTCGACCTTCACCGGCTGGCCGCCGCCGACCCGGTCGATCTCGCGCTCCTGCACGGCGCGCAGGAGCTTCGCCTGCAGCCGCGGGTGCATCTCGCTGATCTCGTCGAGCAGCAGCGTGCCGCCGTGCGCCTCCTCGAACTTGCCGACCCGCCGCGCCACCGCGCCGGTGAAGGCGCCCTTCTCGTGGCCGAACAGTTCGGATTCCAGGAGGTTCTCCGGAATGGCCGCGCAGTTGACGGAGACGAAGGGCTTGTCGGCCCGTCGGCTGCGGCGGTGGATGTAGCGTGCCATGAGCTCCTTGCCGGTGCCCGACTCGCCGTTGATCATGATGGTCGCCTCGCTGGGCGCCACCTGGTCGGCCAGCCGCAGCGTGCGCTGCATCACCGGGTCGCCGTGGATGATGGCGTGGCTCTCCTCGCCGACGGCGGCGAGTACGGCCGCGATCAGCTCCGGATCGGGCGGCAGCGGCAGATACTCCTTCGCCCCCGCCTTGATCGCACGCACGGCCGCGGCCGTGTCGGCGCCGATGCCGCAGGCGACGACGGGACCGTTTATCCGCTCCGACTGCAGGCTCGTGATGAAGGCCGCGACGTCGAGTGCCACGTCGACGAAAGCGAGGTCGGCTCCCTGGCCGCCGCGCAGCGTCGTCAGGCCGCGTTCGATGGTCTCCGCATGCAGGACGCGCGCGCCCTTGTTCAATGCGATCCGGCTGGCGGCGCCCATATAGCCGTTCAGCGAACCGACGATCAGAAGCCTCATTGTCCCAGCTCTCCCGGCTTCGGCTATTTGAAGTAGGTCAGGCGTTGGTTGGGCGGCAGGAGCGTGTTCAACTGCATCTCCAGCCTGCGGGGATTCTCCTGACGGAGGATCGACATCAGCGCGGTCGCGTAGATCTGGCTGACCAGCGCCTCCTCCACCGCATTGCGCTCCAGCTTGGTCGCGAGCGGGCTGAAGAGCATGTTGGCGAGAACCGCGCCGTAGAGCGTGGTGAGCAGCGCGACCGCCATGGCCGGCCCGATCGCGGTTGGATCCTCCAGCCGACCCAGCATCTGCACCAGGCCGACCAGCGTGCCGATCAGGCCCATGGCGGGTGCTACTTCCGCCGCCTTGCGCATCAGCGCGGCACCGGTGGCGTGCCGGGACGACGTCGCTTCCATCTCCTGACGCAGCGCGGCCTCGATCTCCGCCGCACCCAGCCCGTCCAGGACCAGACCGAGGCCCTGCGCCAGGAACGGGAAGCGGCGCAGTTGCGGCAGCAGCGGCTGCAGCGCGAGGATGCCGCGGCGCCGGGCGTTGTCGGCGACGCCCAGGGCCAGCCGTGCCGCGTCGCGCGGGGCGATCGCCGGCTGCTTCAGGGTCCGTCCGAGGACGCGCCGCGCCGTGCCGATCTCCGACCAGCTGTAGGACGCGACGCTCACCCCGAGCGTGCCGCCGACGACGATCAGGAACGCCGCAGCGTCGAGGAACGCCACCGACGAGCCGCCCAGCGCGATTGCCAGTCCGACCAGCACGAAGCCGCTGGCGACGCCCGTGACCGTGGCCGTGTCGACTCCCGACCGCAGCCCGATCCTGGGCAGCACCATCGGCGGCTCGGCCGCCGCGGACGTTGCTGACGGAGGCGCCATGATCAGCCCCGGTCCGACTTGATGATTTCGGTCATCGTGACGCCGAGGCGGTCGTCGACGACGACCACTTCCCCGCGCGCGACCAAGCGGTTGTTGACGTAGATGTCGATCGCCTCGCCGACCTTGCGGTCCAGTTCGACGACCGCGCCGCGGCCGAGCTTGAGCAACTGGCTGACCTGCATGGTCGCCTTGCCGAGTACGGCCGACATCTGCACCGGGATGTCGTAGACGGCTTCGAGTTCGGTGGCGCCGTGCAGGCGCGACTCGGTGTGCTCGAACCGATTCTCGTCGTGCGCGGCGGGCAGGCCGGCGCCGCTGCGCAGTTCCTCCAGGTTCAGGCCGTCCTTGTCGCTCATATGCGTCTCCAATGTGACCGTGGGCGGGTCACGTGCCGTGGGTTGCGTCGGTCGACCGGCCGGCGGTATCGCGGCTCTGGTCGGGGCAGATGTCCGCGATCCCGGTCAGGGCGCGGGCTACGGCGGTCTCGATCTGGGCGCTGAGGCGGGCGGCGCTTCGCTCGACTCCGCCGTCCGGCCACTCGACCCGGCAGTCGCCGTCGACCATGCCCTCCTCGGTGAGGATAACGATGCGTCCGCCGAAGCCGCTGCGCGCGGCCAAGTCTTCGATCCGCGACCGGATCAGGTCGAGGACGCCGTCCGATACCCGCAGGACGATCCGCGGCTCCTCGAACATGTCGCGCAGCGCGCCGCGGACCACGGCTTCGATCTCGTCGGCGCCGCCGCGCCGCAGCAGTTCGGGCACGAGCTTGCGGGCGACGGCCAGTCCGCACTCCACCCCCCGTCGTTCGGCCGCCGGGCCGATGGCGGCGATCTGGTCGTCGATCGCGTTTAGCCGCGCGACGAGCCGCTCCGCGGCCTCTGCCGCCAGGCGCTCGCTGCGCATGCGTTCCGCCCGCTCCCCCGCGGCCTGTCCCTCCACGAGCGCTTCCTCGCGGACGCGGGCGACATCCTCCTCGGTGAAGACAGGCGGCGGCGGCGCCTCGGCCTCGGGTTCTGCCGCCTCGACAGCGGCATCGTCGTCGAAGGACACGTCGAAAAGGAACTTGCGCGGTGCGGACATCGCCGGGCTCCTCAGTAGACGAGTTCGTCTTCACCCTTGCTGTCGACGATGACCAGCTCGTTACGAGCGGCCATCTCCTTGGCAAGGTTGACGATGTAGACCTGCGCGTCGTCGACGTCCCGCAGACGCACGGGACCCAGCGCCTCCATGTCCTCCTTCAGGATCTTGGCGGCGCGTTCGGCCATGTTGGAGAAGACCAGCGTACGCAGCGCCTCCGAGGCGCCCTTGAGCGCGATCGCCAGCTTGTCCTTCTCCACCGCCCGCAGCAGCGTCTGGACGCTGCCGGCATCGAGCTTCGACAGGTCTTCGAACGTGAACATGAGGGCGCGGATCTTCTCCGCGGCGTCGCGGTTGCGCTCCTCCAGAACCCCCATCAGGCGGCTTTCGCTCGCGCGGTCGAGATTGTTGAAGATCTCCGCCATGGTCTCGTGCGCGTCGCGCCGGCTGGTGCGCGCCAGATTGTTCATGAACTCCGCGCGCAGCGTCCGCTCGACGTCCTCCAGCACGTCCTTCTGCACCGACTCCATCCGCAGCATGCGCATGATCACGTCGACCGCCTCCGTCTCGGGCAGAAGGGCCAGGACGCGCGCGGCGTGTTCGGAGCGGATCTTGGACAGGACCACCGCGACCGTCTGCGGGTACTCGTTGCGCAGATAGTTCGCGAGTACGCTCTCGTTGACGTTGCTCAGCTTGTCCCACATGGTCCGGCCGGCCGGACCGCGGATCTCCTCCATGATCGCCATGGCGCGATCCTTCGGCAGCACCTTGGCGAGCAGGCGCTCCGTGCTTTCGTAGCTGCCGACCAGCGACCCGGTGCTGGACAGGCGCTCGCTGAACTCGACGAAGATCGCCTCCACAAGCGACGCCGGGACGCTGCCCAGATTCGCCATGTTCTGGGACATCTCCTTGATCTCTTCGTCGTCCATGCGCTGGAACAGCTTGCCGGCATTCTCCTCGCCGATCGCCAGCATCATGATGGCCGCCTTCTCGCGGCCCGTGAGGGCTCGGGCGTCGAGGGCGCCGGCTTTGCGTGTGAGTGCCATCGATTGTCCTGCTCAGGCGTCCTGGTACATCCAGTGGCGGAGGATGCTCACCGCTTCGTCCGGATGGCGCTCGATGATCTCGCCGATGCGGTTCACCGAGGACGCCTTCACGCGGCCGTCGACCTGCTTCACGTCGATCATGCTCTCCTCGAAGGCGTCGCCGCCGTCATCCTGTCCGGCCACCCCGCCGACCGCGACCGCCAGGCCGGTGCCGGCCGGACCGGCGAGGGCAGGCAGCGGCGTCGTCTGGCCCGGCAGGAGCATCTGCTGCTCGACCGTCTCGGCGGCCGGTCCCGGGATGCTCTCCAGCAGGCGCGCCATCAGCGGCCGGACGACGAGGAGCAGCACCAGGATGCCGACGATGCCGAGCAGCGCGATTTCCGCGATTCTGAACATGTCCGTCTTCTCGAGGCCGAGCGGACCGATGCCGGCATCGCCGTCGCTGCCGACCCCGTCGGGACGCGCGAAGGGCATGTTCACGATCTCAACCTTGTCCCCGCGCGCCTCGTCGTAGCCGATTGCGGAGCGGACCAGCGCGGCGATCTGTTCGAGTTCCTCTGCGGTGCGCGGCCGGTAGGTCGGCACGCCGTCGGCGCCCGGGATGGTGCTGCCGTCGACCAGGATCGCCGCCGTGATCCGGCGCACCGATCCCGATTCGCGGACGTGCATCTTCACCGTCTTGGATATCTCGTAGTTGACGGTCTCCTCCTGCCTGTCCGTCCTTTCGGACCGCGGTACCCCGCCTTCCGCGTTCGCGGCCTGCGCGTCGGGCAGGTTGTTGGCGACCGTGACGCCGTTGTTCCGCTGGCCGTCGTTCGACTGGCTGCTGTCGGATACGGTCTGGGTGGAGCGCACGACCTGCTGGTCCGGGTCGAAGGTCTCGGAGTTGGTCGTGATCCGGTCGAAATCCATTTCGACGGCGACCTCGGCACGAACGCGGCCGAAGCCGAGCGAGCGCTCCAGCAACTCTTCGACGGTGCGGGCGAGGCGACGCTCGTGGGAGACGCGCATCTCCTGGGCGGTCACCGCGGCGAGCGATCCGGCCGCGTCCTCCTCGCCGCCGCGCGCCAGCAGGTTGCCGCGATCGTCGATGATCGACACGCGCGACGCACTCAGCTTCGGCACCGCCGATGCCACGAGATTCTGGATGGCGAGGACCTGCTGGCGCGGCAGTTGCGCCGGCCCGCGCAGCGTCAGGATGATCGACGCGCTCGGCGTATCGGCCTCGCGGCTGAATATCTCGCGCCGGGGCAGCACCAGGTGCACGCGGGCCGCCTGGACGTTGCCGAGGGTCCGGATGGAGCGGGCGATCTCGCCCTCGAGGGCGCGGAGATGATTGATCCGCTGGGCGAAGCTGGTCGTGCCCAGGGCCGATCCGCGGTCGAATATCTCATAGCCGAGGCTGCCGCCGGCGGGCAGGCCGTCTTCCGCCATCGCCATCCGCAGGCGGGCGGCGCGGCTCTGGGGGACCAGGATGCGGGTACCGTCGCGGCTGATCTCGTAGGGGACGTTCAACCCCTCGAGCTTGGAGATGACCTTGCCGCTGTCGGCGGGATCGAGGTCGCTGTAGAGGACGGCCATGTCCTCGTGCGACAAGCGCCCGGTCATGAAGACGAAGAAGGCGAGCAGGCCGATCGCCACCGCGCCCAAAGCGGCGAGCCGCGTCGGTCCCAGCCTCGCCATCGTCTGAAGGAACGCTGCCACCGGTCGTACCGCCCCTTATTGCGATAAACCCGCACCGGACGGGCTGCGTCCGATGCGGGTAAGCTAGGGGCGGCAGAGTGAAGGAGGGGTTAAAACCCGGCAAAATCTGCCCAGCGGGCGGGGCCGGTCAGGCCGAGCAGGCCTCCCGGCGGTAGGCCTGGACCCGGGTCGTGCGCAGGCCCTGCAGGCCATGCGTCTCGATCAGGCGCTGCCAGGCCAGGAACTCCTCGACGGAGAGGCGGTAGCGCTCGCACGCCTCCTCCAGGCTCAGAAGCCCGCCGCGGACCGCCGCGACCACCTCCGCCTTGCGGCGGATGACCCAGCGCTTCGTGTCGACCGGCGGCAGGTTGCTCAGGGTGAGCGGATCGCCGCTCGGTCCGATGATCCGCGTGTTCGCCTTGGCGGTGTCTCTGGACATGCCTGTCTCAGACCTCGTGGAATAGCTACGTGCTGAAGCCGACACTAGGTGAAGCGGATGAATGATTACCTAACCCCGAGGGTTAATATCCTGAGTTTGCCTTAAATACAGGCAGTCTGGTCATTGCCCCCGGGGACGTCGTCAGGCAGATCAGCGCTTGATCTGCGACAGTTCCTGCAGCATTTCGTCGGCGGTACGGATGATCGTCGCGTTGGCCGAATAGGCGCGCTGCGTGGTGATCATGCTCGTGAACTCCCCCGCGAGATCGACGGTGGACGCTTCCAGCGTTCCCGCCGAGATCGAGCCGGCGCCGTTCTCGCCCGACGCGCTGAGGAACATGCCGCCGGAGGCGTTCGTCATCTGGTAGGCGTTGCCGTCGCGCACGGCGAGGTTTTCGGGACTCGCGAACCGGGCCAGCGGGATGCGGTAGACCGGCCGCGACTGGCCGTTGTCGAAGATCGCGACGACGTTGCCGTCGTTCGTGACGGTGACGCCGGAGAACGCGCCGAAGGCGATGCCGTCCTGGTTCACGGAGCCGACGCTGTAGGATTCGCCGAAGCTGCTCATGCCGCCGCTGCCGCCGGGCGCCCTGAGATTCAGGCCGATCGTGCTGTTGGCGGCCATGGTCGACGAATCGGCCCAGTCGATCTCGAAACTGTGCGTGGCGGGGCCGGCCAGGGTCCCGTTGCGGTTGAAGGTGACGTAGGTGTCGGCGCCGGACAGGATTGAATCGCCGGCGTTCCTGGTTGCGACGGAGAGCTTCCACGTTGCGCCGACCGGGTTGAGTTCGGCCGCCGTCTGCGAGGCGCCGGCGCCCTGCTTCAGTCCGCCGAGGCCGAGATGGATCACGCTGGCCGGTGCTTCCCCCGTCCAGTTCACCGTGATCTCGGCGTCGGGAGCGCTCGCCAGGTTGCCTTCGGCGTCGAAGGTCAGCGCGATGGGGCCGCCCTGGATGGTCCCGTCGGGCGTGCTGGTGGTGAGGGTCCAGTCGCTCGCGCCGGTCCGGGTATAGGTCAGGGTGATGTCGTGCGCGGTGCCGTCGCCGTCGGTGAAGCTGCGCACCACGCTCGTCGGCGACTGTGCCCCCAGGGTGCCCGTCGTGGCGATCGTATCCGTCTTCTGCCATGTCAGCGTCGTTTCGTGTGCCGTCCCGACCGCGTCATAGACCCGGACCGGCGTCTCGTAGCGGTCGCCGGCCCGGGCGTTGGCCGGCAGGTTGGCGTTGAGGCTTATGTTGGTCGTTCCCTGCGCCGCGAACTCCAGGCCGCTCAGGTT
>JBKBLL010000134.1:0-10461 GCA_046296375.1 Alphaproteobacteria bacterium | reverse complement strand
TCGACCGCCCGGCGCGCATGCAGGAGGACCGTGCCGCCGGGGGTTTCGTAGACCCCGCGGGACTTCATGCCGACGAACCGGTTCTCGACCAGATCGAGCCGCCCGATGCCGTTGCGTCCGCCGATCTCGTTGAGTCGCGTCAGCAGGGCCGCCGGCGAGAGGGGTTCCCCGTTGACGGCGACCGGGTCGCCGCGCTCGAAGTCGACTTCGACATATTCCGGTTTGTCGGGCGCCTTCTCCGGCGCGACGGAGCGGGTGAACATCTCCTCGTCGGGCTCGACCCACGGGTCTTCGAGGGCCCGGCCCTCGTAGGAGATGTGCAACAGGTTGGCGTCCGTGGAGTAGGGCGGTTCGCCCTGCTTGCCGCGCGGGATCGGGATCTGGTGCTGTTCGGCGTACTCGATCAGCCGCGTGCGCGAGTTCAGGTCCCATTCCCGCCAAGGGGCGACGACCTTGATGTCGGGCTTGAGCGCATAGTAGCTCATCTCGAAGCGGACCTGGTCGTTGCCCTTGCCGGTGGCGCCGTGCGCGACCGCGTCGGCGCCGACCTCTTCGGCGATCTCGATCTGGCGCTTGGCGATGAGCGGCCGGGCGATCGAGGTGCCCAGCAGATAGACGCCTTCATAGAGGGCGTTCGCGCGGAACATCGGGAAGACGAAGTCGCGGACGAACTCCTCGCGCAGGTCGTCCACATAGATCTTGGAGGCGCCCATCATTTCGGCCTTCTTCCGGGCCGGCTCCAGTTCCTCGCCCTGTCCGAGATCGGCGGTAAAGGTGACCACCTCGCATCGGTAGGTTTCCTGCAGCCAGCGCAGGATGATGGAGGTGTCGAGGCCGCCGGAATAGGCGAGGACGACGCGCTTGATCTTGTCGGACATGGTTTCTCACCCGCGGTCGGAGCGGTGCCGGGAATATCCCAAAGGCGCCGGGCTTTCCAGCCGAAACCGCCCCGCTATACGCCTTCCTCCTCCGCCTGCGCCTCGGTGGCGGCACGCTTCCTTTCCATCATGCGGACCAGCACGATGGATATCTCGTAGAGCAGGATGCCGGGCAGGGCCAAACCGACTTGGCTGATCACGTCGGGCGGCGTCAGGACGGCCGCGCAGATGAACAGGATGACGATCGCGACGCGGCGTTTCTGGGCGAGCATCGCCGCGGTCACGATCCCGGCGCGGCCCAGCAGCGTCAGGACGACGGGCAGTTCGAAGAACAGGCCGAAGGCGAAGATCAGTTTCATCACCAGCGACAGGTATTCGCTGACGCGGGCCTCGAGCTGGATCGGCAGGGAGCCGGCGCCGCCGGCGCTCTCGAAGCCCAGGAAGAACTGCCAGGCCAACGGCATGATCGCATAGTAGACGAACGCCCCACCCGTGAAGAACAGAATGGGAGTCGCGATCAGGAAAGGCATGAAGGCCCGCCGCTCGTTCTTGTAGAGACCGGGGGCTACGAACCTCCACAATTGGTTGGCGATGACCGGGAACGAAAGGAACATCCCGGCGAAGAACGCCACCTTGATATAGGTGAAGAACGTCTCGGTCAGCCCCGTGTAGATCAGCCTGCGGCCCGTCTGGCCCTCGAAGGCATAGGCCAGCGGGCGGACGAGGAAGGCGAAGATCTCCTCCGCGAAGTAGTAGCAGCCGGCGAAGGCCACCATGACGGCGACGACCGCGTAGAGCAGCCGGTTACGCAGTTCGATCAGGTGGTCGAGCAGCGGCATCTTCGCCTGCTCGTCCTCCTCGTCGTAGGTATCGCGGGGGCTCATCCCTGCCTCGGTGGCGGCGTGTCGGCCGCCCCTGCCGGATCGGCGGGCGGTAGCCGTGCCGGGTCGGACGTGTCTGCCGGACGCGCCGGAAACTTGGGCTCGGGCAGGTCGGGCGGGGGCGGCAGGTCGTCTGCCGGTTCGCCCGTCCGCCGTTCCGGCCGAAGCCCCGCCTCGGTATCGAAGGCGGCTTCGATCTCGCGCTTCGGATCGATCGTATTGCGGATCTGCGTCTTCACGTCGAAGTCGCGGACGGCGTCGACCTTCTTGCGCAGGTCTTCGAGTTCGGCCTCACGCCCGATATCCTCGATGCCCTGCTGCAGTTCGCGGAGCATCGCGCGTGCCTTGCCCGCCATCTTCCCTGCGGTGTAGAGCACGCGCGGCAATTCGCGCGGACCGATCACGATCAGCGCCACGACCGCGATGATCGCGAGTTCGGACCAGCCTATGTCGAACATGCCGTCTCAACCGCTCCGGTGCCGTACGGCGACCGGCTGGTGCTGCCTCAGCTCTTCGCCGTCTCGTCGCGGTGCACCTTGCCGGTCTGCGGCGCGCCGTGGCCCTCGATTGACCGGGGCGTGCTCGCGCTCTCGGTCTCTTCGTCGTCCTTCAGGCCGGACTTGAAGCTTTTCACGCCCTTGGCGATGTCGCCCATCACGCGAGGCAGCTTGCCGGCCCCGAACAGGATGAGGACGATCAGCAGGACGACAAGGATCTGCCAGATGCTGATACCCATACGGGAAACTCCCAGGATCGGCGACCGGGAAGCCCCCGCCGCCGCCGCGGATCATCTCAAAAAGCCGGCTCTGCCGCAACGCGGCTGGCCGCTCCTGCCGCATATGGCCCTTCAGGCTGGAAAAACGAAGGTCTGTTCCGGGTCGAGGGCCAGGGTCAGGAGTTGTGAGTCGCAGGGCAGGAACCGGCCGGGAACGCGGGCGTGCAGATGAACCTCCGCCCCCGGCCCCTGGAGCGAGAGATGGACGAGGCTGGTCCGGCCCAGCATGCGCGCCGCCATCACGCGCGCCCGCGGGCCATGGCCGGCCGCGTTCAGTTTCAGCCCCTCCGGGCGCACCAGGACCTGAGCGGCACTTCCCTCGGGCAGGGAGCCGGCCGCCACCTGCCCCAGCGGCGTGTCCACATGGCCGCCGACGACACGCCCCGGCAAGCGGTTCACCTCGCTGAAGAATTCGGTCACGAAGGCGCTCGCGGGCCGATAGTAGATTTCCGCTGGGGCGCCGACCTGTTCGATCCGTCCGTCTCGCATGACGACGATCCGGTCGGCCATGAACATCGCCTCCTCGGGGTCGTGCGTCACGAGCACCGTGGCCGCGCCGCTGCGCTTCAGCAGGTGCATCGTGTCGTCGCGCACCTGGTTGCGGAGCTGGCGGTCGAGGCCCGAGAAGGGCTCGTCGAGGAGCATCAGTGCCGGGCCGGGCGCCAGGGCGCGGGCCAGCGCGACGCGCTGCTGCTGGCCGCCCGACAGGATATGCGGGTATGCCGTGGCATAGTCGACGAGGCCGACCTCGTCCAGGGCGGCGAGCGCCCCGGCGCGCCGCTCGGCCTTGGCCTTGCCGCGGATGCCGAACGCGACGTTGTCCAGTACCGACATGTGCGGGAAAAGGGCGTAGTCCTGGAACATCAGGCCGACATTGCGCCCCTCGGCCGCCCTGTGGACGGACGCCGCGGATGCGGTCTCGCCGCCGATGGCGATGGCGCCGATGGCGATCGGCTCCAGGCCCGCGATCAGGCGCAGGCAGGTTGATTTGCCGCAGCCCGAGGGTCCGACCAGGCACAGGATCTCGCCACGCGCGACCTCGAAGCCGATGTCCTCGAGGACCGTCGTGCCGCCATAGCGATGGCCGAGGCCGGCGACCGACAGCACGGGCGCACGGTCGACCGGCCGCACCGTTGGAAACGGGACGGTGTCGACGGTTCGGGCGACCGTCCTGTCTCTGTCGGTGGGGGTCAGGCGCGCGATGACCATGAGCGTGCTTCGGATAGGGAACCCGAACGCTAATGAAAGTGAGACGCAGGATCAACGGTGTTCCGTTATGCTGCGGCGAACCGTCCTAGGGTCGGCCCGCGCCGGGAACGGCCACGCGGACGGTTTCGATGCGACCGGAACGGGTTTCGGCGGCTTTCGGCCCGGATGCCGCCGCGGTGCAGACGAAGAGGGTACGGCGGTCGTCGCCGCCCAGCATGCAGGCAAAGGCGCCGAGGTCGCCCGTCGATATCCTGTCGACCACCTCGCCGCCCTCCCGCACGCGGAGCACGACGTTGTTGCGCGGATCGGCCACCCAGATCGCGCCTTCGGCATCCAGACAGATCCCGTCGGGATGGTTCGGGCCAAGATCGGCCCAGAGGCGCCGGTTGGACAGTGTGCCGTCGGCTGCCCGGTCGAAGGCGGTGAGGCGCCGTGCGCGGGTTTCCCCGATGACGAGGGTCCTGCCGTCCTGCGTGATGACGGTTCCGTTCGGGAACATCAGATCGTCGGCGGCAATCGCCGCGCGACCGTCAGGCTCCACCCGGAGCAGGGCTGCGCCCTTCGGCTCTTCGCCGGCATAGTGGTTGAAGCCGAAATTGCCGACATAGGCGCGGCCGTCGCCGTCGACGACCATGTCGTTGCAGTGGAACGCGGCGAGGTTCCAGAGGTCGGCATGCACCACCAGGCCGCCGGCATCCCGGCGCATCACCTTGCGGTCGCGCATCGACACGACGAGCAGTCTGCCGTCCGGCAGCCAGCCGAGGCCGGACGGCTGTTCCGGCACCGTCACGATCGTCTCGCGCCGGCCGGACGGATCCACGGCCACCACTTCGTGGGCGTAGAAGTCGGAGAACCAGAGCCGGCCCTCGTGCCAGCGCGGTCCCTCCGGAAAATGCAGGCCTTCGATCAGCACCGTGAGTTGGCTCATGACGCTTCGTCTCCTCCCATCCGCGCGGCCGGGTCGGCAGGTTCGGCCGCGCCTGTCGTTTCGTCTTGCCGCGGCTTCTTTCCGTCCTGGACGGGTCAGGCAACCGCCTCGGCGCAGACGCGGAGCGCTTCCTTGGTCGCTCCGCCCAGCAGAACGGTTCCGACCGATCCGTCCTTCGCTGCCGCCTTCCAGGCCTGGAGCCGGTCCGTGATCCGCGCTGCGCTGCCGACGAGGCAGAGTTCGTCGACCAGTTCGTCCGGCACGGCCGCGATCGCCTCCGGACGCCGTCCGCCCAGGAACGCGTCCTGGATCTTCACGGCGGCGTCCTCGTAGCCGTGGCGCTTGGCGAAGTCGTTGTAGAAGTTCTTGGATCGCGCGCCCATTCCGCCGATGTAGAGGGCCAGTTCCGGCTTGATCGCGTCGCGGCAGGCCTGCAGGTCGTCGCCCATCCGGATGCGGACATAGGGCGCGATGTCAAACGTTTGCAAAGTCTTACCTCCGCCGGCCTTATCGAGGCCTTCCTGGACCGCGGCGGTCACCACCTCAGGCTGATCGGGCGACATGAAGATCGGGAGCACCCCATCCGCTACCTCGCCGGCGGTACGCAGGCCGGCCGGCGTGATGGAAGCGGTGTAGATCGGCATGGTCGGATCGCCCTGGCCGATCGTCTTAAGCGGTTTGCCGAGGCCGCTGGCGCCGGGGCCGCGATAGGGGATCTGATACATCTCGCCGTCGAACTCGAGCGGCGCCTCCCGCTTCAGGATGGCCCGCACGATCTCGACATATTCTCGCGTGCGCGCCATCGGCTTGCCGAAGGGCTGTCCGTGCCAGCCCTCGATCACCTGTGGGCCGGACGGGCCCACGCCCATCAGGAAGCGGTTCCCCGACAGCATCTGCAGGGTCATCGCGGTCATGCCGGCACAGGCGGGGGTGCGCGCCGGCATCTGCATGATGCTGGTCCCCGCCTTGATCGTCGTGGTACGCGCCAGCACCCAGGCGACCGGCGTCACGGCGTCCGTGCCGTAGGATTCGCCGCTCCAGACGGAGTGATAGCCGAGGCGTTCGGCCTCCAGAACCGTCTCGATGTCGAGGGCGCCTCCCGAATAGCGCAGAAGCATGCCGAGCCGCATGGCGGTTTCCTTCCTTGGTGCTTGCGATGAGCGATCGCCGGTGACGATCAGGCCTTGCCGAGGCCCGAGTAGTAGACCCCTCGGCCGCTGGCGAGCAATGTCCCGTCGCGGTCGTGGATGGAGGCCTCGGCGGTCGAGAAGGTGCCGCCGGCGCGGATCACCCTGCCTTTCGCCGTCAGGTCGCCGGGACCGGCGCCGCGGTGATAGTCGACACGCATGTCGACAGTGGGATAGGGACGTCCGAGCTTCGCGGCGAGAGCGAAGTCCGCCGCGGTATCGACCAGTGCCGCCAGGATGCCGCCGTGCACGAAGCCGCGCTCCGGATTGGACACCCATTCCGGTCGCCACGCGGCCGCGATCTCGACGGTGTCGGGCCCCATCCCGACCAGTCGCAGGCCGAGCCATCTGTGAAAGGGATTGAGCAGCAGTCGTTCCTCCAACTGCGCGAACGCGATCGGCATGTCGGTCATCGTCACTTTCCGGTGAGACTATGGCGATCGCCGCACGGCCCCCGCCGCGGCCGGCTTGGAACCTTGCCGGCATGTCGGCATTGGCGTGTCGCGACACCGACCGGAGGCGGGAACATGGCGGAGAGCCGCTCTTTCGATACGCTGGGAGACCTCCTCGACGCCGTCGAGGAGGCTGCGAGCGAAGGCGACGGGCTCTCCATCGCAGCGGTAAAGGAGACCGTGGGGCCCCGCAGCTTCGGGCCCCTGCTGCTCCTGCCGGGTCTCATGCTGGCTTCGCCCATATCGGGTATCCCCGGGACCCCTACGGCGACGGCCTTGATCGTCAGCCTGATCGCGGTGCAGGCCCTGCTCGGGCGATGCGAGGTCTGGGTGCCGCGGCGTGTTGCCCAGGCGACGCTGAGCACCGAGCGGCTGGGTCGGATACTGCGGTTCGCCCGACCGGTCGCGCGCGTCGTCGACCGCGTCGTGCGGCGGCGCTGGACGTTCGCGGCGGAGGGCGGGCCTGCGTGTCGCCGCGGCGTTCTGTCTGCTCACCGCGGCCACCATGCCGCCAATGGAACTCCTGCCATTCGCGGCAACCGGCGCCGGTGCGGTGATCGCAGCGTTCGGTCTCGCCATGACCGTGGAGGACGGAGTCCTGATGGTGGTCGCCGCCGGCGCGTTCCTCGCGCTCGCGGCCGCGACGTTCGCGGTTCTGACCTGATCGGCGGGCACCGCCCCACGCGCCGCGGCCCCCGACGCGCCGCGGCCCCCTTGCGGGGGCCGAGCCTTCGCCGTTCGCGCGATCTGGATCAGCCGATGCGGCTGCGCCGGAAGATGTAACAGACGGTGCCTTCATCCATGCGGCGCTGTAAGAGGATTCCGTGGCCCTTCGCAGCGGCGTCGAAAAAGCCCTGCGCCCAGCCGTCGATTGTCGGGTCGCGCTGCCGGTCCTTGACGAGGATGCCGTGATGGTATTCGAGTTCGGCCCCGACCGGGGCCGCGAGCACCTCGCGCCAAGCGTTGTCGTACGCCGACGACGAGGGGATGAGAACGTCAGTCTGCGTATGTTCTTGTATTTGCATGGTTCGTTTCCCCCTGAAGCGGGTAGGTACGGACATTATAGCCACCGACCCGGACGCAGAGGCAAACCAAAACGGCATGGCGCTACGCCCGTATCGGCATTGGACGCCGCCGTCCTTTGTCTGTACTATTGCCGGCTTCCCGCAAAACGGACCGCGTGGCGGCCCCATGACGATCATCATGCACGACCTGTGCGGAGCCGACGGTCGCCGCTTCAGTCCCTATTGCTGGCGGGTGCGGATGGCGCTCGCCCACAAGGGACTTGCGCACGAGGCGCGTCCCGTCCGCTTCCTCGAAGTTCCGGCCGTCGCCGGGGGCCGGTTCAAGACCGTTCCCGTCATCGAGGACGGCGATGTGGTGCTCAACGAGAGCTGGGACATCGCGGCCTATCTCGAGGAAGCCTATCCGCACCTGCCCAGCCTGTTCGGCGGGGACGGCGGCCGTGCGGTCTCGCGCTTCGTCCAGGGCTGGACCGACCTCGTCGTCCATCCGGCCATGGCCGGTCTCGTGGTGCGCGACATCGCCGATCATCTCGGCTCGGAGGACCGGGCCTATTTCGTCCAGAGCCGCGAGGCGCGCTATCGGCGCTCGCTCGACGAGGTCGTGGCCGGCCGCGAGGAGCGGGTGGCCGCTTTCCGCGATGGGCTGGCGCCGCTCCGCCGCCTGCTCGCGCATCAGCCGTTCCTAGGCGGCGAGGGCCCGCTTTACGCCGACTACATCGTGTTCGGCGCCTTCATGTGGGCGCGCACCGTCAGTTCGTTCAGGCTGGTGGCCGAGGACGATGCGATCCGGCCGTGGCTCGACCGCTGCCTGGATCTGCATGGCGGGCTGGCGCGCGCAGCGGCCGGGTTCTACTGGCGCGACGCCGCCGCATAGCCGCCCCCTCGATGTGCCGGCTGGTCGCGGATGATGTCGCGCGCGTCCGCGGCGCCCACCCGGCGGGCCAACGCCTCGACGACGCTCCCCAGCCGCGTCCCGACCGTTCCCGAGGGCGGTATGATAGGCGTCCGTCGATGATGCAGGCATCACCCGCATCACATCTGGTTCCGCGCCGCCGCCGGGGCTTGCACCCGCGCCGGTACCGACGCCGCTCGGTCGCTTCGCCAAGGGGCAGCCCGAGCCCTACTACGGCAAGGCCGCCTATGCGGCCTTCAAGGGCACCGGCACGGCGATGGGCGCCTTCATCGATTCGCAACTGACGTTCAAGCGGGTGCGCCGGCCGATCTACCCGCTCGACCTGGTCAACGAGCCGACCTGATCAACGAGCCGGGCTGACCGGCGCGCCGGCCTCCGCGGTCTGCAGCGTCCACAGGTGATGCTGCAGCAGCGGCAGCCGGTCGTTGCCCCAGAAGACGGTGTCGCCGACGCAGAAGGTCGGCACGCCGAAAGCACCGCGGGCGCGCGCCTCGGCGATCCGCCGATCGTGCAGGTCCGCCGTGGCGCGCTCCTCGGCGAGGCCACGGAGGCGGCCGGCATCGAGGCCCAGTGCCGCCGCCGCCTCGTCGCAGGCGTCCGCGCCGATCTCGGGCCGGTCCGATGCGAAGATCATGTCGAACAGGCACCTGCTGAACGGGGCGGCGAGGCCGATGCGGTCCGCCGCGACGCAGGCGAGCGCGAGGCGTTCGGCATCCATCCGGCGCCCGCGCGGCTCGCGGAACGGAACCGCGTAGAAGGCGGCCCACGCCTCGGCATCCCGCCGCCGCCATGCCCAGTCGTACTGGCCGGACACGGGGCTGCCGGCGAACGGATCGCTGCCGCCGGCCGCGATCAGGCGCCCGCTGTAGAGCGGCAGCCAGTGAAAGCGGCACCCATAAATGCGTTCGATCCGTTCGATCTGGGTCGAGGCGAGATAGGAATAGCGGCTGCCGATGCCGTAATAGAAGTCGATCTCGATCGGTGCGCGGGTCATGTCGGTCGCTCCGACGGGAGGACGGGCGAACACACCATAGCATCGGCGTCGGCCGCATCCATCGAACCCGCCGGCGCCACCCGTGGCCGACCGCGCGGTATCCGCCTTTGCCCCAGGGTCCGGCGCCACTATATGCGCTCTGCCATGACCAAAGCCGAACCCGCCTGGCTGCGCCCGACCGTCGACTACGGTCCGCTCGTCGCCTTCTTCGCCGTCTATCTCGCCGCCGGTCTGCTGCCGGCGACGGTCGCCCTGATGGTCGTCACCGCCGTCGGCCTCGGCCTGTCGCTGGCGGTGACCGGCCGCGTCCCGACCATGCCGCTGGTCACCGCGGCCGTCGTCGGGGTGTTCGGCGGGCTGACCGTATGGCTCAACGACGAAACCTTCATCAAGATGAAGCCCACCATCGTGCAGGCTCTGTTCGCGGTGGTTCTGCTGGGTGGGCTCGCCTTCGGCAAGGTTTTGCTGAAGCCGCTGTTCCACACGCTCTGGCCGATCGACGATGCCGGCTGGCGCCGGCTGACGATACGCTTCGGCCTGTTCTTCGCCGCCATGGCCGCCCTCAACGAGATCGTCTGGCGCACCCAGTCGACCGACTTCTGGGTCAGCTTCAAGGTGTTCGGCATCCTGATCCTGACCTTCGCCTTCGCGATGGCGCAGGTACCGCTGTTGAATCGCCACCGCCTTCCCGACGCGGATGCCGACGCCCCCGGCTGAGCCGGCTCAGAAGAGCCGCCGCAGCAGGCTCAGCGAATAGCTGATGGGCAGCGTCACGGCGGCGGCCTCCCCGGCATAGGTCGCCGGAAGCGGCGGCGCGGGGCTCGCGGTCCGCAGCAGGTCGAGCGCAGCCCTGTCCAGTGACTCCGACCCGGAACTCCGCTCGATGCGCGCGGCGGTCAACGTCCCGTCGCGCAGGATCGTGAACGAAACGGCGACGCTGCCCTCTTCGCGGCGTTGTTTCGCCACCTCGGGATAGCTCTTGAACCGCGCCAGATGGCGTCGCAGCCGGTCCAGATAGTCGTCGCCCGGGTTCTCCCGCGCGCCGTCGCCCAGCGCGGCGCGCCCGTCGCCCGCCATGCCGCGGCCCTGGCCGCCGGTCGCCGACGGGCCGGGCGCGCCTCCGGCCGTGCCCGGCCCGACGCCTCCGGCCGGCGCGCGCGGCGTCATAAGGTCGATCGGTGGCCCGGCCGCCGCGGGCGGTGCTAGATCGGAAGAGCGT
>JBKBLL010000133.1:0-10585 GCA_046296375.1 Alphaproteobacteria bacterium | reverse complement strand
GAGATGATCAGCTTCATCACCTCGGAGGTGCCGGCATAGATCCGGTTGATGCGGGCGTCGGCATAGGCGCGGGTGATCGGATACTCCCACATATAGCCGTAGCCGCCGTGCAGCTGCAGGCACTCGTCGAGCACCCTGCCCTGCATCTCGGAGCACCAGAGCTTGGCGATCGCCGCCGTCTCCAGGTCGAGCTTACCCTCGCGCTGCAGCTCGATGCAGTTGTCGACGTAGACGCGGCCCATCTGCGCCTGGGCATGGCATTCCGCCAGCTTGAACTTCGTGTTCTGGAAGTCGAAGATCTTCTGGCCGAACGCTTCGCGCTCCTTGGTGTATTTCACCGTCCACTCGATCGCCACCTCGGCCGAGGCGACGGCACGGACCGCCGACAGCAGGCGCTCGCGCGGCAGCTGCTCCATCAGATAGCGGAAGCCCTGGTTCTCCTCGCCCAGCAGGTTGGTTACCGGAACGCGGACATCCTCGAAGAAGAGCTCCGACGTGTCCTGCGCCTTCAGACCCAGCTTCTCCAGGTTGCGGCCACGCTTGAAGCCGGGGCGGTCCGCCTCGACCAGGATCAGGCTGGTGCCCTTGGCACCCTTGGACGGATCGGTCTTGGCGACGACGATGAAGAGGTCGGCGCTCTGGCCGTTGGTGATGAAGGTCTTCTGCCCGGTGATCACCCACTCGTTGCCGTCGCGCACGGCACGGGTCTTGACGCCCTGCAGGTCGCTGCCGGTGCCGGGCTCGGTCATGCAGATGCCGCCGATGATCTCTCCGGTCGCCATCCGCGGCAGCCAGGCCCGCTTGATCTCCTCGGAGCCGTAGGTCTCGATGTAGGGCGCCACGATGTCGGAATGGAGCTGGAAGCCGAGGCCGCTCGCGTTCACGCGGGTCGACTCTTCGATCACGATCGCGCAGTAGCCGAAATCGGCCCCGGCGCTGCCATAGGCCTCCGGCGCGGTCGACAGCAGCAGGCCCGCGGCCCCCGCCTTGCGCCAGACCTCGCGCGAGACGACGCCGTCCTTCTCCCACTGGTCGTGGTCCGGCACCACCTCCCGCTCCATGAACCGCGCGACGGCCTCCCGGAAGATGCGGTGGTCCTCGCCGAAAATCTTGCGTTCTGCGGGCATGACGGTTCCTCCTCGGGTGCGGTCTCGGTGCGGACGGTCGCCGCTGCCATACCCTGCGGTCGCACCGGGAGCACCAGACGAAGCAGCGCGCGGGCCGCGGCGCCGTTATAGGCGAGGCCGCACCGATACCACCACCGCCATTAGAGCATGGCTACCATGAGCCGCGCCCGGCGTGCCCGAAGTCAGGCCGCGCCGCGGGACGGCAGGCCGCCCGCCCGGACGACGAAGTCGACCACCTCGCGCACGCCCTCGCCCGCCTTCAGGTTGGTGAAGAGGAAGGGTCGGTCGCCGCGCATCCGCCTGGCGTCGCGGTCCATCACCTCCAGGCTGGCGCCGACCAGCGGGGCGAGATCGGTCTTGTTGATCACCAGCAGGTCGGAGCGCGTGATCCCGGGCCCGCCCTTGCGCGGAATCTTCTCCCCGGCCGAGACGTCGATCACATAGATGGTGATGTCGGCGAGTTCCGGGCTGAAGGTCGCCGCCAGGTTGTCCCCGCCGGACTCGATGAAGCAGAGCTCCGAGGACGGAAAGCGCTCGACCATGCGGGCCACGGCCGCGAGGTTGATCGAGGCGTCCTCGCGGATCGCGGTGTGCGGGCAGCCGCCCGTCTCCACGCCCTCGATGCGCTCGGCCGGCAAAGCGCCCGAGCGGGTGAGGATCAGCTGGTCCTCCTTTGTATAGATGTCGTTGGTCACGACGATCAGGTCGTAATGCGCGCGCATCGCCTTGCAGAGCATCTCGACCAGGGTGGTCTTGCCGGAACCGACGGGGCCGCCGATGCCGACGCGGAGCGGACCATGGGTCATGAGCGGAACAGCCTCGTATACTGGGTTTCGTGGAGCATCGAGCAGAGGTCGAGCATCGGCGTCGCGCTGCCGAGATCGTCCGGATCGGCGGCGAGCGCTGCGGCCGCGGTGTCGGCGACGACGGGCTCCAGTGCCGCCTGGACCCGCAGACCGTCGGTCTGCCCGAGCGGCACCAGCTTGACCGCCGCGACGACGAGGCCGGCGGCGAACGCCTGGAGATAGAGCGGGAGTGCCACCGGGAGGGGGATCCCCTGGAAGGCGCAGGCGGTCGCGACCGCCACCGGCAGGACCGGCGCGGTCCCGTCCGCCGCGAGGGCTTCGGCCCAGCGGTCGAGCCGCGGATCGGGCCAGGCGGCGCGGACCGCAATCAGGAAGGAGCCTCCCTGCTGCCCCGCCTCCAGCGCCAGTTCGCCCGTCGGCCGGAACGCCGCGCCCAGCCGCGCCGGCTCCAGGTCGCCCATCGGCGCCACACGGTGAGCGGCCGCGAACAGAATGGCGTCGCTGCACCCGCTGCCGTGCCGGAGCACCGTCGCGATCCAGCCGGCGGCGGTGTCGCGGTCGCGCACGAAACCCAGTTCGACCGCCTGCTCGAGGCCGTGCGAGTAGCTGAACCCGCCGATCGGGAAGGCCGGCGACAGCCAGGTCTGCAGCCTGAGCGCCGCCGCGGCTTCAGCGGCCGTGGTCATGTTCGTGCCCGTGCCCGTGATCGTCATCGTGATGATGGCCGTCATGGTCGTAATCGTGATGATGGTGGTGATGGCCGTGGCCGCCGCCCTGGCCGGCATAGGCGCCGCCTTCCGGTTGGAACGGCGCAACGACGTGCCGCACCTCCGCCCCCAGCCCCTGGACCATCGCCTCGATCACATGGTCGGGGCGGATGCGCAGCATTTCGCCGACGATCTGGGTCGGCAGGTGCCGGTTGCCCAGGTGCCACGCGACCCGGACCATCGCATGCGCCGAGCCGGCCCGGATCTCCGCCAGCGGCTCCGGCGCCGCCGTCACCCGCAGCCACCCGCCGCCGTCGAGTTCCAGTCCGTCACCGTCTGCCATCGCGACGGCCTTGGGCAGGTCGAGCAGCACGTCTTCGCCACCCTCGGTCGCGAGGCGAATGCGCCGCCTATGGCGCGCGTCGAAGTCGAGGATGACGGTGCCCACCGCTTCGGCCTCGGGCCAATGGCCGGCATGGGCATGATGGACGGCGCGGCGCATCGGCGGTCTCCGGTCTCAGAACAGAAAATACCGCTGCGCCATGGCCAGCACCTTGGCCGGTTCGCAGGTCAGCAGCTTGCCGTCCGCCCTCACCTCGTAGGTCTCGGCGTCGACGTCGATCTTCGGCGTCAGGTCGTTGTGGATCATCGAGCGCTTGCCGATGCCGCCGCGCGTATTGCGCACCGCCACCAGTTCCCGCGTGAGGCCGAGCCGACCGGGCAGGTCCTCGGCGAGAGCGGCCTGGCTGACGAACGTGACGGCGCTCGCGGTCAGGGATCGGCCGAAGGCGCCGAACATGGGACGGTAATATTCCGGCTGCGGCGTCGGGATCGAGGCGTTGGGGTCGCCCATGACGGCGGCGGCGATCGTGCCGCTCTTGATGACCAGATCGGGCTTCACGCCGAAGAATGCGGGCGACCAGATCGCGATGTCCGCCAGCTTGCCGACCTCGAGCGAGCCGATATGGTCGGCCATGCCCTGCGCGATCGCCGGGTTGATCGTGTATTTCGCGACGTAGCGGCGCGCGCGGATGTTGTCGTTCTCGCCCCGCTCCTCGGGCAGGCGGCCGAACTGGCGCTTCATCTTGTCCGCGGTCTGCCAGGTGCGGATGATCACCTCGCCGACCCGGCCCATCGCCTGACTGTCGGAGGCGATGATCGAGAAGGCGCCGATGTCGTGCAGGATGTCCTCGGCAGCGATCGTCTCGCGCCGGATGCGGCTTTCGGCGAAGGCCACGTCCTCGGGTATCTTCGGGTCGAGGTGATGGCAGACCATCAGCATGTCGAGATGCTCGTCCACCGTGTTGACGGTGAACGGCCGCGTCGGGTTGGTGGATGACGGGATGACGTTGGCCTCGCCGCACACCTTGATGATGTCCGGCGCGTGCCCGCCGCCCGCTCCCTCGGTGTGGAAGGCGTGGATGGTGCGGCCCTTGAAGGCACGCACCGTGTCCTCGACGAACCCCGACTCGTTCAGCGTGTCGGTGTGGATCAGCACCTGCACGTCCATCTCGTCGGCGACCGACAGGCAGGTGTCGATGGCCGAGGGCGTCGTGCCCCAGTCCTCGTGGAGTTTCAGCGCGCAGGAGCCGGCCCGGACCTGCTCGATCAAGGCTTCCGGCTGGCTCGCATTGCCCTTGCCGGAGAGGCCGATGTTCATCGGAAAGGCTTCCATCGCCTGGATCATCCGGCCGATATGCCAGGCGCCGGGCGTGCACGTCGTCGCATTCGTGCCCGTCGCCGGCCCCGTCCCCCCGCCCATCATGCTGGTTATGCCGGAGTAGAGCGCCTCGGTGATCTGCTGCGGGCAGATGAAGTGGATGTGGCAGTCGAAGCCGCCGGCGGTGACGATCTTGCCCTCGCCCGCGATCGCTTCTGTCCCCGGCCCGATCACGATGTCCACGCCGGGCTGCACGTCGGGATTGCCGGCCTTGCCGATGCCGACGATGCGGCCGTCCCTGATCCCGATGTCGGCCTTCACGACGCCCCAATGGTCGAGGATCAGGGCGTTGGTGATGACGGTGTCGACGGCGCCGCCCGCGCGCGTCACCTGACTCTGGCCCATGCCGTCGCGGATCACCTTGCCGCCGCCGAACTTCACCTCCTCGCCATAGATCGTGTGGTCCTTCTCCACCTCGATGAACAGCTCGGTATCGGCGAGGCGCACCTTGTCGCCCACCGTGGGGCCGAACATGTCGGCATAGGCCGCGCGGGCGATGCGAAAGGCCATGGCTCAGGCTTTCTTGTCCAGCGGCCCCATCACGGCCTGGTTGAAACCGAAGACGGTGCGGCCGCCGCGATAGGGCACCAGCGTCACCTCGCGCGTCTGACCCGGCTCGAAACGCACCGCGCTGCCGGCCGGAATGTCGAGGCGCATGCCGCGCGCCTTGCCGCGGTCGAAGTCCAGCGCGCCGTTCGTCTCGAAGAAGTGATAATGGCTGCCGACCTGGATCGGCCGGTCGCCCGTGTTCGCGACGGAGAGGGTGACGGTCGGCTGGCCCTCGTTGAGGACCAGTTCGCCGTCGGCGGGGATCACTTCGCCGGGAATCATTCCGGGCCTCCTCACCTAATCGGCTGGTGGACGGTCACGAGCTTGGTCCCGTCGGGGAAGGTCGCCTCGACCTGCACGTCGTGGATCATCTCGGCGATCCCCTCCATCACCTGTTCGCGGGTCAGCACCGTGGCGCCAGCGGCCATCAGGTCCGCGACGGACCGGCCGTCGCGCGCCCCCTCGACGACGAAATCGGTGATCAGGGCCACCGCCTCCGGATGGTTCAGCTTCACGCCCCGCTCCAGGCGGCGGCGGGCGACGACCGCCGCCATCGCCACCATCAGCTTGTCCTGCTCTCTCGGCGTCAGCCGCATGTCCCCTCCCTACACGCTCCAGAGCCGCGGCAGCCGGGCCGGCAGCCCTGCGGCCGCCGCACGGAAGCCCGTCCACCACAGGCCGAAGGCCCGTCGCACCGAGAACGGGTCACCCAGCATCCGCACCACCAGGATGCCGTTCACCACCGTCGCGCCCGCCCGAACCTCCGCCCGTTCGGCGAGGCTGGCGCGCGCCTCCTCCAGCCGCGCAGGCGCATCCTCCGCGGCATAGAGGCCGGTCGCAAGAGCCGTGCCGCCGCCGAAGCCGGCCGCCGCCGCGACGATGGCGGCGACATCGTCGCCGACCAGATGGAGCGCGTCCATCCAGACGAGTCGCCCGTCGCGATGCAGCCGGATCTCGTCGCGAAGCAGGCCACGGCGGAACGTCTCGCCGTGCGCGGCCCGGCCCAGCACGACCAGCTCACCCGCCATCGCCCGCGCCCCGGCCGCCAGGTGCAGGTCGGTCCGTCGCCGCAGCCGGGCGCGGTCGAACACGATCGTCTCCTGCGGCAGCCATTCGACCCAGGCGCCCGGCCCCGCTTCGACCGCGACGTCCACCCGCGTATCGGCGCCGAGCGAGCGGTAGATCTTCTCCGCCGCCTGGGTCGTGACCATCGCGCGACCGCCGGCCGCGACGGAGGCCCGGAAACGCAGCCTGTCGCCGCCGGCGAGGCCGCCGCTGGTCGTGATGAAGACGCCGAGCGACAAGTCGCCGGACTCCGGTCGCGGGAACGCCACCCGGCAGGGTGTCGACTGGAACAGATGGACGAGCCGGCCGTCGGAGCCGAAGCCAACTTCGGCCGCGCCGTCGTTGCGCGCGAGGGCGCCGTCCCGTGCGCCCTGTCCCCCCCGCCGATCCTCCCCATCCGCGGCCTCAGACCGCCATGCGCCGTCGTACATCGGCCTCGATCATCTCGGCGCGCGTGCCGGCGAGCACCATCTCGCCGCGCTCCATCACGCCATAATAGTCTGCGAGATCGCGCGCGAACTCGAAATACTGCTCCACCAGGACGATCGCCATGTCGCCGCGCCGCGCGAGGCTGCGGATCACCCGCTCGATGTCCTTGATGATCGACGGCTGGATGCCCTCGGTCGGCTCGTCGAGGACGAGGAGTTGCGGCCGCATGATCAGGGCCCGGGCGATGGCGAGCTGCTGCTGCTGGCCCCCGGAGAGGTCGCCGCCCCGCCGCCGCAGCATGGTCTTCAGGACCGGAAACGTCTCGTAGATCTCCTCCGGAATGCGCCGCTCGCGGCGTGGCAGGACGGAGAATCCGGTCTGGAGGTTCTCCTCCACCGTCAGGCGCGGGAAGATGTCGCGTCCCTGCGGCACGCTGGCGAAGCCCATCGTCGCCCGGCGATGGGTCGGCACGCCCGCCATGTCCTTGTCGTCCCAGGTGATCGTGCCGCCGCTGATCGGCTGCAGGCCCAGGATGGCGCGCAGCAGCGAGGTCTTGCCCACGCCGTTGCGGCCCAGCACGCAGGTGATCCTGCCGCGCTCCGCCCTCAGGCCGACGCCCCGCAGGATGTGGCTCGCACCATAGTGCAGGTGGAGGGCATCGACTTTCAGCATGATCCGCTCCCCCTCACCGCCCCAGATAGACTTCGATGACGCGCTCGTTCGACTGGACCGCGTCGATCGAACCCTCGGCCAGGACCGAGCCCTCGTGCAGCACGGTCACCTTGCCGCCGAGACTGCGCACGAAGGCCATGTCGTGTTCGACGACGATCACGGTGCGTTCGCGCGCCAGGCTGAGGAAGAGTTCCGACGTCGCCTCGGTCTCCGCATCGGTCATGCCCGCGACCGGCTCGTCGAGCAGCAGGATCTGCGCGTCCTGGATCAGCAGCATGCCGATCTCCAGCCACTGCTTCTGACCATGGCTCAGGCTGCCGGCCAGATCCCGTTCTCGCCCCCGCAGCCCGATCGTACCCAGGACCTCGTCTACGCGGGCCAACTGCGCCCGCGACAGCCGCGACAGCAGCACGGGCAGCGTCCGGCGGTCGTCGCGCAGCGCCAGTTCCAGGTTCTCGAAGACGGTGAGGTTCTGGAAGACGGTCGGCTTCTGGAACTTGCGGCCGATGCCGAGATTGGCGATCTCGGCCTCGTCGAGCATGGTCAGGTCGTGGCGGTTGGCGAAGATCGCCTCCCCCTTGTCGGGCCGGGTCTTGCCGGTGACCACGTCCATCATGGTCGTCTTTCCGGCACCGTTCGGTCCGATGATCGTCCTGAGTTCGCCCTTCGCGATCACCAGCGACAGTTCGTTGAGCGCCCGGAAGCCGTCGAAGCTGACGGTGATGCCGTCTAGATAGAGGAAGCGATCGTCGGCCTCGGCGATCAGGGCGGCCGCATGCAGCCTGGCCTCCGTCGCCTCGTCGCCGAAAACCGGGACGGCCGGCGCCGCGTTCGCCGACCCACCCTCGCCGGGCTGTGCTTCTCCGGGCTGGCTTTCGCTCGGCTGCCGGAGGTCAGGCTGGCTGGCGTCGCGCATCGGCGGCCTCCGTGCTGGCGGGCTCCGAAGCGGTAGGCCCGGATGTCGGCGTCGAGGGCGGCGCACCGGTGCTGCGCCGGCGCAGTGCCGGCAGCCGGAGACCGACGATGCCGCGCGGGAAGAACAGGGTGGACGCCACGAACAGCGCTCCGAGAAAGAAGAGCCAGATCTCCGGCGCATAGCCGGTCAGGAAAGTCTTGGCGACATTGACCGCGAAGGCCCCGATCACCGCGCCGTAGAGGGTGCCGCGACCGCCGACCGCGACCCAGATCGCGAGTTCGATCGACTGGGCCGGCGCGAACTCGCTCGGGTTGATGATGCCGACCTGGGGCACGTAGAGCGCCCCCGCGATGCCGGCGAGGGCCGCGGAGACGACGAAGACGAAGAGCTTGGCTCCCGTGACGTCGTAGCCGAGGAAGCGGACGCGGCTCTCCGCGTCGCGCACGGCGACCAGTACGCGGCCCAGCTTGGAGGTCACGATCCACCTGCAGATCAGGATGCCGAGACCCAGCGCCACGGCGGAGGCGACGAACAGGCCGACCCGGGTGGAATGGGCCTGCACGTCGTAGCCGAGGATCTCCTTGAAGTCGGTCAGGCCATTGTTGCCGCCGAAGCCGAGGTCGTTGCGGAAGAAGGCGAGCATCAGGGCGAAGACCATCGCCTGGGTGATGATCGAGAAGTAGACGCCGGTGATCCGCGACCGGAAGGCGAGCCACCCGAACACGAAGGCCAGTGCGGCCGGCACGAGCACGACCATCGCCATGGCGAAGGCGAAGTTCTCGAAGCCCCACCAATACCAGGGCAGTTCGCTCCAGTTGAGGAACACCATGAAGTCGGGCAGGTCGGGATTGCCGTAGACGCCCCGGTCGCTGATCTGGCGCATCAGGTACATCCCCATGCAGTAGCCGCCCAGCGCGAAGAAGGCGCCGTGTCCGAGGCTGAGGATGCCGGCATAACCCCAGATGAGGTCCATGCTGACCGCCAGCAGGGCGTAGCACAGATACTTGCCCAGCAGCGGGATCAGATAGTTGGGGATGTGCAGCGCCGAGCCGGTCGCCGCGTACTGGTTGAGCGCCGGCACCACGACGATCAGCAGGAACCCCGCCGCCAGAAAGACGATCCACCCGGTGCGGGTCATGATCGAGGGCCGGCCGGCCGGATCGGCCGCCTCGGGCGCGGCCTTGGCGTCACGCATGGCTCAGGCCTCCGCCGAGCGGCCCTTGAGGGCGAAGAGCCCTCTTGGCCGGCGCTGGATGAACAGGATGATGAGGACGAGGACGGCGACCTTGCCGAGCACGGCGCCCGCCACCGGCTCCAGGAACTTGTTGACGATCCCGAGCGTCATGGCGCCGACCAGCGTGCCGGCCAGGTTGCCGACGCCGCCGAACACCACGACCATGAAGGAATCGACGATGTAGAGCTGGCCCAGGTTCGGACTGACATTGCCGACCTGGCTGAGCGCTACACCGGCGATGCCGGCGATGCCGGAGCCGAGGCCGAAGGTCAGCGCGTCGACGCGGGCGGAGTTGATGCCCATGGAGCGCGCCATGTCCCGGTTCTGGGTGACTGCGCGCATCTGCAGGCCGAACGCCGAATAGCGGATGACCGTCAGCACCATCAGGAAGACGATGATGCAGAAGACGATGATCGCGAGACGGTTCCAGGTGATCACCATGCCGCCGGCGACCTCGAACCCGCCGGTCATCCAGCTGGGGTTGGACACCTGCTTGTTCGGCGCGCCGAAGATCGAGCGCACGACCTGCTGCAGGATGAGGCTGATGCCCCAGGTCGCGAGCAGGGTTTCGAGCGGCCGGCCGTAGAGGAAGCGGATCACCCCGCGCTCGATGGCGACGCCAACCGCGCCGGCGACGAGGAAGGCGACGGGAAGCGCCGCCAGGAGATAGAGGTCGATGGCGCCCGGCGGCAGGAAGGCCCGGAAAAGTTCCTGCACGACGAAGGCGCTGTAGGCGCCGATCATGATCATCTCGCCATGTGCCATGTTGATGACGCCCATCACGCCGAAGGTGATGGCGAGCCCCATGGCGGCGAGCAGCAGGATCGAGCCGAGGCTGACGCCCTGGAACAGGTTCATGCCGAACTCGATCATCCTGAGCCTGGTCTCGCCGGCCGCGACCGCCGCGGCAGCCGCTTCGCGCAGCGCCGGCTCGGCGCTCTCGTCGGCGACGACGCGGCCCAGCAGCGCACGCACCTGCGGATCGAGCGAGCCGTGCAGCGCGGCGACCGCCTCCGACCGCTCCTCCGGCCCCCCCGCGGCGAGTTGCGAGGCGCGCAGGGCGAAGGTCATCGCGTCGCGCACGCGCCCGTCGGTTTCCGTCGCCAGCGCCGTGCGCAGGGCGACCAGATTGTCGGCGGAAGCATGGCGCACGGCAGCCTGTGCCGCGACCAGGCGCGCCTGGGAATCGGGACTGGCGAGGCGCAGCCGGCTGAGGGCCGCCGCCGCCGCGGTCCGGACGCGGTTGTTGAGGCGCAGCCGCTCGGCCTCGCCCGCGGCGACCGGCCCGACCGTCTCGCCGGTCACGGCGTGCACGGCCGTAGCCACCCCGGCTTCGTCCTGCACCAGGACGAGGCGTCCG
>JBKBLL010000132.1:0-10610 GCA_046296375.1 Alphaproteobacteria bacterium | reverse complement strand
TCCTCGTCTCCCAATTCTTAGTCCCGGGACCCTGGTCGCCGCCTTGGTCCCGCAAGGCTCCGGTCGGCCGGGGTCGCGCAGGGCTCGTCGGCAGCGCGGGCCGTCGCGCGGGACCGGGGACGCCGGTTCTCCGCACGCAGGCCCGCCGACCGGATCACCTGCCCTTGAAGTCCGGCAGGCGGCGCTCGGCATAGGCCTTGACGCCTTCCTTCATGTCCTCGGTCTGGGTGAGCCAGCTCTGCTCGGTGAGTTCGCGTTCCGTCGCCGCCTCGGCCGCGTCGGCGTAGCCGCGGCGCATCGTCTCGCGGATGGACACGACGGCGAGCGGGGCCGACTGGGCGATCTCGAGCGCCAGTTCCTGCGCGGCCGCGCGCACCTGGTCCTGCGGCACGAGCACGTCGGCGAGTCCGATCCGCACCGCCTCGTCGCCCGAGATGCGGCGGCCGGTGTAGAAGAGCAGGTTCGCCTGCTGCTGGCCGACCAGGCGCGGCAGCGTGTAGGTCAGAGAGAAGCCCGGATGGAAGCCGAGGCGCGAGAAGTTGGCGCTGAAGCGCGCTTCGCTGCAGGTGACGCGGAAGTCGGCCATCACGGCGAGGCCGAGACCGCCGCCGATGGCCGCACCGTGCACCGCCGCGACGACCGGCGTCTTCGAGCGGAAGAGGCGCGTCGCCTCCTTGTAGAGGTGCTTGCCGCTGCCGCCCGTCGCGGTGGCGTTCAGGTCGCGCTTGGAAAAGTCGGCGCCGGCACAGAAGGTCTTGCCCTGGGAGCACAGCACGATGGCCCGCAGGTTGGGATCGGCGTCGACATCCTCGAAGGCGTCGGCGATCGCGTTGATCAGCGCGTTGTCGAAGAAGTTGTTCGGCGGGCGCTGGATCTCGACGGTGGCGACCATGCCCTCATGGGTAACGCCGATGTCCTTGTACTGCTTGGCCATTGTGGTCTCCTTGCTTTCGTTTCTCGACTCGTTTTGGCAGCCGACCGCCGTCAGCCCGACGCGGCGAGCGTGCGCCGGGCGATGACCATCCGGTGCACCTCCGACGGCCCTTCGTAGACGCGCATGACGCGGACCTTCTGCGCCATCAGCTGCAGCGGCAGTTCCTTGGTGACGCCCATGGCGCCGAAGGTCTGCATGGCATGGTCGATCACCTCCGACGCCATCTCCGTGCCCCAGACCTTGATCATCGACGCCTCGGTGCGGACGTCCCGGCCCGCATCCTGCTTCGCCGCGGCGTCCATCACCATCAGGCGGCAGGCGTGGATCTTAGTCGCGGCGTCGGCGATCCACCACTGAATGGCCTGGCGGTCGGCGAGGCGGGCGCCGAAGGTCACCCGCTGCTTGGCGTGCTCGCACATCATGCCCAGTGCGCGCCGCGCCATGCCGATGCACCAGGCGCCCATCTGCAGCCGACGGATGGTCAGGCGGAGCTGCATCGGCGCAAAGCCCTGCCCCACCTCCCCCAGCACTTGGCTCTCGGGCACCCGGCAGTCCTCGAACACCACCTCGTAGGTGCGGTGGCCCCCCAGCATCGGGATCTCGCGCTCGATGATCAGGCCGGGCGTGTCCTTCTCGACGATGAAGGCGGTAATGCCGCCGCGGGCACGCTTTTCCGGGTCCGTCAGTGCCATGACGATGGTGAAGTCGGCGTGCGGGATGCGGCTGATCCAGATCTTGCGGCCGTTGATGACCCAGTCGCTGCCGTCCTTAACGGCGCGCGTCATCATGCCCGCCGGATCGCCGCCGGCTCCGGGCTCGGAGATCGCGATCGCCGACTTCGCATCGCCCTTGGCATAGGGTTCCAAATATTTCCGCTTCTGCTCCTCGCTCGCCACCTGCATCAGCATGTGCATGTTCGGCGAGTCAGGCGGGAAGGTGAAGGGCGTGCAGGTCCGGCCGAGTTCCTCGTTGACCGGCATGAGCGCCACCGCGGGCAGGTCGGCGCCGCCGAGCGTTTCCGGGGCATCGAGCGCCCACAGGCCGAGTTCCCTGCACTTGGCGAGGAGCGGCCCCTCCTCCTCCGGCGTCAGGCCGATGGACTGGCCGCTGCGCTCGCGCTGGAGGACGGCGGCCTCGAGCGGAATCAGCTCGCGGTCGACGAACTTCGCGACCAGGTCGCGCAGCATCGCGTGCTCTTCGGACAGTTCCACCGTCATCTGCCACTCCCCTGCATCCGGGCGCCGCCGCGACCGCCGGGCCGCGGGGGCTTGCCCTGCGTTCTTTGTCCGGTCATGTACACCACCGGCCGGCCGCGGCCAATGCCGCCCCGTCCCGGGGGCGGGAACGGATGGAGAGACCATGCGCCAGATGACCCTGATCGGCTTCCTGCAGGCGCAGAACTGCACCAACTTCGCCGCGTCCTGGCGTCACCCCGACTCGCGCACCGACTTCCTGACGGTGGACTATTACCGGCACATCGCGCGGGTATTGGAGGCGGGCAAATTCGATCTCGGCTTTTTCGACGACCGGCTCGCCATGCCGGACATCCTCGGCGGCGACCACGGCCACACCGTCGAGCACGGCATCCGCTGCGTGAAGATGGATCCGGTCACGATCCTCACGGCGATGGGCATGGCGACCGAGCGGCTCGGGCTCGGCTCGACCTATTCGACGACCTACTACGAGCCGTTCCACGTCGCGCGCGTCTTCGCGACGCTCGACCTGATGACCGGCGGGCGGGCGGCCTGGAACGTCGTCACCTCGCTGAACTCCAGCGAGGCCAGGAACATGGGCCGCACGGAGGTCGTTGAGCACGACCTGCGCTACGACCAGGCCGACGAGTTCATGGAGATCGTCCACGGCCACTGGGACACGTGGGAGGACGACGCCATCGTCCTCGACAAGCAGCGCTCGGTGTTCGCGAACCGGGAGAAGGTCCACCGGCTCGACTACGAAGGCCGGTTCTACAGCTCGCGCGGGCCGTTCACCGTGCCCCGCTCGCCGCAGGGCTATCCGGTCGTCATCCAGGCCGGGCAGAGCGGCCGCGGCCGCCGCTTCGCGGCGCGCTGGGGCGAACTGATGTTCGTCATGTACCCGAACATGCAGGTCGGCGCCCGCGCCACCGCCGAACTGAAGCAGGAGGCCGAGCGCATCGGCCGCGACCCGGCGACCATGAAGGTCGCCACCCTGATCCATCCGGTCGTGGCGGCCACGAAGGCCGAGGCCGAGGACAGGTGCGCCGCCATTGCCGCCCTTCCTACCGAGGACGATTCGCTCTCGCTGCTCTCAGAGGCGCTGAACTTCGACTTCGCGTCCAAGGGCATGGACGAGCCTTTCACCGACGCGGAGCTGGCGAGCATCTCCGGCCTGCAGGCGATCCGCGACCGCGTGCTGCAGGACAGCGGCAAGACGAACCCGACGGTGCGCGACTTCATCCACTACAGCGGCCGCGGCCAGCTGCACGACCCCTGGGTCGGCGGGCCTAAGGAGGTCGCGGACCGGATGGAACAGTGGTTCGAGGAAGGCGGCTGCGACGGCTTCGTCGTCGCCGCGACGTACGTCCCCGGCGCCTACGAGGATTTCGTGCGCTTCGTCGTTCCGGAACTGCAGCGACGCGGCCTGTTTCGCAATGACTATGCCGGCAGGACGCTGCGCGACCATCTGGGCCTGCAGCGTGCCGCGCGCGGCGACTGGCGCCTTCGGACGGGCGGTTGAGGACCGCGCGTCAGGGTGCGGCGGCGATCGCCTCGATCTCGGCCAGCAGGTCCGGGCTGGCGAGGCCGGAGACGATCATCAGCGTGGACGCCGGCTCCGCCCCGTCCAGCATGCGCCGCCGGATATCGCGCGAGACGGCGATGTCCTCGCGCCGGGTCAGCAGGACCGTTACCTTGACCAGATCCTGCGGTCCCATCCCGGCGGCTTTCAGGCAGCCCAGGACGTTGCGCCAGATCTGCTCGATCTGCGCCTCCGCGCCCTCCAGGACCTTGCCGGACGGATCGACGCCGACCTGGCCCGAGATGTGGAGCCAGCGCATGCCGGGCCCTGCCTCGATCGCCTGGCTGTATGGCGAGCCGGGCTTCGGCACGCCCTCGGGGTTCAGTCTCTTCAGCATGGGTCTTCCTCCACCTGATGCCACGGCGAGCATAACCGGGTCGTCGCCGGTGTCGAACGACCGATCGCTCCTATCGCCCCCAGACCAGCGCCGGAACCGACCTTCAGTTCCGGCGCACGCGCCGCCACCTCTTCGGCGAACTTCACCGCCATGTGATGGTAGGGATGGTCCTGCTCCAGGACGTGGGCGAAGGTGAGCGTGCGCTCCGCCGCCGCTGCGCCCTGAACCATCGCCGTAGCGGCGATGCCCACCACCGTCGCCCGAAGCAGTGCCTTCAATCCGTTCGCCTTCACGCCGCGACCTCCAGTTCGGAAAAGGGAGGTGCGGGAACTACCGGGCGCCGGTGACGGCCGCGCGACAGGACGATGACGGTCTCGTTAAGGTCGACCGCCGGACGGGATCACCGCCCCGCGAACTTCTCCGCAGTGGCCAGCACGTGCCGCGCCTGCTTCAGGTGCGGCATGTCGAGCATCTTGCCGTCCATGCCGACCGTGCCGGTCGTTGCGTTGGCGAACGCCTCGACCACCCGCTTCGCATACGCGACCTCGGCATCGTCCGGCGTGAAGGCGCGGTTGATCGGCTCGACCTGGTCGGGATGGATGGCGATCTTGCCGGTGAATCCCACCTTGCGGGCCTGCAGCGCCTCGGCCTCCAGGCCGGCCATGTCGCGGAAGTTGGCGAGCAGCGTGTCCACCGGCTCGACGCCCGCCGCACGGGCACCGGCGAGGCACAGCGTGCGCGCCAGCTTGTACGGCCCCTCATATTCGCCGTCCGGCGTACGGTTTGTCGTCGCGAACAGCGCCGCCGCCAGATCCTCCGCACCCCAGGTCAGGCCATAGATGCGCGGACTGGACCCGGCATAGGAGTCCAGATGGAACAGGCTCTTCGCCGTCTCGGTCGCGACGACCAGGATCTGCGTCCGGCCGATCTCGATGCCCTCGCGCGCCTCGAGTGCCGAGAGATAGTGGCAGAGCTTCACGACCGCGCTGCCGTCGTCCGTCTTCGGCAGCACGATGCCGTCGGGCGCGCCCGCCATCACGCCGGCGAGGTCCGGCAGCGACAGCTTCGTGTCCAGCGGATTGACCCGCACCCAGAGCTGCTGGCGCGACCGGTCGGGGTGCGCCTTCAGGTGATCGCACACCATGGCGCGCGCGACCGGCAGCCGCTCCTGCGCCACCGCATCCTCCAGGTCGAGGATCAGCGCGTCGGCCGGCCCGCCGGTCACCTTGGCGAGTTTACGCTCGCTGTCGCCCGGCACGAACAGGAAGGATCGGATGGTCATTTCTCGGCATTCTCCCGGGCGATCATGAAGGCGCGCAGCGCCGCGTTTATCTGTTTGGAACTGTCTCGCCCCCGACGGCGGAACCAGGCGATCACGTCGGGATCCAGTTCGACCTCGACGCGCTCCAGCCGTTCGGCGGGGAACGCGGGCGATGCGTGGCTGTACCAATCTTCGGGAAGGCTGCGCCAGTCGGGATCGGCGGCGATCGCCGCCTCCAGGTCGGCCTCGCTCATGCGATCGACGCGCGCGAAGTCGCTCTTGCTGGGAAGCTCCGCGAGTTCAGCCGCCGTGTACCGCACGATGTTGCGCTTTCTCGCCATCCCGCGATCTCCGCATCGAGATGAGTCGGAACGCTCCGGCCCGCAGTGTAAAGACGATGGTCAGTAGCGTGCGCCGAGCCGCCCCACAAGCACCCAGCGTCGCTCCGATCCGTAAGGCGCCGGCGCGAACAGACACGGCCGCCTGAACACCGAGGGTGCGTCCCGGAAATCCAGGCCATGCTTCTCGAGGTTGACGAGGCGCTTGGCCTCGTCCCACTCGAAATCCACCGCGGCGGACGGGTCTGACCTATGCGGGCCGCTTCTTCATCAGGCCGGAGCGCTTGCAGTAGGCGACCTCCTCGCCGCGCTGGTTGATCGCACGATGCTCGAACAGCACGATGCCGGCGTCCGAGCGCGACCTGCTCTCGCGCTTCTCAGCGATCGTGGTCGTGCAGCGCAGCGTGTCGCCGTGGAACACGGGCTTCGGGAAGCGGCAGTCGGTCATGCCCAGATTGGCGACCGTGGTGCCGAGCGTCGTGTCGCCGACCGACACGCCGATCATCAGGCCCAGCGTGAACAGGCTGTTGACCAGCCGCTGGCCGAACTCCGTGCCCTTGGAGAACTCCTCGTCGAGGTGCAGGGGCTGCGGGTTGTGCGTCAGGGCACTGAACAGCACATTGTCCATCTCGGTCACGGTGCGGGTGATCGGATGCTCGAACACCTGACCGATCTCGAAATCCTCGAAGTAGAGCCCTGCCATGGGATGCGCTTCCTCCTGATGCCGCCCGGGGCGGGCGGACCGGTTTCGAACGGGAGCCGTGGGCTCCGACGAACTGGCCGCAGTATCGTCGGGACCCTCGACACCGTTCAAGGGGCGCTCGATACGGCCCGCCCGATGGCGCCCCGGGCGCATGAGGCCCGGCGCCCCCGGCGGAGAAGATGCCGTCGCGGCGGCTGACACCGCGACCGGATCGGTATAGATAGCGCGCCATGCCGACGACGAACGAACCGCTCATCATCGCCCTGCCGAAGGGCCGCATCCTGGACGAGGCAATGCCGCTGGTCCGCCGGGCCGGGATCGAACCCGAGGCGGCCTTCGACGATCCGGAGACGCGACAGCTCAAATTCGCGACGCGCGACCCCGGCATCTTCATCGTCCGTGTCCGAAGTTTCGACGTGGCGACCTTCGTCGCCTTCGGCGGCGCCCATATCGGGATCGCCGGCTACGACGTGCTGATGGAGTTCGATTTCCAGGAGGTCTATGCGCCGCTCGACCTCGGGATCGGCAAGTGCCGCCTCTCGGTGGCGGAGCCGGCGGAACTGGTCGCGCGCGACGATCCCCGACGCTGGAGCCATATCCGGGTGGCGACAAAATATCCGCACGTCACCCGCCGGCACTTCGCCGCACGCGGCGTCCAGGCCGAGTGCATCAAGCTGAACGGTGCGATGGAACTGGCGCCCAGCCTGGGGCTGTGCAGCCGCATCGTCGATCTGGTGTCGACGGGATCCACCCTGCGCGCCAACGGCCTCGTGGAGGTGGAACACATCGCCCACATCACCTCGCGCCTCATTGTCAACCGGACGGCGCTCAAGACACGGCCGACCGAGATAGGCGGCTGGATCGAACGCTTCCAGGGAGCGACCGTTGCCGCGGCGGCTTGACGCGCGCGATCCCGGCTTCGAGGCGGCGTTCGCCGCCTTCCTCGAGGAGAAGCGCGGCGCGGAAGACGCGGCCGACGTCGACGCCGTCGCCGCCCGGATCCTGGCCGACGTTCGCCGGCGCGGGGACGCCGCCGTCATCGAGCACACGACCCGGCTCGACCGGATGCAGCTCACGCCCGAGACGCTGCGCGTGCCGGTCGACGAGATGGCCGCCGCCGAGGCCGCCTGCGACCCGAGCGCGCTCGAGGCGCTGCGCCTTGCCGCGCACCGGATCGCCGCCTTCCACGAGCAGCAGGTGCCCCAGGATTTCGAGTATGTCGACGAACTCGGCATCCGCCTCGGCCTGCGCTGGACACCGATCCAGGCCGCCGGTCTCTACGTGCCGGGCGGTCTCGCCTCCTATCCCAGTTCCGTCCTGATGAACGCCTTGCCGGCCAAGGTCGCCGGGGTCGAGCGGCTGGTCATGGTGGTGCCGACGCCGGACGGACGGATCAACCCGCTGGTGCTCGCCGCGGCCCGCATGTCCGGCGTCGACGAGGTCTACCGGATCGGCGGGGCGCAGGCGATCGGCGCACTCGCCTACGGGACGGAGACGATCCGACCGGTCGACAAGATCGTCGGCCCCGGCAATGCCTGGGTCACGGCCGCCAAGCGCCAGGTGTTCGGCATCGTCGGCATCGACCTGATCGCCGGACCGTCGGAGATCCTGGTGGTGGCCGACGGCGGCAACGATCCGGCATGGGTCGCTGCCGACCTGCTGTCCCAGGCCGAGCATTCGCCGGATGCGCAGTCGATCCTGATCACCGACGACCCGCAGTTCGCCGACGACGTCGCCCGTGCCGTCGATGGCTTCCTGAAGACGCTGCCCCGCGAGGCGGTGGCGCGGGAGAGTTGGGAGCGGTTCGGCGCGATCATCGTCATCGAGCATATCGACGACGCGCCGACCTATGTCGACCGCATCGCGCCGGAGCATCTGGAACTGGCCGTGCCCGACCCCGACCGGCTGGCGCGCTTCATCCGCCATGCCGGTGCGATCTTCCTCGGCCGGCACACGCCGGAGGCGATCGGCGACTATGTCGGCGGGCCGAACCACGTGCTGCCGACTTCGCGCAGCGCGCGCTTCTCCTCCGGCCTGGGCGTCCTCGACTTCATGAAGCGGACGACCCTGCTCGGCTGCGACGCCGACGGGTTGCGGGCGCTCGGCCCGGCGGCCGTCCGCCTCGCGCGCGCCGAAGGACTGGACGCGCACGCCCTGTCGGTGTCGGTCCGCCTCAACCTGCCGCCGGAGACATGACCACCGGAGACATGACCGAACGCAACGATCGCATCGCCAAGGTCACGCTGGACGAACGGCTCGTCGTTCGCCGCAGTCCGGAGATCGAGCACGAGCGCGCCGTCGCCATCTACGACCTGGTCGAGGAGAACGTCTTCGCCCTCGCGGACGGACGCCCCGGCCCCTACCACCTCTTTCTCGCGATCGAGGACAACCGGCTCGTCTTCGACGTCCGCGACACGGCCGACGCGCCGCTGCACCGCATCGGCCTCGCCATGAAGCCGTTCAGCCGGGTCATCAAGGACTACTTCACGATCTGCGAGAGCTACTACGACGCCATCAAGACGGCGAGCCCGTCGCGCATCGAGGCGATCGACATGGGCAGGCGTGCCCTGCACAACGAGGGATCGGACCTTCTGCGGCGACGGCTCGACGGCAAGATCGCCGTCGACAACGACACCGCGCGGCGGCTCTTCACGCTGCTCTGCGTACTTCACATCCGGGGATGAGCGCCGCCGCTCCGCAACGCCGTGCGCCGGCCAGCGTGCTCTTCGCCTGCACGACCAACACCGTCCGCTCGCCCATGGCCGCGGCGATCCTGCGCCATCTGCACCGGCAGCGGGTCTATGTCGAATCCGTCGGCGTGCGGGCGGGCGAGAACGACGCGTTCGCGCAGGCGATCATGGACGAGATCGGCCTGGACATCTCCAGGCACCGCCCGCGCAGCTTCGACGAGTTGGACGACACGTCCTTCGACCTCGTCATCTCGCTGTCGCCCGAGGCGCAGCACCGCGCCGTGGAGCTGACCCGGACGATGGCGATCGACATCGAATACTGGCCGACTTTCGATCCGACCGCGATCTGGGGCAGCCGCGAGCAGATGATCGCGGCCTACCGCGAGACGCGCGATTCCCTCATGGCCCGGATCAAGGAACGTTTCCCTCCGGGAAGAAGCCCGGGCAGCTGACGTATCGTCCCGTGAAAATTTCGACGTACGCCCCCAGATAACTTGACGCCGCCCTGTTTTCGCCGCACTGCGGTCGCCCCGGCGACCATTCAGCAACGATGCCACGGAGAGCCGATGTCGAAGGAAGAAGCCCTCGAGTTCCAGGGGACGGTCACGGAACTGCTGCCCAACGCCATGTTCCGCGTCCGCCTGGAGAACGAGCACGAAATCCTGGCCCACACTTCGGGCAAGATGCGGAAGAACCGGATCCGGGTACTGGCCGGCGACCGGGTCAGCGTCGAGATGACGCCCTACGACCTCACCAAGGGTCGCATCACCTTCCGCTTCAAGTAACGGTTCCCGCCTTGATCCGCCGGGGGGGCGCGGCCGCGGAGGCCCGCCTCGTGCTCGCTTCCGCCTCGCCGCGGCGCGTCGATCTGCTGGCCCAGATCGGCATCGTTCCGGCGGCGATCGATCCCGCCGACATCGACGAGGCACCGCTTCCCCGCGAACTGCCGCGCCCGCATGCGGCGCGTCTCGCCGCGGCCAAGGCGCAGGCGGTCGCGGCACGGCATCCCGGCGCCTTCGTACTCGCGGCCGATACCGTCGTCGGCGTCGGGCGCCGCATCCTTCCGAAAGCGGAGGACGAGGCGACGGCGCGCCGCTGCCTGGACCTGCTCTCCGGCCGGCGCCCCCCCGGCAAATGCGGTGTCGCCCAGATCGCCCCCGACGGGCGGCTGCGCGAGCGCCTCGTCGTGACCGTAGTGGGCTTCAAGCGCCTGTCGCTTTCCGAGATGGCGGCCTACCTTTCCAGTGGCGAGTGGCGGGGCAAAGCCGGTGGCTATGCGATCCAGGGCCGTGCCGCCGCGTTCGTGCCCGCTATCAACGGCTCCTATCCCAACGTGGTCGGCCTGCCGCTCTGCGAAACGGCGGCACTGCTGACCGGCGCGGGCTGGACGCCCGCCGCCGACTGACGGGCCGAGCGCGGATGCGGCGCGGCTCCATCCCGGTTCCCCCCGTCGACACGGTCATCGTCGCCGTCTCGCCCGGGGAAACGCGCGCCGCCGCGCTCCGCGACGGCAGGGCGTGGGATCTGCTGATCGCGCGCGACCACCGGCCCGACCGCACCGGGGACGTCTGG
>JBKBLL010000131.1:0-10818 GCA_046296375.1 Alphaproteobacteria bacterium | reverse complement strand
CGCCGAACTGGGCGAGGAGCCCATGGCCCCCGCCCAGGACCAGGAGTTCGTGATGTCGCACAGCGACAATGTCGAGGCGTCGGGCTTCGTGCAGCATCTGAAGCTGCCGCACTATGTCGACTTCCAGGCGGAACTCGACATGGTACGGGGCATGCGCCGCGCGATGGCCGCCCCTCATCACGACGCCCCCGACGACGATGCCCCCGACGACGACGCCCAGGAGGCCGCCGAATGAGCGCGACCGGCGTCGAGGGCTCGGGGGCCGGGACCGACCCCGGCTACAATTTCGCCTATCTGGACGAGCAGACGAAGCGGATGATCCGCCGCTGCATCCTGAAGGCGCTGGCGATCCCGGGCTATCAGGTCCCGTTCGCCAGCCGCGAGATGCCGCTGCCCTATGGCTGGGGAACGGGCGGCATCCAGGTCACGGCCGCAGTGATCGGCCCGCAGGACGTGCTGAAGGTCATCGACCAGGGCGCCGACGATACGACGAACGCGGTCAGCATCCGCCGCTTCTTCGCCCGCACGGCCGGCGTGGCGACGACCGAGGCGACGGTGGAGGCCACGGTCGTCCAGACACGCCACCGCATCCCGGAAGCGCCGCTGCGCGAGGACCAGATCCTGGTCTACCAGGTGCCGCAGCCGGAACCGCTGCGCGGGCTGGAACCGCGCGAGGCGGAGACGCGCAAGATGCACGCCCTTCAGGAATACGGCGCCATGCACGTCCGGCTCTACGAGGACATCGCCAAGCACGGCCGCATCGCCACGTCCTACGACTATCCGGTCAAAGTGAACGGCCGCTACGTCACGGCGCCCTCGCCCATTCCGAAGTTCGACAATCCGAAGATGCACATGAACCCGGCGATCCAGCTGTTCGGCGCCGGCCGCGAGAAGCGCATCTACGCCATCCCGCCCTACACGCCGGTGAAGAGCCTCGACTTCGACGACCACCCGTTCGAGGTGCAGCGCTGGGACGAGGCCTGCGCCCTGTGCGGTGCCACGGACAGCTATCTCGACGAGGTAGTCATCGACGACAGGGGCGGGCGGATGTTCGTGTGCTCCGACAGCCATCATTGCGGCGAGCGCCAGGCGGCCCAGGCGACGGGCACCGCGGCACCCTGGAAGGGAGCGGCCGGATGAGCGGCATGGACGCACGCGACCGACCGCTGCTGCGGGTGCGCGAAGTGGCGCGCTATCACGGCGCCATCCTGGGCTGCCGCAACGTCTCCTTCGACCTGTGGCCGGGCGAGGTGATCGCCGTGGTCGGCGAGTCCGGCTCGGGCAAGACGACGCTGCTGAACTGCCTGTCGGCGCAGCTCGAGCCGACAGCGGGCACCGTGCGCTACGACACGCGCGGCGAGGGCATGGTCGACATCTACCGGATGTCGGAGGCGTCGCGGCGCATGCTGATGCGCACCGACTGGGGCTTCGTCCACCAGGATGCGCGCCAGGGCCTGCGCATGCGCGTTTCGGCCGGCGCCAATGTCGGCGAGCGGCTGATGGCGCTCGGCGCCCGGCACTACGGCCGGATCCGCGGCGAGGCGTCGGACTGGCTGGAGAAGGTGGAGATCGATACCGGCCGCATCGACGATCTGCCGCATACCTTCTCCGGCGGCATGCTCCAGCGCCTGCAGATCGCGCGCAACCTCGTCACCAAGCCACGCCTGATCTTCATGGACGAGCCGACCGGCGGTCTCGACGTGTCCGTGCAGGCGCGCCTGCTCGACCTGCTGCGCGAACTCGTCGCCGATCTGGGGCTGTCGGCGATCGTGGTCACGCACGACCTCGCGGTGGCGCGGATGCTGTCGCACCGCATGCTGGTGATGCACCGCGGCGAAGTGGTCGAGACCGGCCTGACCGACCAGGTCCTCGACGATCCCCACCACGCCTATACCCAGCTTCTCGTCTCCTCGGTGCTCCAGCCATGACCGCGCAGCCTCCGGCGCTGATCGTCCGCGAACTCAGCAAGACCTTCACGCTGCACATTCAGGGCACGACGCTGCCGGTGCTGCGCGACATCGATCTCGCCATCGCGCCGGGCGAGGCGGTCGTGCTCGCCGGTCCGTCCGGGGCCGGCAAGAGCAGCTTCATGCGCTGCGTCTACGCCAATTACCGGCCGCAGACCGGCAGCGTCCTCGTCCGGCACGACGGCCGCATGGTCGATATGCTGACCGCCGAGCCGCGCGCGGTGCTGGACGTGCGCCGCCGCACCATGGGCTTCGTCAGCCAGTTCCTGCGCGTCATCCCGCGCGTGCCGACGATCGACGTGGTGGCCGAGCCGCTGCGCGCCGTCGGCATGGACCGCGCGGCGGCGCGCGGGCGGGGGGGCGATCTCCTGGCGCGGCTGCGCATCCCGGAGCGCCTCTGGGGCCTGCCGCCCGCCACCTTCTCCGGCGGCGAGCAGCAGCGGGTCAACATCGCGCGCGGCTTCGCCCATCCCTACCCGATCCTGCTTCTCGACGAGCCCACCGCCTCGCTCGACGCGCACAACCGGGACACGGTGGTCGACATGATCCGCGAGGCGCGCGAGGCCGGCGCAGCGGTCCTCGGCATCTTCCACGACGAGGCGGTGCGCGAGGCGGTCGCGACGCGCGTCTTCCAGATGCGCCCGCTCGACATCGGGCGCGCGGCGTGACCGACCACCGGATCGCGACGATCGCAGCGCTGGAAACCCTTTACGGGGCAGTCGACGAGCGCTCGCGGATCAAGGAGGTCGACCGGCTGACCCCGGCCTACCGCGCCTTCGTCGCGGCCTCGCCCTTCCTGACGCTGGCGACCGCCGGGCCGGCGGGGCTCGACTGCTCGCCGCGCGGCGACGCGCCGGGCTTCGTGCGCGTCGTCGACGACCGGACCCTGCTGCTGCCCGACCGGCGCGGCAACAACCGCATCGACAGCCTGCGCAACATCGTCGTCGACCCGCGCGTGGCGCTGCTGTTCCTCGTGCCCGGCATCGGCGAGACGCTGCGCATCAACGGCCTGGCCGAACTCGACGCCGATCCGGCACTGGCCGAAAGCTTCGCCGTCGACGGACGGCCGCCGCGGCTCTGCATTCGCGTTGCGATCGAGACGGTCTTCTTCCAGTGTTCCCGCGCCCTGGTGCGCGGCGCCCTGTGAAACCCGGCCGCACATGCCGACCGCGCCGCCGTCCCGACCGCAGGCGCGATGCTGAAGGACTGCCGCGCGGCGTTCGACGCCGCGGGCTACGACGCCGCCCTTCCCGAGCGCGTGCGCGCCTCGCTCTATTGACCCGGGCGGGGCGGAGTCCGGGCCCGTGAGGGCGCTTCCGCAGCGCGGCCTTGACCCGGACGGCCCCGGGTCTCGATAACCGCACCTTCGGGCGGGCCGCGACGGACTGCCCCGAGCGCGCGGAGGCCTTCCTCACATGCCCGACGGCTGGCAGTTCTGGATCGACCGAGGCGGCACCTTCACCGACATCGTAGCCCGTGCGCCGGACGGCTCGCTCCGCACGCACAAGCTTCTGTCGGAGAACCCCGAGCGCTATGCCGATGCGGCGACCCAGGGCATGCGCGCGCTGCTGGGGCTGCGACCGGACGAGCCGCTGCCGTCCTCGGCCATCGACGCGGTCAAGATGGGCACGACCGTCGGAACCAACGCCCTGCTGGAGCGCAAGGGCGAGCGCACCCTCCTGGCGATCACGCGTGGCTTCGGCGACGCCCTGCGCATCGGCTACCAGAACCGGCCGAAACTCTTCGTACGCCGAATCGAGCTGCCGGAACTGCTCTATTCCCGCGTCGTCGAGGTCGAGGAGCGCCTGGGACCCCAGGGGGAGGTCATCCGGCCGCTCGACGAGGCCGCCGTGCGCCGAGACCTGCAGGCGGCCTTCGACGAGGGCTTCCGCGCCATCGCCATCGTGCTGATGCACGGCTACCGGCACACGGCGCACGAGGCGCACGTCGCGGCGATCGCGGGGGAGATCGGATACACCCAGATTTCCGCCAGCCACCGCACCAGCCCGCTGATGAAGCTGGTGTCGCGCGGCGACACGACCGTGGTGGACGCCTATCTCTCGCCGATCCTGCGCCGCTATGTCGACCGGGTGGCGGGTGAACTGGGTGCGGACGGCCCCGACGCCGTCCGGCTGATGTTCATGCAGTCGAACGGCGGCCTGACCGACGCGCACTTCTTCCAGGGCAAGGACTCGATCCTCTCCGGCCCGGCCGGCGGCGTGGTCGGCGCCGTGCGCGCCAGCGCGATGGCCGGGTTCGACCGGATCATCGGCTTCGACATGGGCGGCACCTCGACCGACGTCTCGCACTATGCCGGCGCCTACGAAAGGGCTTTCGACACACGCGTGGCGGGCGTGCGGATGCGCGCGCCAATGATGCAGATCCACACGGTCGCGGCCGGCGGCGGCTCGATCCTGTTCTTCGACGGCAGCCGCTATCGCGTCGGGCCGGAATCCGCCGGCGCCAATCCGGGCCCCGCCGCCTACCGCCGCGGCGGCCCGCTGACCGTCACCGACGCCAACGTGATGCTCGGCCGCGTGCAGCCCGACTTCTTCCCGCGCGTGTTCGGCCCGGGCGGCGACGAGCCGCTCGACGCCGATGTCGTCCGCGAGCGTTTCGCGACGCTGCGCGACACCATCGAGGCCGCCAGCGGCGACGCCCGCAGCGCCGAGGAGGTGGCCGCGGGCTATCTGCGCATCGCCGTGGAGAACATGGCGAACGCGATCAAGGAGATCTCGATCCGCCGCGGCTACGACGTCACGCGCTATGCGCTCTGCTGCTTCGGCGGGGCCGGCGGGCAGCACGCCTGCGCCATCGCCGACACGCTGGGCATGACCACGATCTTCGTCCACCCGCTGGCCGGCGTACTCTCGGCCTATGGCATGGGCCTCGCCGACCTGCGGACCCTGCGCGAACAGGCGGTCGAGGCGGTCCTCGCCCCCGGCGTGATGCCCGATCTCGTCGCGCGCATGGCCGAACTCGCCGAGGACGGCCGAACGGAGATGCTGCGCCAGGGCGTGCCCGCGACCCGCATCCGCGTCGAGCGTCGGGTACATCTGCGCTACCAGGGCACGGACGCGCCGCTCGTCGTACCGTTCCCGGAGGGCGCGGACGGCGATGCCGCCGTCGCGGCGCTGATCGCGGGCTTCGAGGAGGCGCACCGCCAGCGCTACGGCTTCGTGATGGAGGGCAAGGCCCATACGGTCGAGGCGGTCGCCGTCGAGGTGATCGGCGAGACGGACACGGCCGAGGAACCGGAACTGCCGCCCGGCCCGCGCACCGGTCCGCCGGAGCCGGTGGCGCATCGTGCGATGTATCTCGCGGGCGAGACCGCGCCGGGCTGGACCGACGTGCCGATCTACGACCGCGCGACGCTTCAGCCGGGCGACGCGATCGACGGGCCGGCGATCATCCTGGAGACGACCGGCACCAACGTGATCGAGCCGGGCTGGCGGGCCGAGATCAATGCCCGCGGACACCTGATCGCGCGCCGCACCGTGGCGCTGGCACGTACCGCCGCGGTCGGGACCGCGGTCGACCCCGTCATGCTGGAGGTCTTCAACAACCTCTTCATGTCGATCGCCGAACAGATGGGGGCGGTACTGGAGAACACCGCCTACTCCGTCAACATCAAGGAGCGGCTGGACTTCTCCTGCGCGATCTTCGATCCCTCCGGAGGTCTCGTCGCCAACGCGCCGCACATCCCGATCCATCTGGGCGCCATGGGCGAGACGGTGAAGACACTGATCCGGCTGCGCGGGGACACGATGCGGCCTGGCGACGTCTACTGCGTCAACACGCCCTACAATGGCGGCACCCACCTGCCCGACGTGACGCTGGTGGCGCCCGTGTTCGACGCGGCCGAGTGCCGGATCATGTTCTTCGTCGGTTGCCGGGCGCATCATGCCGACGTCGGCGGGATCACGCCCGGCTCGATGCCGCCCGACAGCGTGCACATCGACGAGGAAGGCGTCGTCTTCGACAACTTCCTGCTGATCGAGCAGGGCCGCTTCCGCGAGACGGAACTGATCGAGGCACTGACCGGCGCCCCGTGGCCGACACGGAACGTCCACCAGAACATCGCCGACCTGCGCGCCCAGATCGCCGCCTGCGAGAAGGGCGTCCAGGAACTGCGCCGCATCGTGGCCGGCTTCGGCCTCGACGTCGTCCACGCCTATATGGGCCACGTCCAGGATAATGCCGAAGCCTGCGTGCGCCGCGTGCTGGAGACGCTGCCGGAGGGCCGCTTCGCCTGGGAAGCCGACAACGGCGCCGTCATCCGGGTGGAGCTGACGATCGACCGCGCGCAGCGCGAGGCGCTGATCGATTTCACCGGCACCAGCCCGCAGCAGACCACCAACAACTTCAACGCGCCGACCGCCGTCGCCCGGTCGGCGGTGCTCTACGTCTTCCGCCTGCTGGTGGACGAGGACATCCCGCTGAACGACGGCTGCCTGAAGCCGATCCGGATCGTCGTGCCGGAGAGATCGATGCTGGCCCCGGCCTATCCGGCCGCAGTCATCGCCGGCAATGTCGAGACCTCGCAGATGATCGTCGACGCCCTGCTGGGCGCGATCGGTGCCATGGCCGCCTCCCAGGGCACCATGAACAACTTCACCTTCGGCAACGACCGGCACCAGTATATCGAGACGATCTGCGGCGGCCACGGCGCCGGCCCGGACTTCGACGGCGCCTCGGCGGTGCACACGCACATGACCAATACGCGCATCACCGACCCGGAGGTGCTGGAATGGCGCTTCCCGGTGATCCTGGAGGAATTCTCGATCCGGCGCGGCAGCGGCGGGACCGGACGGCACGAGGGCGGCGACGGCATCGTGCGCCGCGTCCGCTTCCTGGAGCCGATGACGGCGGCGATCCTGTCGAACCGGCGCCGGATCGCCCCCTTCGGACTGGCCGGCGGCGCGGCGGGTTCGCCCGGCCGCAACCGCGTCGTGCGGATCTCGGGAGGGACGGTCGATCTCGGTGCCGCCGGACGGGCCGAGATGGCCCCGGGTGACGTGTTCGTGATCGAGACACCCGGTGGCGGCGGCTATGGTGGTTCGAGCTAGGTCCGCCGGATTAACCCCCCGTTCGGGATACGGCTGTACCAAGGTTCCATCATGTCGGGAGCCTCCCTCCGTATGCGCGTCTCGGGTTCGTCTCGGATCGTCGGACTGGTGGCGGCGCTTTGCGTCCTCTGCGTGGCGCTCGCCGTCTGGACGCTGAGCGAGGCGCGGAAGGCTGCCCTGGACGAGGGTCTCGACCGGACCGCGGGCCGGGCGCTGATGCTCGAATACCATGCCTCGCTGATGCTGGCAGGCGTCGAGCAGTTCCTGGAAAGCGCGGCGGAGAAAGTCGTGGTGACGCCGGCCGGCGAGGACTTCGCCCCGACGCTGGCCCGCTTCCTGGCCGAGGCCGCGGCGCGCCTGCCGCAACTGCGCCGCGTTGAGATCCTGAATACCGAGGGGGTCGCCTACACGGGCGAGCCGTCGGCCGAGGCCCCCCCGCCGACCTACGCCACCGCCGCCTTCTTCCGCAGCCACACGGCGGATCCGTCGTCCCGACAGCTGGTCGTCGAGCCGGCGCCGGACCTGCGCATCGCGGGCGAGAGCCTGCAGCTGTCCCGCCGCCTCGACCGGGTCGACGGATCGTTCGCGGGCGTGCTGCTGGCCGAGATCGACATGAACTATCTGCGCGAGCTCTACGCCCGCTTGCGGCCTGTGCCCGACGACAGCGTCGCGCTGGTGACGACCGCCGGGCGCATGGTGCTGCGCGTGCCGTTCGACCCTGCCTATGTCGGGCGCGACTTCAGCCACGGGGAAATGCTGTCCAGGCAGGTGCCGCAGGCCGCGGCCGGAACGTTCCGAACCGTTTCACCGGTCGACGGGCGCATGCGGCTGATCGGGTACCGCACGGTCCCGGGCTACCCGCTGGTCGTGTTCGCGACATCGGCAGAGGACAGAGTGCTGGCCGGCTGGCGGGCGAGCTTCGTCTGGTACGCGCTGGTCATCGCCGGCCTGCTGCTGTTGGTCGGCGTGTCCGCAGTGCATACGGTGCGGGAAGTCCGCCAGCGTCGCGCGGCAGAGCGCACGGCGCAGGAAGCCCTTGCCGATCTCACGCGCCAGAAGGCCATGGTGGACGCGATCCTGAACGCACTGCCCGACGGGACCCAGCTCTTCGATCCACGGCAGCGCATGATCGGCTGGAACGACCGGCTGTTCCAGCTGCTCGCGGTCGACCGCGCCGACGTGTTCGCGGCGACCGATTCGACGCACCGCTTCTTCGAGATCCTCGCGCACCGCGGCGAGTACGGGCCGGGCGACATCGAGGAACTCATCCGTGGCCGGCTGGAGATCACCCGCGCGACCGAACCGTTCCAGTATCGTCGGCGGATGGCCGACGGCCGCTGGCTGGAGTGCCGCGGCCAGCCGATCCCGGGGCTGGGCACGCTCGCCGTCTATCGCGACATCACCGCGGAGATCGACCACGAGGAGCGCATGCGCGCCATCCAGGGCTCGCTGGAGGATGCCCGCTACGGGGCCGAGCGCGCCAACCGCGCGAAATCCGAGTTCCTGGCGGGCATGAGCCACGAGTTGCGCACGCCGCTCAACGCCATCATGGGGTTCGCCGACGTCATCGGCCGCCTCTATTTCGGCCGTCACGCCATCGAGCGCTATGCCGAGTACGGCCGCGACATCCTCGACAGCGCGAAGCATCTGCTGGGGCTGATCGACTCCCTGCTCGACCTTGCCAAGATCGAGGCCGGCCGGATGGAACTGTACGACGAACCGTTCGACCTCGCCGACTGCGTCGAGCGGGGCGTGGCCATGTGCAGGCCCATCGCCGCCGCCAAGGGCGTCGACCTGGACATCGCCGGGCTGCCGCCCGTCTCCGTCCAGGGCGACGAGCAGAAGGTCCTGCAGTGCGTGATCAACGTCGTCTCCAACGCGATCAAGTTCACGCCGGCCGACGGGCGGGTCGTCACCTCCGCCGAACTGCGGCCGGAGCGGCTCGCCATCGTCGTCGCCGACACCGGCATCGGGATCGCGCCCGAGGACCTGCCGCAGGTGTTCGAACCTTTCCGGCAGGTGGACAGCGCACTGGCACGCAAGGAGAAGGGCACGGGCCTCGGCATGCCGCTCACCAAGCGCTTCCTGGAGCTGCACGGCGGTTCAGTGGAAATCGAGAGCGCGCCCGGCCGGGGGACGATCGTGACCATGCTGCTGCCGCGCGCCCGCATGCGTGCGCGCGCCGCCGCCTGACCGGGGGATCCGGACAACGCGCCGGCGGTGGCGCGGACCGCCCCGCAGGGGCTACAACGGGGCGACCGACACGCGGGACGGGAGATGCCTCAGATGATCGACCTCTATACCTGGACGACGCCGAACGGCCGCAAGGTCTCGATCATGCTGGAGGAGCTGGGTCTGCCCTACCGCGCGCACGCGATCAACATCGGCAAGAACGAGCAGTTCGCGCCCGACTTCCTGAAGATCAGCCCGAACAACCGCATCCCTGCGATCGTCGATCATGCGCCGGCCGACGGCGGTCCGCCCATCAGCGTCTTCGAGTCGGCCGCGATCCTGATCTATCTGGCGGAGAAGACCGACAGCGACCTGCTGCCGAAGGAGACCCGCAAGCGCGTGCCGGTTCTGGAATGGACGATGTGGCAGATGGGCGGCGTCGGGCCGATGTTCGGCCAGGCGCACCATTTCCGGCGCATGGCGGGGGAGCAGGTGCCCTACGGCGTCAAGCGCTACACCGACGAAACGCATCGTCTCTACGGCGTCGCGGACCGTCGCCTCGCCGGCAACGCGTTTCTCGCCGGAGCGGACTACTCCATCGCCGACGTGATCACCTATCCCTGGTTCGCACGCTGGGAATGGCACGGGATCGATTGGGCGAACTTTCCGCACGTCAAGCGGTGGTTCGACCAGGTCGGAGAACGCCCGGCAGTGCGGCGCGGCATGGACGTGCCCAAGCCCGCCTGAACGGACCGGTTCGTCCCCGGCCCGGCGACGGGCGTTTCGGCGATGCGGACCGCCGCCGCGCCGGTTCCGGGGATCGAGATCAGGCGTAGGCGCGGGCGGTGGTCGCCGGCCGGCGGCCGCGGCTGGGCGGAATGACGGCGACGGGCGACGGCGCCGGCCGGCCCAGCATCGCGGCCAGTTCGGCGCGCGCCTTTTCCAGCGCCTTCAGTTCCCGGGCATCCTCGCGATCCCAGACTTCCATGCAGCCGAGCTTGATCTCGACCAGATCGATCAGGAGTTCGGCGGTGCTGCGGCTCAACGGCGCTGCGGACTTGGTCAGGGATACGGCCATGACGTGCACTCCCTCGTCGGACACATCCGGTGTCGGGGGTGAGGATGCCGCGTTGATCGTTAACGCCGCCTGAACGCACGGCCTGTCGCGCGATTTTTCCGAGAATCCGGGAAAGCCACCCCCACGTGTCGAATGCCCGACCCGTTCGAACCCTCGCCATTGACACGAAGGCGGGGGCATCGCTAGAAACGGCGCTCCTGCGGAGGGATGGCCGAGCGGCTGAAGGCAACGGTTTGCTAAACCGTCGTAGGGTTGTAAAGCCCTACCGAGGGTTCGAATCCCTCTCCCTCCGCCAATACGCAGAAGTTCGCGACGTTTCTCCGTCCTTCGCGAGAATTCGCTGGAGCCTCCCGCAGAGCTGCGCCCACCACAATTTCCGGTGCCCGCGGCCCTCCGGCCAAGATTGGAAACCCTCAGACTCCCATCACCATCAGGATTCCCGAGGCGGCCAGCAGGACCTCGACCGTACGGATGAAGGCGGGCGTATCGAGGCGCATGACGATCCGCTTCCCAAGCCAGGAACCCGCGATCA
>JBKBLL010000130.1:0-10829 GCA_046296375.1 Alphaproteobacteria bacterium | reverse complement strand
GCCGCGCCGCATGACCACGGCCGAGGAGGGGACCGTGGCGTTGGTCATGCCCTTGGCCAGCGTCATCATGTCGGGGACGACGCCGAACGTCTCCGACGCGAAGGCGGTGCCGGTGCGCCCGAAGCCGGTGATGACCTCGTCGAAGATCAGCAGGATGCCGTGCCTGTCGCAGATCTCGCGCAGGCGCTTGAGATATCCCTTCGGCGGCGGCAGCACGCCGGTGGAGCCGGCGATGGGCTCCACGATGCAGGCGGCGATGGTGGAGGGATCGTGCAGCTCGCACAGCCGCTCCAGGTCGTCGGCGAGGTGCGCGCCCCACTCCGGCAGGCCGCGGCTGAACGCCATCTGCGACAGGTCGTGGGTGTGGCGGATGTGGTCGACGCCGACCAGCATGTGGCCCCAGGCCTTGCGGTTGTTCTTGATGCCGCCGACCGCGGTGCCGCCGAAGCCCACGCCGTGATAGCCGCGCTCGCGCCCGATCAGGCGGTAGCGCTGGCCGTCGCCGCGGGCGCGGTGATAGGCGATGGCGATCTTGAGCGCGGTGTCGACCGCCTCGGAGCCGGAATTGGCGAAGAAGACGGTGTCGAGGTCGCCCGGCGCCAGCGCGCCGATGCGCGAGGCCAGCTCGAACGCCTTCGGATGGCCCATCTGGAAGGTCGGGCCGAAGTCGAGCTCGGCCACCTGTTTCTGCACCGCCTCGACGATTTTCGGATGGCAGTGGCCGGCGTTGACGCACCACAGGCCGGCTGAGGCGTCGATCACCTGGCGACCGTCGGGCGTGCGGAAATACATGCCCTCGGCGCCGACGACGAGCCGCGGGTCCTTCTTGAACTGCCGGTTCGCGGTGAACGGCATGAAGAAGGCGTCGAGGTCGTTCGTTTCCATGTGGGCGAGCGTCGAGGAGGACATGGGCTATCCCTTCTTCCGGAGCTCGCGCCGTCGAACGGGCGGCGCGCAGCGATCTGGGGCCGCAGGCTAGCACGATCGGTGCCGGGGGCAAGGGCACGCTGAAATGTCAGTGCCCGATCGTTCCGCTCCCGACGCCCCCCGACGAGAGCTATGCCGCCGCGCCCGCCCGACAGTGAAAAGGCTGGCAATGGTGCGCAACGTCAGCGCGGCCCGGCCGGTCGGAAGCCCAGCAGGACGATGGCGGCCGCGACCAGGATCGCGGCGAAGCCGAGCATGTCGAGGAGGCTGGGCCTCTCGCCCATCAGCGCCATGGCGCCGAGCACGCCGACGACCGGTATCATCAGCGTCGTCATCGCCGTGGTCGTGGCCCCGATCCGGTCGAGCATGCCGAACCAGAGGAAGTAGGCGAGGGCGTTGGCCAGGACCACGTGATAGAGCAGCGCCCAGGTCACGTCGGCGTCGATCGGCCCGACCAGCGCGGTGGTGCCGGTGGCGAGCATGCCGGTCGCGGCCAGCGTCGCCCCGGCCACCAGCTGCCATGCGGTGGCGGCCATGCGGTCGGCATCGATCGGCTTCCACTTCTGGAACAAGGTGCCCGAGGCCCAGCTGACGGCGGCGAGCAGCGGGAAGAAGAGGCCGAGCAGGCTGCCGTCGCCGGAGAAGACCGGTACGGCGAGCAATGTCAGCCCGAGCGCGCCCGCGGCGAGCGCCCAGGCGCGGGCGGGATCGAGCCTCTCGCCCAGCATCAGTCGGGCGAACAGGGCCGACCAGAGCGGCATGGTGAACGTCAGGATCGCGGCGCGCGAGGTCGACGTTGCCAGCTGGGCGAAGGCGACGGCGATGTTGAAGAGGCCGATGTTCAGCACGCCGGCGACCGCCGTGCGGCCCCACATGGCGCGCGGCACGCGCAGGCTGCGGCCGAGCGCCGTGGCGAGCCCGAACAGGATGATTGCGCCGCAGGCCATGCCGAAGGCGCGCAGCATGAAGGGCGGCATGGCATCCAGGCCGATCCGCACCGCCGGCCAGTTCAGGCCCCAGATGACGGCCAGAACGACCGGAACCAGACGGATCACCCCTGCCCCTTTCACCATGCGATGCCGGCCCGCGGCAGCGGCACTATAGCTGTGTTCTGGATCTCATCTGCGTGGCCTTCGGTTCGGCAATAGTCGCGCGGCAACACCGCGATCGGCGATCCTGTTTCGTCCGATCGGTGCCCCGACCGCTATGCTTCGCCGCACCCGCCGACCGCGTTCGAGACGGAGAGATGTCGATGGAATTCATGCAGTTCTGGGAACTGGCGAGCTATGTCGTCACGGCGTTGGGACTCCCCCTCGCCATATTCCTCTTCCGGCTGGAGCGTGGGAAGGAGCGTGCGGTCGAGGAGGCCCAGGTCCACGAGCTGCTCTCCGCCTCCTATACCGACTTCCTCAAACTCGTCGTCGCCAATCCGGACCTGCGGCTGCGATCGATGCGAGCGACGCCGGATCTGGACGAGGAGCAGCAGGATCGTGTCTTCGCGATGTTCGAGATCCTGATCTCGGTGTTCGAGCGGGCCTACTTGCTGGGTTACGGCGAACGGCTGTCGGACAAGAGCCGGCGCCGCTGGCGTTCCTGGGAGGATTTCATGCGCGAATGGTGCCGGCGCGACGATTTCCGCGCGCTTCTGCCCCGGCTGCTCGTCGGCGAGGATCCAGCATTCGCCGCGCATCTTCTGCGGCTGGCGGAGGAATCGGCCGCGGAGACGGCGACCCGACCGTAGCCCCGACCGTGTCCCGCGGGTGACGACAGCTGCCCGCCGCCACGATGAGAAAGGGGAGGCCCAGTCGCCCGGTGCCTCCCCTTCCGCCGTGGCCGTCGCGCGGCTTACTTGTCGAGCCAGACGTCTTCGTAACGCCAGCCGTTGTAGATGCTGTTGATCATCAGGGTGATGCCCTTGACGTGCGGGTGCATGCAGCCACCGGCCACGCCGTGGAAGATGATCGGGCGCACGATCTCGTTCTGCAGGTCACGGTCGATCGCCCAGACGAGTTCGCGACGCTTCTCGAAGTCCGTCTCCATCGACTGCTCCTCGAAGCGCTTCTCCATCTCCTTGTCACAGTAGGCGGTATAGTTGCGCAGCGAGCCGCAGGCGTAGTTTTCGTAGAAATGCTGATCCGGATCGTCCACGGCACTGCCGGTCTGGTTCATGCCGACCGAGTAACGCTTCTGGAAGACCGTGTTGTAGTAGACGGCGCTCTCGATGATCTCGAGTTCCGCGTCGATATAGATGTGGGACAGCTGGTCGAGGAAGATGACCGCAGGATTCCGGAAGGTCGGGATGTTGCGCGTAATGACCTTCAGCTTCATCCGGTTGTTGGGGCCGAAGCCTTTCGACTCCATGATCTTCCGCGCTTCCGCACGGTTCGCTTCGACGTCGCCGAAGCCGACCAGTTCCTTGACCTTTTCGGGCGGCAGGCCCCAGACGCCGGCGGGCGGCGGCAGCATCGTTCCCGAGATGGTGGCCTTGCCCTCGTTCAGGATATCGTTGAAGGCCTCCCGGTCGAGCGTCAGGGCCAGCGCGCGGCGCATCTCCGGGTCGTCGAAGGGCGGCGCATCGGAATTGATGATCAGGTTGGTGCTGACGTTGCTCGGCCGCAGCTTGCACTGGGCGTTGGGCGACTGCGCCAGGACGTCCTTCATCAGCGGCACCGACACGTCGGTCGGGAAGGTGATGTCCTCGTTCCCCGCCACGAAGGACAGCATGCGCGTCGACTGGCTCGCGATGATCGCATACTCGATGCCATCCAGATACGGACGGCCCTCGCGCCAGTAGTTTTCGTTCTTCTCGAGCTTGATGCTCTCGTTCTGCCGGAAGTGCACGAACTTGAACGGCCCGGTGCCGATCGGGTTCACCCGCATGTCGGCGGGCGATACGTGGCAGGGGTAGATCGGCGTATAGCCGGAGGCCAGCAGCATGAGCAGCGACGGCTGGGGTCGCTTCAGTTCGAACGTGACCTCATTGTCGCCGTTCGTGCTCATCTTTTCGATGTTGCCGTACCACGCGCCGCGGGGATTTCGCCGCAGCTTCTGCGTTTCCGACGTCTCGGTCAGCATGTCGAAGGTGCACTTCACGTCCTCGGCCGTGAACGGCTTGCCGTCATGCCAGGTCACGCCGTCGCGCAGCTTGAAGGTGAGCTTCGTGCCGTCGTCGTTCCACGACCACTCCGTCGCCAGATCCGGGCGGATCGTCTCCTCGCTGTTCTGCTCGATGTGCTGATCGAACAGGACCAGGTTGTTGAAGACCGCCATGAACGGGACTGCGGTGGCGACCGTGGCCTCCTCGTGGATCGAGGCGCTCGGCGGATTGCTGAACTGCTGCGCTCGCATGATGCCGCCGGCTTTCTGCGCCATGGCGCTGCCGAGCGGCACGGCGGTGATCAGCGCGATGCCGACCGCCGTTCCCAATGCTCTCTTTAATCCCATCTCATTCCTCCAGGTTGTTGCCGGCGTGCGGTGGACTGTGCCGCCGCGTACGAGCCTGTCGTCCGACTTCCCCGTCTCGCTGACTGCCCGAGTATGCGGTGACTGTCGGTCGCGACCAACCCCCCAACCGCCGCGCCGGGGGAAACGGTAGGCGCCGGGTGGTTGGCTTCGGGTGGCTGGCTTGGGGCGGTCAGGTGCCGCTGGCGGCGGTGACCACGACCTCGATCAGGTAGCCGTCCAGGTCGGCCACGCCGATGGTCGCGCGCGTCGGCATGTGCTCCGGCCCCAGCCATTCCTTCCACGCCTTGTTCATGGCGGGCTTGGCCTTCATGTCGGTGACGAAGATGAGCGCCGTCAGAACACGCTCGCGGCTCGAGCCGTTCGCCGTGAGCAGTTCGTCGATCTGCTGGAAGACCTGCCGGGCCTGGCCTTCCATATCGAGGCTGGCGTCCTCGGCGACGACACCGGCGAAGTGGAGCACGCCGTGATGCTCCACCACCTCGTGCATGATGCCGCCATAGGGGGCGCTGCGCTTGATCATCTCTGTCGGTCCTTTCCGTCGGACGTGTCTGGGAGCGCCACGATAGCGCACCTGCGGCACCGTGCATCGGCCCGAACGTCGCGTTCGGCCCGGCGCCGCGCTTGACAGTCACCCCTGTCCGGACAACCTTTGGCGGTGATCGAGCCGCCCGAGTTCGGAGAGAATACGCATGCCCGCAGCCCAGACGACACCGTCCGAAACGCCATCGCGCAACCGCGCCGCGGACAGGGTCGACGCGGACAGGGTGGACGCGGTCATCGTCGGTGCCGGCTTCGGCGGCCTCTACATGCTGCACCGGATGCGCGGCCTCGGGCTGTCGGTCCGCGTCTTCGACGTTGCGAGCGACGTCGGCGGCACCTGGTACTGGAACCGCTATCCCGGCGCGCGCTGCGACGTGGAGAGCATGCAGTACTCGTATTCCTTCTCGGAGGACCTGCAGCAGGAATGGCGCTGGTCGGAGCGCTTCGCCGGGCAGCCCGAGATCCTGGATTATGCGCGCCATGTCGCCGACCGGTTCGATCTGCGCCGCGACATCACGTTCGAGACACGGGTGACGCGAGCCGTCTACGACGCGGAGGCGTGCCTCTGGTCGGTCGAAACGGATCGCGGTCATCGCCTCGTCGCGCGCTACCTCGTCATGGCGACCGGGTGCCTGTCGGCGGCGAAGCTGCCGGAGATTCCGGGGATCGGAAGTTTTGCCGGCCGGACCTTCCACACCGGCGCCTGGCCGCACGATCCCGTCGATTTTTCGGGGCGCCGGGTTGCGGTGATCGGGACGGGCTCCTCGGCGATCCAGGCGATCCCCGTGATCGCCGAGCAGGCCGGGCACGTGACGGTGTTCCAGCGCACGCCCAATTTCAGCATCCCGACCCGCAACCGGCCCATGGAGCCGGAATACGAGGCCGAGTGGAAGTCCGAGTATGCCGAACGTCGCCGGAAGGCGCGGGCGATGCGCACCGGCATCCTCTACGACATCGATCCGCGCTCGGCCGTCGACGTGCCCGAGGAGGAGCGGCAGCACCATTACGAGGCGCGCTGGGAGGTCGGCGGCACGGCCTTCATGGGTGCCTTCCACGATCTTCTGACGAGCAAGGCCTCGAACGACACGGCCGCCGCGTTCGTCCGTGGCAAGATCGGGGAGATGGTGAAGGACCCGAAAATCGCCGCGATCCTGCAGCCGCGCAACCACCCCATCGGCACCAAGCGGATCTGCGTCGACAGCCACTATTTCGAGACCTTCAACCGGCCGAACGTGGCGCTGGTCGATCTTTCCGACAGCCCGATCGAAGCCATCACCCCGAAGGGCGTCCGCGTCGCGGGGGTGGAGTACGAGGTCGACGACATCGTGTTCGCCACCGGCTTCGACGCGATGACCGGCACGCTGCAGAAGATCGACATCCGCGGAACCGGCGGACTGACCCTCGCCGAGAAATGGGCGGCCGGTCCGCGGACCTATCTCGGCCTGACGAGCGCCGGATTTCCGAACATGTTCATGATCACCGGTCCGGGCAGCCCGTCCGTGCTTTCCAATATGATCGTGTCGATCGAGCAGCATGTGGACTGGATCACGCGCTGCCTGGAGGATATGCGCGCGCGCGGCGTCGACGCCATCGAACCGACCGTTGCGGCCGAAGACGCCTGGGTGGAACACGGCAACGAGGTCGCTAACCGGACGCTCTATCCCCAGGCGAACTCCTGGTACATGGGCGCGAACGTGCCGGGTAAGCCACGCGTGTTCATGCCCTATGTCGGCGGTGTCGGGACCTATCGGCAGAAATGCGACGAGGTCGCCGCCGCCGGTTATGAGGGCTTCCGCCTCGATACGGCGCGCCGGGCCGCGCCGGCCGCGGCCGAATAGCGGGCGCGGGACCGCGCCCTGGGCGAGCAGGGGCGGGACCGGCACAGTGTCGTCGAAGCGGGATCGGGCGGCTGTCGCCCGGTCCCGCTGTTCGGTTGGGGCGGGGTAGGTTCAGGTGGTGGAACGTACGCGCGGCTTCCTCGGTGGAGCGAGCGGAACGCTGCGCGGCATGCTCTGGATGGCGATATCCGGCATGCTCTTCTCGCTCATGAACGTCTGGATGAAGTGGATGTCGCAGGACCTCGACCCCTGGGTCGTGGGCTGCCTGCGCTACGGCTTCGGGTTCGTCGTGCTGCTGCCGGTCGTCTGGCGGATCGGCCTCGCCGCCTGCATGACGCGGGCACCGGTCGTCCAGCTCTGGCGCGGCGGCCTGCACGCGGGCGGCATGCTGTTCTGGTTCGCGGCCCTGCCTGCCGTGAGTATGGCCGAACTGACCGCCATCGGTTTCACCGGCCCCATCTTCATCTGTCTCGGCGCGGTGCTGTTCCTGCGCGAACGGATGACCGTGCCGCGCATCGCCGCGGTCGCGACGGGCTTCGCCGGCGTCCTGGTCGTGGTGCAGCCCTGGTCGCAGGCCGGCTTCGACGAGGTCACGGTCGGCAACCTGCTGCTTCTCTGCTCCGCGCCGATGTTCGCCGGGTCCTTCCTGGTGGCGAAGGTCCTCACGCGCTACGACAAGCCGGAGGTCATCGTGCTCTGGCAGCACCTGACCGTCGGCCTGATCCTGCTGCCTTTCGCGATCGTCTGGTGGACGCCGCCGTCACCCGGAATGTGGGCGGCCCTCGCGGTCTGCGGCGCGCTGGGCACGGCCGGCCATTACTGCATGACGCGTGCCTTCCGGGCGGCCGACATCTCGGCCATCCAGTCGGTCAGCTTCTTCAATCTCGTGTGGGCGTCGATACTCGGCTATCTCGTCTTCGCGTCGATACCGGGCGCCTGGACGATCGTCGGGGCCGTCGTCATCTTCGCGAGCACCCTGCTGCTGGTACGGCACGAAGCCCTCTCGGCCCGCAGGCGCGCGGCCGAGTAGAGCGGCCGGCCTCTCACCCTGCGATCAGCGCCTCCAACGTCTCCAGCCGGTCGGCCTCGATCGCGGGCTTGTCCCAGCGGATGTGGGCGACGCGGGGGAAGCGCATGGCGACGCCGGACTTATGCCGCGTCGACCGGGCTATGCTGTCGAACGCGACCTCCAGCACCAGCCCGGGCTTCACCTCGCGCACCGGGCCGAAGCGGGCGACCGTGTTGTTGCGGATCCAGCGGTCGAGCTGGCGCAGTTCCTCGTCGGTGAAGCCGAAATAGGCCTTGCCCACCGGCACCAGCTCCTCGCCACCCGCGTCGGTTCGCCGCCAGGCGCCGAAGGTGTAGTCCGAATAGAAGGACGAGCGCTTGCCGTGACCGCGCTGGGCGTACATCAGCACCGTGTCGGCCGTGTGCGGGTCGCGCTTCCACTTGAACCACGGCCCCTTCGGCCGGCCCGACACATAGGCGCTGTCGCCGCGCTTCAGCATCAGCCCTTCGATGATGCCCTCGCGTGAGCCCGACCGCAGGTCGTGCAGGTCGGCCGCCGTCTCGAACGCGACCAGCGGCGACAGGTCGAGCTTCGCCGGCAGCACCCTGGCGTACCAAGCCTCCAGCCGCCGGCGCCGCACGTCGAACGGCAGCGGACGGAGGTCTTCCGTACCCTCGAACAGGATGTCGTAGAGACGCACGAAGGCCGGCTGCTCGCGCAGCTGCTTCGGCGTCACCGTCTTGCGGTTCAGGCGCTGCTGCAGGTCGTTGAAGGGCGCGACGTCATAGGGCGGACCGCTCCCGTCCGCGGGATGCACCAGAAGTTCCCCGTCCAGGATGGCGTCGAAGCCCATCGCGCCGACGATCTCCGGGAAGGCACCACTGATGTCGTCGCCGCTGCGACTGTAGAGCCGCCGTTCGCCGCCGCGCGCGACGAGCTGGACGCGGATGCCGTCCCACTTCCATTCGGCGCGGTAGGCCGACAGGTCGAGCTTCTCCGCGTCGGCATCCTCCAGCGGCGTCGACAGCATCAGCGGTCTGAATCCCGGTGCCGCGTCGACGTCGGGCTTGTCGTGCGGCCCGTCGAGCCAGCCGAACAGTTCGGTGTAGGGCGGCCGCACCCCGTGCCAGACCTCCTCGACCTCCTCCAGCGTCACATCGAAGCGTTCGGCCAGGGCCATCTTCGCCAGGCGCGCCGATACGCCGACACGCAGGCCGCCGGTGATCAGCTTCAGCAGCGCCCAGCGCTCCGTCGGGTCGCACGCGTCGAGCCACCCGGCGAGCAGGTCCGGCACCTGTCCGCGCAGGGCGCCGTGCAGCCGCTCGACCACCTCGCTCAGCGCCGGCGGGCCGTTCGCACCGCCCTTGCCCGGCCAGGTGAGCGCCACGGTCTCGGCGAGGTCGCCGACATAGTCGTAGGACAGGCCGAAGAGCACCGGATCGGTCCGCTCCTGAATCAGCCCGCGGATCGCCGCCGGCTTGGCGGTCTGCAGCGCCAGCCCGCCGGTCAGCGCCGCCAGCGCCCAGCCGCGCTCCGGATCCGGCGTGGCGCCCATATACTCGCCGATCAGGCGCAGCTTGGCGTTGCGCGACGGCGTGAAGACCAGGCTGTCGAGCAGGTCGGCGAAGGCCTTCACTCTTCCTCCTCGTCGCGGCCGACCAAGGACAGCGCGCGCGCATCGTAGCCCTGCTGCCGGCACCAGTAGACCATGGCCTCCTCGGCACCGTGCGTCACCCAGACCTTCGGTGCCCCGACCTCCCGCACCGTGAGCACCAGTTCGTCCCAGTCGGCATGGTCGGAAATGACCAGCGGCAGTTCCACCTGCCGCTGACGTGCGCGCTGGCGCACCCGCATCCAGCCCGAGGCGTGCGCGACGACGGGATCGGGCATGCGCCGCGACCAGACGTCGGCGGTCGCACTCGGCGGCGCCATGACGATGCGGCCGCGGAACTCGTCGCGCTTGCGCCCTGCCGCCGGCTCGGTTTCGCCCAGGTCGACGCCGTGCGCGCGGTACAGGTCGCAGCAGCCGGCGAGCGCGCCGTGGATGAAGACGGGTTCGCGGTAGCCGGCGGCACGCAGCAGCGACAGGACCCGCTGCGCCTTGCCGAGCGAATAGACGCCGACGAGGTGCGAGCGCTCCGGAAAGCGCCGCACCGACGCCAGCAGGCGGGCGATCTCGCCAGCTGGCGGCGGGTGGCGGAAGACCGGCAGGCCGAACGTGGCCTCGGTGACGAAGGCGTCGCACGGCACCGGCTCGAACGGCGCGCATGTCGGGTCCGGCGTGCGCTTGTAGTCGCCGGAGACGACGACGCGGCTGCCGCGATACTCCATCACCACCTGCGCGCTGCCGAGCACGTGCCCGGCCGGGACCAGCCTGACGCCGACCTCGCCCACCCGCACCGTCTCGCCATAGGGCAGGGGCTGGCGCCGGCCGGACGTCTCGTCCTCGCGCAGCCGCAGCGCCATGATCGCCAGCGTCTCCGGCGTCGCCAGCACGTCCGCGTGGCCGCCGCGGGCATGGTCGGAATGACCGTGCGTGACCACCGCCCGCTCGACGGCGCGCAGCGGATCGACGTGGAAGCCGCCGGGCTCGCACCACAGGCCGAGCGGTGTCACGCGGATCCAGTCTTCGGGTCTGGGGGCGGCCATCGAAGGTTAACGGTTCATTCCGGGTTCAGGCCGGGTGGCGACCATTGGGCACAAGATTGCTCGGATATCGTTCCGCGCAAGCACGTCCGCCAGCGAGGTGCGCTATGCAGGGCTCCGACCCGATCGGCACCGCCGCCGATACCGCGTTACGAACCGTTCCGTCACCGGACCTCGCTGCAGCGGGTGTGGCGGCGGCGGGGGCGGCGGAACCGCCGCAACTGCGCGTGCTGATCGCGCCGTCGGGGTTCAAGGAAGGCCTCTCCGCAGAGGCCGTCTGTTCCGCGATCGCCGCGGGGGTGCGCCAGGGCTGCCCGGGCGCCGAGACCGACTGCCTGCCGTTCCCGGACGGGGGTGAGCGACTGTCTTGTCGGTCAAGCGTTTTGCCACGGGGTTTTGTCCCT
>JBKBLL010000129.1:4541-10842 GCA_046296375.1 Alphaproteobacteria bacterium | reverse complement strand
GCTGACCGAGCAGGCGGTGGGCTCGCCGGTTCAGTGCAGGATGCTCGGGATCGGCGTCGCGCGATGTCGCGACTAATGCGACCCCAGACGCTCCGCGATCCAGGTCTTGATCACAGCCTCACGGCTGACACCCAATCGGCTGGCCTCACGGTCCAGGCCTTCAACGACCACGCCGGAAAGTCGACATCGACGCGGCGCAACTCGACGTTCGCCTCGTCGAAGTCGAGGCCGTGCTTCACCTTGTTCGCCGCACTCTTGACTGGTTCGTATTCAAACTCCACCGACATACATCATGCTTGGCGATATGCGCCGCAAGGCCCGGGCGGCCATCCGCAATCGCCCTACTCCGCGGCCTTCCTCACATAGCCGTCGCGCGTCTGGGGCAGCTTTTTCTTCAGGATGCCGCCGGCGACCACCGTACGCAGGATCTCGGCGGTGCCGCCGCCGATGGTGAACATGCGCACGTCGCGCACCATGCGCTCCACCGGGTTGTTCCGCGAGTAGCCGCGTGCGCCGAAGATCTGGAGCGCCTGGTTGGCGACCTCGATCGCCGCCTCTGACGTGAAGATCTTGGCCTGGGCTGCCATCACCATGTCCGGAAAGCCCCCGGGCGGTGTGCTCGCCGCCGCCTTGTAGATCAGCGCGCGCGAAGCGGCGAGCTTGATCGACATGTCCGCCAGCTTCCACTGGATGCCCTGGAACTCGTTGATCGGGCGGCCGAACTGTTCGCGCCGCTCGCTCCAGTCGAGGGCGAGTTCATAGGCACCCTGGGCGATGCCGAGCGCCACGGTCGCAGCGCCGACGCGCTGGCTGTTGTAGGCGTTCATCAGGTCGGCGAAACCCTTCTTCAGGCCGCGCGGCGGCATCACCAGCGCCGACGGCGGCACCTCCATGTCCTCGAAGGCGATCTCCGCCTCGGGAATGCCGCGCAGGCCCATGGTGGGCTCGCGCCTGAGGATCTTCAGCCCTTCGGTCTCGTCGCGGATGGCGAGGAAGCCGCCGATCCCTTCCTCCTCGCCCTTCTCGTCGAAGACGCGGGCGAAGATGAGGTGCAGGCGCGAGACGCCGCCGCCCGTGATCCAGTGCTTGGCGCCGTTGATCACATAGCGGTTGCCGCGCCTGTCGGCGCGCGTCGTCATCTCCGTGGCGGAGCTGCCGGCCTCGGGCTCGGTGATGCAGATGGCCGGCTTGTCGCCGTCCAGCACCATCCCGGCGGCCAGCTGCTTCTGCTCGTGGCTGCCATAGGCCATGACGGCGGAGATGGCACCCATGTTGGTCTCCACCACGACGCGGCCGGTGACCGAGCAGGCCTGGCTCATCTCCTCGGTGACGAGCACCGCGTCGAGATAGCTCAAGCCCTGCCCGCCATAGTCGCGCGGGATGGTCATGCCGACGAAGCCGCCCGCCTTCAGCCGATCCACATTGTCCCACGGGTACTGCTCGGTCGCGTCGACCTCGGCCGCGCGGGCCTTCACGTCGGACTGCGCCAGTTCGCGGGCGCGGGCCTGCAGTTTCGACTGCTCGGGAGTGAGGGCAAACATCGGGCATGCTCCGATAGCGGTTGCCCACCGGTTTTAACGGCCGCTTCGGACGGTGTCGACGGCGAGCCGTCCGGGCCTCCACGGCCCGCTCGCCCGCCTCCTCAATAGGTTGCGAAGATCCGGGCGATTTCGTCGCGGTCCTGCGTCGACGTCAGGGCCAGCATCAGCAGGATGCGCGCCTTCTGCGGGTTCAGGTTGTCGGCCGCCACGAAGCCGCGGCTGGTCAGATTGGCGCGCTGGGTGACGCGGCCGCTGCCGGCACGGGTCGACTGGACGACGACGACGCCGGCTGCGACGGCACGATCGAGCGCCTCGGTCTCGGCCGGGGAGGTCGAACCGGGCGCAAAGCCGGCCGTCACGATGCCTTTCGCACCGGCCGCGACGAAGGCGTCGACCGCGACGCCGTCGACGCCGGCATAGGCATAGGCCACGTCGACGCGCGGCAGGCTCTCCAGGCCGGTGACGTCGAACTCGGTGTCCGGCATGTGTCGGCGCAGCGGCCGGCGGTAGAAGACGACGGCGTCGGCGTCGGCATGGCCGAGGATGCCGAAATCCGGCGAACGGAACGTCTGCTGGCGCAGGGTGGAGGTCTTGGTGACCTCGCGCGCCGACTGGATCTCGTCGTTGAGGACGACGAGGGCACCCATGCCGCGCGCGGCGGGAGAGCCGGCCGTGCGGATGGCGTTGACCAGATTGATGCCGGCGTCCGTGCCGAGGCCGGAGGACGGCCGCTGCGCGCCGACCACGACGATCGGCTGCTCGACCTTCGCCGTCAGGTTCAGGAACCAGGACGTCTCCTCGGTCGTCGCGGTGCCGTGCGTCACGACGAAACCGTCGATGGCGGGATCGGCCGCCGCGGTCTCATGGATGATCCCGACGAGATCCAGCCAGTCCTTCGGCCCGATCTGCGTGCTGCCCACCGCCTGGAAGCGGATCGGCACGATCTCGGCGACCTCGTGCGCGATCGGGAAGCGCTCGATCAGTTCGTCGACCTGGAGCTTGATCCCGGTGTCCGGATATTCAATCAGGTCGAGCGGATGGCGCCCGACGGAGGACATGGTTCCGCCGGTGCCGATCACCGCGACGCGCGGCCGTCTCATCGTCATCGCTCTCTCCTCAGATCGGCGGTCGGCGGCCGAGATCGCCGCGCGCTTCCTCGTAGGCACGGCCCGCGGCGAGCACCATCGGGTCCGTGAAGGACCGCCCGGCGATCTGTATGCCGATCGGCAGCCCGTTCGCCGCAAAGCCGGCGCAGACGGTGAGCGCGGGCTGGCCCGTCACGTTGAACGGCATCGTCAGGTAGGGCTTGCCGAAGAAGGGGAAGGTCCGCGTCGCCTCGTCGAACCGCTCGGCCGGGCCGTACTGATTGGCGCAGAGGATCAGATCGACTCCCGCCACGTCCATCGACGCCACCGTCGCCTCGGTCAGCCGGCGGCGCATGCGCAGGCACTCCACATAGTCGGCCGCCGAGATGAAGGCGCCGAGGCGGACACGGTCGCGGAAGAACTCGCCGTAACTCTCCGGCGTGGCCGCCATCGTGCCCCGGTGGATCGCCCAGGCCTCCGACAGCAGGATCAGGCGCCCGCAGGCGTGGAAGTCGCGGATGTCCGGCAGGTCCAGATCGACGACCTCCATCCCCTGTTCCGCCAGCAGATGCGCGGCACGGTCGAGGGCGGAACAGACATCCGCGTCGGCAACCTCCGGTCCGTCGTGCCATGCCCGCACATAGCCGACGCGCAGCCCCTTCGCAGACCGCGCCCGCGCGGCGGCGTAGTCCGGAACGAGGATGTCGACGCTGGCGGGGTCCTGCGGGTCGTAGCCGGACAGCGCCTGCATCATGAGGGCGCAGTCCTCGACGGTACGCGCCATCGGGCCGGCATGGTCGAGGGTCCAGCTGAGGGGGTAGACGCCACGGCGGCTGACGCGGCCGTAGCTGGGTTTCAGCCCGGCGATGCCGCAGACACCGGCGGGGCCGCGGATCGAGCCGCCGGTGTCGGAGCCCATGGCACCGGCGCAGAGGCCGGCCGCGACCGCCGCGCCCGAACCGCTCGACGAGCCTGCGGGAATATGGTCCGGGTTCCATGGATTGCGCGCTGCCGGCCAGGGCAGGTCGTGCGACGGGCCGCCGAAGGCGAACTCGTGGGTCGCCGTCTTGCCGACGATGATGGCACCGGCCGCCTTCAGCCGCGCCACGGTCTCGGCATCCTCGGCCGGCACGTCGTCGCGCAGCAGGCGGGAGTGGCAGGTCGTGAGGACGCCCGCCGTCGAATAGATGTCCTTGAGCGCGATCGGTATGCCGTGCAGGGGACCTTTCCAGCCACCCGCCGCGATATCGCGGTCCGCCGCGGCGGCCGCGGCGCGGGCATCGTCGCCGGTGACGGTGATGAAGGCGTGCAGGTCGCCGTCGACGGCGGCGATGCGCGCCAGCGAGGCTTCGACCAGTTCGGCCGCCCTCACCTGTCGGTCGCGGATCGCCGCACCCGCGGCGGCGATCGAAAGATGGTGGAGGTCGCTCATAGCGATATCCTCATACCGGGGCCGAGGAAGACCACCGCCGGTTCGTCCGCCATCGCCGGCGCCGCGGGCAGTCGCGCAAGGGGCGTCTGGAGGCCCAGATAGCCCTCGTGCATCCGCACCGTCTCGGCCTCGTCCAGCGTCAGCCCCGCCTGCTTCGCGATCTGGGCGAAGGCCTCCAGGGTCATCTCGTCCGCCATCACCGCCTCACAGCTTCATGTCCATGGCCGTCCGCAGGCCGTCGCTCATCAGATTGAAGCACATGCCGGTGATGAAGATCATCACGCCCGGCAGCGCGGCGTTCAGCGGCGCCACGTAGATAGACTGGCGCAGCGTATTCAGCATCAGCCCCCAGTCCGCCTCCGGCGGCGCCACGCCGAGACCAAGGAAGCTGAGCCCCGAGGCGATGATGATGCTCACGCTGATCAGGCTGGAAGCGTAGATCAGCACCGGCCCCAGCACGTTGCCGAGCACGTGCACCAGCATGATGCGCAGGGTCCCGGCCGGCGTGGCGCGCGCCGCTGCGACGAAGTCCAGATTGCGCACCTGCGTCGTCACGGTTTCCGCCACGCGGCAGATCGGCGGCATGAAGATCAGGGTCAGCGAGATCACCGCGTTGATCACGCCCGCCCCCAGGGCGCCGGAGATCGCGATCGCGAGCAGGATCGACGGGAAGGCGTAGAAGACATCCATGGTGCGCATGATCGCCATGTTCACCTTGCCGCCGACGAAGCCGGCGATGATGCCGAGCGAACCGCCGATGAGAAGCGCCATGAACACGGGCGCGATCGCGGTGAACAGCGAGACGCGGCCGCCGTAGATGAGGCGCGAGAGCAGGTCGCGACCCAGTTCGTCGGTGCCGAGCAGGAAGTCCCCGGTACCGGGCGGCTTCAGCCGGTTCAGCATGCTCGTCTTGTAGGGATCGTGCGGCGCGACCCACGGCGCGAAGATCGCCGCCAGGACGATGGTGAGCACGATCAGCCCGCACACGATGGTGACCGGATCGCGGCGCAGCCGCGTGAACACCATCGACCAGTAGCCGCGCCGCTCGGCGACGAACTGCGGTGTCTCGGCGGCGCCTTGCACGGCTGCGGCCGGCGACATGGTTGCCATTGAAGTCTCCGCTTTCCGGTGCGAGGCGTCAGCGCGCGATCCGGGGATCGAGCGAGGCCTGGAGGATGTCGACGATCAGGTTGAGCGTGACGAAGATCAGGGCGAGGACCAGGATCGTGCCCTGCAGGGTCGGGATGTCGCGCGAGAAGATCGCGTTGTTCAGCAGGAGGCCCGTGCCCGGCCAGGCGAACACCGTCTCGACCAGGATCGAGCCGCCGAGCAGATAGCCGAGCTGCAGGCCCATGACCGCGAGCGCCTGAGGGGCCGCGTTCTTCGCGACGTGGCGCAGTACCTTCGCCTCGCTGAGGCCCTTGGAGCGCAGGGCCTCCACGAAGTCCTGGGCGAGGAGTTCGCTGACCGAGCCGCGCACCGTACGCGCGATCACGCCGATCGGGATCACCGACAGGGCGATCACCGGGAGCACCATGTGCCGGAAGTTCTCCGCCGAGAAGGTGAAGGCGGTTCCGCCGCTGCCGGTCATGCCCAGGGCCGGCAGCCAGCCGAGTTCGACCGAGAAGATGATGACCAGGACGATGGCGAGCCAGTAGTGCGGGACGCTGACGCCCGTGATGGCCAGCGCGGTGAAGATGCGGTCCGCCGCACGGCCCTGGTTGTAGCCGGCGATCGCGCCCAGCAGCGAGCCCAGGGCGAAGCCCAGCAGCGCCGCGCCGATCGCCAGGATGACGCTGTTGATGAGCGCCGGGAACAGGTCAGACATGACCGTGCGGTTTGTCTGGATCGAGATCCCGAGATCGCCGGTCAGCAGGCGGCCGAGCCAGGCGAGGTACTGCATCGGCAGGGGCCGGTCGAGGCCGTATTCGCGCTTCACCCGGTCGATGATCTCCTGCGACGCCTCGGCGGGCAGGAGCGTGCTCAGCGGGTCGCCGGGTCCGATATAGACGAGCGAGAAGCAGACGATGCTGACGCCGATCGAGATCGGCACGGCGTAGAGGATGCGTCGCAGGATGTAGAACAGCATGGGGTGCTGGTCTCCGTGGCCCGGGCAAAGGCGGGGCGTTCGGAACTGGCCGGGCGGTGGCCGCCGGGTCCCGCGGCGCGGATACGGCGGCCGCAACCCGGGCCGAGCGCGCGAAGGTTTTAGGCGAGAGGTGCGGGAACCACCGCTTGGCCAG
>JBKBLL010000129.1:0-4531 GCA_046296375.1 Alphaproteobacteria bacterium | reverse complement strand
CGCTCGTCTCTGCGCATGGCTGTGCCGCCGCCCGAACCCGTCGCCTAGCGCTCGATCGTTATCGGCGAGAGGTCCTGGAACCAGCTCTTGGCCTGGACGAAGCCCTTGACGTGCGGTGCGATCGCACGGGGGTTCACGTCGTGGACCACCCAGATCCACTCGGCATTGTCGACGATCTTGGCATGCAGCTCCTGCAGGATGAGGTTCTGCGCCTCGAGGTCGAAGGACTGCGATGCCTTCACGAACAATTCGTCATACTCGGGCCGGTTGACGAGACCCCAGTTCGAGCCCTTCGGCGTGATGCGCGTGCTCATGTAGGAGCGTTCCAGCGCGCTGTACGGGTCCTGTACCGCGCGGCTGATGATGATGCCCGTGACACCGGCGGAAACGGCGTCGCTGCTGGTCGCCGGCTGGCGGCCGAAGGCGAGCAGCGCATTCCACTCCATGACTTCCGCCTCGACGCGGAAGAAGCACTCGTTCAGGTTCGCCTGAAGGAATTCGAACATCGGCAGCGGCTGCATCTGGCCGGACCCGCTGGTCGACACGGCGATCTTGACGCTGAGCGGCTTGGCCTTGCTGTAGCCGGCCTCCTCCATCAACGTGCGCGCCGCGTCGGGGTCGTAGGTGATGTCGAATTCGGGCTTGCCGAACCAGGTATCGCCCGGCGGCACGTGACCCTTGGAGGCGACGGCGAGGCCACCCAGCATGCCCACCATGTTGTCGCGGTCGACGCACAGATTGGCCGCCTTGCGAACGCGCAGATCGTTCCAGGGCGAGCCCTCCGCCTTGCTGAGTTCCACGGCCCAGTTGTGCGGGTAGGCGTTGGTGATGATCTCCATGCCCTGCTGCTTGAGGCGCGGCACGGCGTCCGGCGGGGGCGCCTCGATGAAGTCGACCTGGCCGGAAAGCAGGGCCGCGACCCGGGCGGAGGCCTCGGGGATCGGCCGCAGGATCGCCTTGTCGACCTTCGGCACCCGGTCGGGGTTCCAGTAGTCCTTGTTCGGCAGCATCTCGACGCTGGCCCGCGGCGTCAGCGTGCCCTGCTTCCAGGGGCCGGTGCCGGACGGCGCCTTGGCGAACTCGGCCCAGCTGCCGACCTTCTCCCACTGCGCCTTGCTCGACATCAGCCAGAACGAGACTTGATAGGGGATGTAGGCGTTCGGCTCGGGGGTGATGATCTCGACCGTGTAGTCGTCGATCTTGTTCACCTCGGCGAGCCCCGGGATGCGCACCGCCACCAAGGCGGCCTGCCGCGCGTCATAGTGCGGCGCCTTCTCGTCGCGCACCTTCTCGAAGTTCCAGACGACGTCGTCCGCGGTGAAGGTGCTGCCGTCGTGGAACTTGACGCCCTGGCGCAGATTGAAGATCCAGCGCTTGTCGTTGGCCGGGTCGATCTCCCAGCTCTCCGCCAGGCCCGGAACGAGCTGCGAGGCCTCGTCCGCCTTCGACAGGTCCCACAGGACCAGCGAATCGTAGAGCATGTAGCCCATGAACCGGAAGCCCTCGAAGCCCTGGTCCGGCTGCCCGACGTTCGAGGGGATGTCCGCCGCGGTCATGCCGACCCGCAGCACCTTCTCCTGGGCGTGGACGGATGGCGCGGCGAGCGCCATGGCGACGAGCGCCGCGGCGCCCGAAAGGTACCAGGACCGTCGGCGGACGGCCCCGGTTCCGGTGCGGCTGTTCCTGTGAAGCATGAAAGTCTCCCGAGTCTGATCGTCGCGAACCTGCACTGCCTTGCCCCTGCCCAATTTCTGCGCCGGATTGGCAGACGCCTTGCTTCGGCAGCCAGCAACAACCGTGCCAGCGATGCACCGTCGAGCGAGTCGGCGGCGTCGGGTGCGGGCGCTATAACTGCCGCGCGACGGGCTCCGCTGCGGAGCCGGACCGATCCGGGGGACCAGAGACATGCCGAACCTTCGCACCGCGGACAGCGCCAAGTGGCAGTTCTGGATCGACCGCGGCGGGACGTTCACGGACATCGTCGCGCGGCGGCCGGGCGGCGGCTATGTGACGCACAAGCTGCTGTCGGAGGCGCCGCACTACCCCGACGCCGCGCTCCAGGGCATCCGCGACCTGCTCGGCGTCGGCGCCGGCGAGGCCATTCCGGCGGAGCAGATCGAACAGGTCCGTATGGGGACCACGGTGGCGACCAACGCCCTCCTGGAGCGCAAGGGCGAGCGTGTCGCGCTGGTCGTAACCCGCGGATACGGCGATGCCCTGCGGATCGGCTATCAGGCGCGGCCGCGGCTGTTCGACCTGAACATCCAACTCCCGGAGATGCTGTACGACCGGGTGATAGAGGTCGACGAACGCGTCGGCGCCGACGGCACGCTTGTGACGCCGCTCGATCTCGCCGGTGTCCGGCGCGAACTCGAGGCGGCCCGCGCCGACGGTATCGCGGCGTGCGCCATCGTCTTCATGCACGGCTACCGCCACACCGCACACGAGCGCGCCGTGGCCGGCCTCGCCCGCGAACTCGGCTTCACCCAGGTCTCGGCCAGCCACGAGACCAGCCCGCTGATGAAGTTCGTCGGTCGCGGCGACACGACCGTGGTCGATGCCTATCTTTCACCCATCCTGCGTCGCTACGTCGACCGCGTCGCGAGCGAGCTCGGCGGCACCCGTCTGCTTTTCATGCAGTCGAACGGCGGACTGGCCGATGCGCGCCTGTTCCAGGGCAAGGACGCCATCCTCTCCGGCCCCGCGGGCGGCATCGTCGGCGCCGTCCGCACGGCGGAGATGGGCGGCTTCGACCACATCATCGGCTTCGACATGGGCGGAACGTCCACCGACGTGTCGCACTATGCGGGCGAGTACGAGCGCACATTCGAAAGCCAGGTCGCCGGCGTGCGCGTCCGCGCGCCGATGCTGCACATCCATACGGTGGCCGCCGGCGGCGGCTCCATCCTGCATTTCGACGGGGCACGCTACCGCGTCGGGCCGGACAGCGCCGGCGCCAATCCCGGCCCCGCCTGCTACCGCAACGGCGGGCCGCTGACGGTCACCGACTGCAACGTCATGCTCGGCCGGGTGCAGCCGGCCTTTTTCCCCAAGGTGTTCGGGCCGAACCGCGACCAGCCGCTGGACGACGGGGTCGTGCGGGCGAAGTTCGCAGATCTGGCCCAACGCATCCGCGCCGAAACGGGCGACACGCGGACCCCCGAGGAGGTCGCCGACGGCTTCCTGCAGATCGCCGTCGAGAACATGGCGAACGCGATCAAGAAGATTTCCATCCAGCGCGGCCACGACGTGTCGCGCTATGCGCTGCAGTGCTTCGGCGGTGCCGGCGGCCAGCACGCCTGCGGGGTCGCCGATGCGCTCGGCATGCGAACCATCTTCGTCCACCCCTATGCCGGCGTGCTGTCGGCCTACGGCATGGGGCTCGCCGACCTGCGCATCCTGCGCGAGGCGGCGATCGAGGAGACGCTGGCCGACGAGGCCGTGATCGAGGCCGACGCGGTGATCGTCCGGATCGAGACCGACGGCCGCGCCGAGATGGGGGCGCAAGGCATACCCATCGACCGGATCGAGTGCATCCGGCGCGCCCACCTGCGCTATGCCGGCACGGACAAGGCGCTGATCGTCGCCTTCGCCAACCATGCCGCCATGCAGGCCGAGTTCGAGCAGACCCACCTGCAGCGCTTCGGCTTCCTGATGGAGGGCAAGGGGCTGGTGATCGAGGCGGTCTCGGTCGAGACCATCGGCCACGCGGCAGCGGCGGACGATCCGGTCATCACGGAGCGCGCCCCGGACCCAGCGCCGGCGGAACTGGCGCGCGTCGAGGCCTGGATTGCCGGAGCGCACCGGCCGACGCCGGTCTACGATCGCGACGTCATGCTGCCCGGACACCGCATCGACGGGCCGGCCGTGGTGCGCGAAGCGACGGCCACCACCGTGGTGGAACCCGGCTGGCGCGCCGAGCTGAACGCGCGGGGCCATCTGGTGCTGACCCGCGTCGTCGCACTGGAGCGTGCGACCGCGATCGGCACGGAAGTCGATCCGGTGATGCTGGAGATCTTCAACAACCTCTTCATGTCGATCGCCGAGCAGATGGGCGTGACGCTGGAGAACACGGCCTCCTCGGTGAACATCAAGGAACGCCTCGACTTCTCCTGTGCGGTGTTCGGCCCCGACGGCGAACTGGTCGCCAACGCGCCGCACATCCCGGTGCATCTCGGCTCGATGAGCGAGAGCGTGCAGACCGTGATCCGCCAGCGCCGCGCCACCATGCGGCCGGGGGACGTGTTCATGCAGAACGCACCCTACAACGGCGGCACCCACCTGCCCGACGTGACCGTGGTGACGCCGGTCTTCTCACCCCCTGGCTCCCCCGGCGGGGACGACGTCTGGTTCTACATCGCCTCGCGCGGGCACCATGCCGACATCGGCGGCATCACGCCCGGCTCGATGCCACCGCACAGCCGCACGATCGAAGAGGAGGGCGTGCTGATCGACGATTTCAAGGTCGTCGACCGCGGCGTGTTCCTGGAGGCGGAAACGCTCGAACTGCTGGCCTCGGGCAAGTATCCGG
>JBKBLL010000128.1:0-10862 GCA_046296375.1 Alphaproteobacteria bacterium | reverse complement strand
TCCTTTCGTTTGGGGCGGAGCGCGGGCGCCCCCCCCGAATGCCTGCGGGGGGGGGGCAACGGGCGGGGGGCCCGCCCGCGCTCCGAAATACCTAGTCCTGCTCCACCTTGTTGCGCAGCACGCCGATCGAGGAGACCTCCACCTCGACCATGTCGCCCGGCTTCATGAAGACCGGCGGCTCGCGGCGCGAGCCGACTCCGCCGGGCGTGCCCGTGACGATGACGTCGCCGGCTTCCAGCGTGGTGAAGGTCGAGCAGTAGGCGATGACGGCCGGGATCGAAAAGGTCAGTTCGGACGAGTTGGCGCGCTGCATCTCCTGGCCGTTGAGGCGCGTGACCAGGGTCATGTCGTCCACGTCCGGGATCTCGTCCGGCGTCACCATCCAGGGACCGAAGGCGCCGGTCTTCTCGAAGTTCTTGCCGGGGATATACTGACCGCTGTGGCGCTGCCAGTCGCGCACGCTGCCCTCGTTGTAGCAGGCATAGCCGGCGATGTGGTCCAGCGCCGCCGCCTCGGCGATGCGGCGGCCGCGCTTGCCGATCACGACGGCGATCTCGCCCTCATAGTCGAGCTTCTCCGATTCGCGGGGGTTCAGCAGGGGCTGCTCGTGCCCGGTCTGGGAGTTGGCGAAGCGCGCGAAGATGGTCGGGTGCTCCGTCTTCGGATGCCCGCCTTCCAGCCGGTGCGGCTCGTAGTTCAGGCCGACGCAGAGGATCTTCTCCGGGTCCGGGATCACCGGCAGATAGACGATGTCGCCGAGCGCATGGTCGGCATCGGCGGCGTCGACCATGCCGGCCGCCTCCCGCAGGTGGTCGCCCGCTAGCGCCGCGCGCAGCGTGGGCACCCGATCGCCGAACCGCCTGCCCAGGTCGACGATGCCGTCGCCCTTCACCGCGCCCCAGGAAACCTTGCCGTCGATCGAGAATGTCAGCAGCTTCATGTCCAGGATCCTCCCGCGTCGATGATGCACAGCGTCTTCACATTCCGGCTCGGTAGGCGACCCTCACCCTGGAGGCCGCCGCAGACGGCGTCTCGAAGGGCGAAGGTCCCCGGTCCGGGAGGTCCGGACCGCCCCCCGTGCTTCGAGACGCGCCCAAGGGCGCTCCTCGGCACGAAGCGCTACTCGAAAGCCGTTTCTTCCCTCACTTCGCCGGCGGCTTGGCCTCGCGGAAGGGGGTGCCGCTCTCGGCCAGTTGGCGCAGCAGGGCGGAGGGCTTCCAGCGGTCGCCATACTGCTGGTGCCAGGCGGCTATCTGGTTGTAGACGTCGCGCGAGCCGATCTGGTCGGCCCAGAACATCAGGCCACCGCGATAGCGCGGGAAGCCGAAGCCGTAGAGCCACATGATGTCGATGTCCGAGGCGCGATAGGCGATGCCTTCCTCGATGATGCGGCAGGCCTCGTTCACCGACGACAGCAACAGACGGCGCAGGATCTCCTGGTCGGTGAAGGTCTTCTGCTCGACCCCCATCTCCGCGGCGGTGTCCTTGATGATCTTCGCGACCTCGGGGTCGGGATGCGGCGTGCGGTCGCCCTTCTCGTAGCGGTACCAGCCGGCGCCGGTCTTCTGGCCGTAGCGGCCCATCTCGTACAGCTTGTCGGCGATCGGCAGCTTGCGGTAGTTCGGGTTGGCGTCCGCACGGCGCTTGCGGCCGGCATAGCCGATGTCGAGGCCGGCGAGGTCGCCGACGGCGAACGGCCCCATCGGGTAGCCGAAGTCGATCATCACCTTGTCGACCTGCTCCGGCAGGCAGCCTTCTTCGAGCAGGATGACCATCTCGCTGTTGAACGGTGCGCGGCTGCGGTTGGCGACGAAGCCGTCGCAATTGCCGCAGGCCACCGGCACCTTGCCGATCACCTTGCCCAGCGCCATCGTCGAGGCGACGGTCTCCTTGGAGCTCTTCTCGCCGCGCACGACCTCCAGCATCTTCATGACGTTGGCGGGGCTGAAGAAGTGCGCACCGGCGACCGCCTCGGGCCGCTTCGTGGCGCTGGCGATCTCCTCGACGTCGAGCGCGGACGTGTTGGTCAGCAGCAGGGCGCCGTCCTTCATGGTCGCGTCGAGCTTGGCGAAGACCTCCTTCTTCACGTCCATCTGCTCGAACACCGCCTCGATGACCGCGTCGCAGTCGGCGATGTCGCCATAGCTGATCACCGGCTGGATGCGCGCGAAGCGGCGCTCCATCTCGTCGGCGGCGAGGCTGCCGCGCTGGACGCTGACCTCGTAGTTCTTGCGGATGCGGGCCATGCCCTTGTCGAGCGCCTCCTGGCTTGCCTCCAGCAGGCGGACCGGCATGCCGAAGTCGGCGCAGCTCATGGCGATGCCGCCGCCCATGGTGCCGGCGCCGACCACGGCCATGGTCTCGACCTTCTTCACCGGCACGTCCTTGCCGATGTCGGGCACGCGCATCGCCTCGCGCTCGGCGAAGAAGGCGTAGCGCAGCGCGCGCGATTCGTCCGAGTTCTCCAGTTCCTCGAACAACTCGCGCTCGCGCTTCAGGCCCTCGGCGAAGGGCAGCATGGTCGAGGCCTCGACGGCGGCGATGTTGTTGTAGGGCGCCTTCTGGTTGCGGGCGCGACGCGCGATCTCCTTGCGCTTGGCGTCGAACAGGCCGGGCTCGGCCTTCATGTCGGCCTCGAGCCTGTCGGACATCTCGCAGATGCGACGGAAGGGGCGCTGGTCGGCGATGCCCTCGGCGAACTTTACCGCCGAGCCGACGAGGTCGGCGTCGAACACCGCGTCGAGGATGCCCAGGTCCTTCGCCTCCTCGGCCGGCACGTGCCGGCCGGAGGTGATGAGGTCGAGTGCCTTCTTCGGGCCGATCAGACGCGGCAGGCGCTGGGTGCCGCCGCCGCCGGGCAGCAGGCCGAGCGCGATTTCGGGCAATCCCACCTTCGTGCCCTTCAGCGCCACGCGATAGTGGCAGCCGAGCGCATATTCCAGGCCGCCGCCGAGGGCGAAGCCGTGGATCGCGGCGACGATCGGCTTCTCGCTCTCCTCCAGCACGTCCTGGGTCTTGCGCGCCGGGCGCGGCTTGCCCTTGCCGAACTCGCGGATGTCGGCGCCGGCGATGAAGCTGCGGCCGGCACCGGTGAGGATCATCGCCTTGATCGCGGGATCGGCGTTGCCGGCCTCGACAGCGGCCAGAATGCCCTCGGGAACGCCGGGGCTGAGGGCGTTCACCGGCGGGTTGTCCACGGTGATGATCCCGATGGCTCCGCGCTTCTCGAAGCGGACCAGTTCCTTGTCGGCCATGCGTTCCTCCGGCTTTCGACGGTCACGGGCTGCGAGGCCCATCGGCCGGATGGCTTATCACGGCTTCGGAGGTGGCGGAATGGCCGCCCCGGCGCCGGACGGTCTCAGAACCGGTCCGGGCGGAACGGGGCCAGGTCGATGCCGGGGTCGCGGCCGGCGACCAGGTCGGCGACGATGCGTCCGGTGATGCCGGCCAGCGCCAGGCCGATATGGTCGTGCCCGAAGGCGTAGAGGACCTCCGGCCGGCGTGGGCTTGGGCCGATGACCGGCTTGGAGTCGGGGAAGGACGGCCGCGAGCCGACCCAGCGCGAGCCCACGGCGCCATGGAGGCCGGGCAGGACCCGGCGCGCCTGCGCCATGAGCCGGTCGATCAGGCGCCAGTCGGCCGGCGCGTCGGCCGCGGCGAACTCGGCCATGCCGCTGACGCGCAGGCCGTGCTCCATCGGGGTCAGGGCGACATAGCGGTCGCCCGAGATGGCGGGCACGCGCATCAGGCCGGCGGCGTCGGGGATCATCGCATGATAGCCGCGCTCGGCCGCGAGCGGCAGGTCCGGACCGACCTGCTTCGCCAGCGCGCGCGACCAGACGCCGGCCGCGATGACGTAGCGGTCGGCGGAGCGCAGGCCGCCGTCGGTCCGCACGCCGCGCACACCGTCGGGGCCGAGGTCGAAGCCCTGCACCGTCTCGCGCAGCAGCATGCCGTTGTTGCGCACGAAGCACTCGGCCAGAACCTGGGTCAGGCGCTGCGGATTGACCGTGACCGAGACGCGCGGGAAGAAGGCGGCGCGGGTGACGGCGGGCGACAGCGCCGGCTCCAGGTCGCGCGCCTCGTCGCCGCTCAGCTCCCGCACCTCGACACCGCGGTTGCGGCGCAGGTCGAGACCGTACCGGGCCGCGGCGAAGGCGGCGTCGCTCTCATAGGTGAAGAGCAGCCCGCTCGCCCGGATCATGTCGGCCGCGCCGGCCATGGCGATCAGCGGCTCGTAGCCTTCGTAGAGGCGCGAAAGCAGGCTGTTGCGCGCATCGGCGATCGCCTCCACCCGCGCCGGGGCGGCCGCCGCGACGAAGCGGGCCAGCCAGGGAGCCGATTGCGGCAGGTGGCTCCAGCGCAGCCGCAGTGGCGAGCCGCCGTCGAAGAGCATCTTCGGCACCTTGGCGAGCACCCCGGGCAGGGCGTGCGGCACGCAGGAGGCGATGCCGAGATTGCCGGCATTGCCGAGCGAGGCGCCCGATCCCGGCTCGGCCCGGTCGATCAGCGTGACCCCGTAGCCTTCGCGCCGGAGATACAGGGCGCAGCAGACGCCGACGATGCCGGCACCGACGACGATCACCTCACGGGGAGGAGCTTGCAGCGGCATCGGCGGACCTTCGGTGGCGGAGGAGGCACGGGATTACGGGACGCCGAGCCCCGACCTGTCAACGTCCGACGATACCGCCGCACGGCACCGCCCACAGCCCGTCAGGCCGCGCGCGAGGAGACGCAGCGGTTGCGGCCGCCGATCTTCGCCGCGTAGAGCGCGGCATCGGCGCGCTGAATGGTGTGTTCGACCGGCTGGTCGGTGTCGTGCAGGGCGACGCCGACGCTCAGGGAAACGCGCATGTCGGGCCGGCGCTCGCCGCCCGGCCGCGCCTCCGCCACGGCGACGCGCAGCTTCTCGGCGACGATCATGCCGCCCTCGATCGGTGTTTCCGGCAGCAGGATCAGGAACTCCTCGCCGCCCCAGCGGCCGCACAGATCGTATTCGCGCAGTTGCGCCTGCAGCAGTTCGGCGAGTGAAGCCAGCACGGCGTCGCCCGTGGCGTGGCCCCAGGTGTCGTTGACGATCTTGAAACGGTCCACGTCGGCGAGAAAGACGACGATAGGAGCGCCCGTCCGCTTCGCGCGGATCGCCTCGCGCCGGAACCGCTCCAGCAGGTGGCGCCGGTTGGCGAGACCGGTCAGGGGATCGGTGAGCGACGCCGCCTGCAGGGTCAGATTGACGTCCCGCAGCTGGGCCTGCGCGCGGTCGCTGATGCGCATGATCCGGCCGAGCAGACGCCGCTGCCGGGCATGCCGCTCGACCAGTTCCTCCACGGGCGCGCGCAGTGGGTGGTCGGCGTTGGCCGGATCGGCAAGGAGCGCCCGTAGGCGGCGCTCTAGGTCGTCCTCAGGCGACACGCGGTCACTCCTGCACGGAAAAGGTGGTGATCTCGAACGGAACGGTGAGGTCTTCCCTGAACTCTTCCCCCACGTCCAGGGCGCGCTCGTTGTCCACGTCGTGCAACCAGCATACCCGGACATCGCGCCCGCCCTGATGCGCCTGCTCGAGCAGGTCCAGCATGTCGACCATGGCGCGGATGCTGCTGGTGTTCATGTAGGCGACCTCGACATCGAACGAGACCGGAAGGTCGGTTTCGTCGAGGAAGCGGCGCAGCCACGCGACCAGCGGCTCGAAGAAGGCGAAGGCGTTTTCGGGATAGGATTCGCCGCGCAGTTCCAGCGCGCCGGAGGTGGCGAAGCGTACGGCCGGCGTGGTGGCGGTGGCGGCGACGACAAGGTCCTGCATCGGGTCGTTTCCCACGGTCAGACGGCGACACGGAGGCTGAAGAAGGAGAAGCGGTCGTCGATCGGCTGCACGCTGTATTCCAGCGGGGCGGAGGCCTTGCGCGCCATGTCGATGAGGCCGAGCCCTGCGCCCCCCGTCTCCGAGCGCGGCCTACGCATCTGCTCCTTATAGAGCGCCCGCAGTCCGGCGCGGTCGAGGGCGGCGAGTTCGTCCAGCCGGCGCGCCAGATCGGCCGCGTCCCCCGCCTCGACGACGTTCCCGCAGGTCACGACATAGCGGTCGTCCAGTCGCGCGATCACCACCGTCCCGGAGTCGAGCGCGCTGGCACCGTCGCCCGCCGCGGGCTTGCCGGCCAGATAGTTGCGCACGTTCTGCGTCTGCTCCACGAAGACGGAGAAAACGTCGAGGATCGCCGTCTTGGCGATGCTCTGGCTCTCCATGTAGCTGCGCACGGCGTTGCCCAGCTCCTCTATGATGCTGCGGCTGAACGGCCCGTTGAAGCAGATCAGGATCTGCTGGCGATCGAACGTCTCGCGGATGTCGAACAGGTGTGACGCCTGCATGCTCTATCTCTCTCGATCGGAACAGGCCGCGGTCCCGGCCCTGCTGTCCGCCGGCCGGAAGCCCAGGAAGGTGATGTCGTCGCGCTGCGGCCGGCCCTGGCGGTAGGCCCCGAGCAGCGCCTCGAAGGCCGCCCCCTGCTCCTCCAGCGGCAGCGCCGCATGGGTGCGGATCATCTCGACGAAACGTTCGCGGCCGAAGCCGAAGCCGCGGTCGCCGCCGGCTTGGTCGAGGATGCCGTCCGTGGTGAGATAGAAGACGGAGTCGTCGCCGAACGCCACGTCGCGGTTCTCGAACCCGGCGCCGCCGCGGGCGCGGCTGCGGTATCCGACGACGGCACGGCTGCCCTTGACCTCCTCGACGCCGCCGCCGGCCGCGTGCCAGAGCGATATGCGGGCGCCGGCGAAGACCAGCCGCCGCTCGGCCGGCAGGATGCGGCAGACGGCCATCTCCATGCCGGCATCGGCGGCCGCGCCGCGATGTGCCAGCGCCTCCCGGATCGTCTCGTCGGCCCGCTGCAGCAGCAGGGCCGGGTCGTCGTCGACGCCCGACTTCACGACCTGGCTGATCACGGCGTGCGCCATCATGGTCATGAAGGCGCCGGGGACGCCGTGCCCGGTGCAGTCGACCACGCCCAGCAGGATGCCGTCGCGGCCCTGATGGCAGAAATAGAAGTCGCCCCCCACCAGGTCGCGCGGCTTCCAGACCACGAAATGGCCGGCGGTGGACGCGGCGAGCAGTTCCGGCCGCGGCAGGATCGCCGACTGGATGACCTTGGCGCAGCGGATACCGTCCAAAATCTGCCGGTTCGATTCCGCGAGGCGCGCGTTGGCGCGAGTCAGTTCCTCCGTCCGCTCGTGCACCCGGCGTTCCAGCAATGTTGTGTGGTCGCGCACCGTGCCCGCCATGCGGCGGAAGGCGCGGGTCAGTTCGCCGATCTCGTCGGCGCGCTCGTTGCTGACCGAGACGTCGTAGTGGCCTTCGGCCATCCGCTTGGCCGAGCGGGTGAGGTCGAGGATCGGTCGCAGGATCGTACGGTTCAGCAGCACCGTGACGATGGCGACGATCGCCAGGAGTGACAGGCCGAGCACCGCCAGGATCGGCAGGAAAGCGCGGAGGCCATAGGCCTTCGCCGGGTCGACAAGGGTCAGGTTGAACCAGCCGACCTCGGGCAGGAAGCTGACGGCGACGAGTTGCGGCCGGCCCGCGACGGTAAGCGGAAAGCTCTCGACCGCGGACTGGCCGCGCTCCAGCCGCACCATGCCGGCGCGCAGGGCGGCACGCTCGGCCTCGTCGGCGATGAGGCCGAAGATCGTGCTGCGCTCCGTCTCGGCCTTCGACTGCGTATTGAGGTCGATCAGGTCGCGGTCCTCGTGCACCTGGATGGCGCCCCCCCGGTCGACCAGCATGGCGGTAACGCCCGGGCCGAGATCGGCGAGAAAGGCCTGGACGAAGGCGGCCAGGTCGAGGCCGGTGCCGGTGATGCCCAACGTCTCCCCGCCATCGCGGATCGGGACGTTGATCCAGACCTTCGTCAGGCCGAGCAGGCCGTTGTGGTCGACGTTCAACATGTAGGGGGCGTCGGACGCCATCGCCGTGACGAACCAGGCGTTGCGCGCCGCGGCGAGGTCGAGCGCCTCGCGGGGGCGCGACGCCTCCTCCGCCGTGCTCTGCGCGTTGGCGAAATAGTAGTGGCGGCTGCCGGCCAAGGCGACGAACCAGGTGTGATCGCCGAAAAAGGCGCGGTAACTCTCGAGTTCGGCCGTCGCGAGATCGTGCAGCCGGGGATCTGTCTCGTCCCGCGCCCAGGCCCGGATGACGGGCGAGTCCGCCAGCTTGCGCGAGAGCGTCAGGTCGCGCAGGGCGGGAGACAGCAGCCGCTCCTTCTGGAGCGACGCATTGTCGCGGGCATAGCGGTTGCCGTAGTGCTCGGTCAGGCCGTCGATGACGGCGAGGAGCAGCCAGAGCGACGGCAGGCCGACGGCAACGAAGGTCGCCAGCAGTACCAATGCCGCGCGCGCCCGGATACCGAGCGAAAGCGTGGCGGCGCGCAGTCTGCGGGAGGCGGATGTCCGCCCATTCCCCGTCTCTGCCGCGATGGACACCATCCCCAAAACCCCACCGAAACGACGCGCCGTGCGTTGCGCGATCGGATGATCCGGGGAGGATAGTAAAAATTGTCCTTATGCACGTCGGGGTAAGGGTGCGGCCCCGAACAACGCCCCAATACGCGGGGCGCACCATCACGCAAGTGCCGCAGTGCGATCCAGGGGCGGCTGTCAAGTGAGGCCGCTCACGCTAGCACGAATTTCTCTGTTGAGGCCGGCGCTGCGCACATGCTACCGCAGGGTATTAACACTCACCTGCCGAAAAGGTTCCCCGCGTCGCCCCCGCGACATCCGCATTCCGAGGAGCAGGACTGCCTCATGACATCGAGCCGACCCCTCAGCCGCCGCTCGCTTTTCCACTTCGGTGCAGCCGCCGCGGTGGCGTTGAGCCCGCTCCCGGCGCTGGCAGGGGTGACCCGTCCCGCCTCCGGCCGCCCGGCAGCGCCCAGACGCGGCACCCGCTCCATCAATCTCGTCAACCTCCACACCGGCGAGAAGCTGAAGACCGTCTACTGGAAGGACGGCAAGTACGAGCGGGGCGCGCTACGCGAGATCGACCGGATCATGCGGGACCACCGGTCCGGCGAAGTCAAGTCGATCGACCGCGACCTGGTCGATGTGCTCCACCGCCTGCAGCGGCAGCTGGAGACGAACGAGCCCTTCGAGATCATCTCGGGCTACCGATCGCCCATCACCAATGCCGCTCTGCGCCGGAACAGCCGGGGCGTCGCTCAGAACAGCTATCACATGCGGGCCATGGCGATCGACCTGAACGTGTCCAACCGGTCGCTCCCCGCGATCCGCAAGGCGGCGATCGGGCTGCGGAGCGGCGGCGTCGGCTACTATCCGCGCTCCGGCTTCGTCCATGTCGACGTGGGGCCCGTGCGCGACTGGTGAGGCGGGACCGGGCCGCCGGGTCGGAGCCTGCGGCGGTCCCGGACGCAGGTCGTCCTACTCCTCCATCACCTGCTTCTTCGCCACGCCCAACAGCTCGTTCATCCTGTCGCGGACGTCGCGCGCGTCGACCGCGACGTTCTGCCGGGTGAGGTCGCCCAGAACCTTCTGCAGCACGTCGTCGTCGCCCGGCTTCTCGAAGTCGGAGGCGACGACTTCCTTGGCGTAGGCGACCCGCGACTCACCGGTAAGGCCCAGCTTGTCGGCCGCCCATTCGCCGAGCAGGCGGTTGCGGCGCACCTGGACCTTGAACTGCAGTTCCTGGTCGCGGCTGTACTTCGCCTCGAACTGGCGTTCGCGATCGTCGAAGGTGGACATCCCTATCTCCGGTCTACGGGTGGTCGGTCTACGATGGCAACGGCGGCCGGTCGACCGAGGCTCGCCGCGGCCCCGCATGGCGCGGATCCCGGCCGCAGGTTATAACGGCGGCCGCCGCACAGGTGTACCGATAACTTGGGAACGCGCCCGCCGCATGTGCACCGTCGTCGTCCTCCGCCGGCCGGGCGACTCCTGGCCCCTGATCATGGCGGCCAATCGCGACGAACTGCTGGACCGCCCCTGGCGGGCGCCCGCGCGGCACTGGCCGGACCGGCCCGAGGTGGTGGCCGGCATGGACGAACTGGCGGGCGGGAGTTGGCTCGGCGTCAACGATCACGGCGTCGCCGCCGCCATCCTGAATCGGCGTCACTCGCTGGGCCCCGCGCCGGACAAGCGCAGCAGGGGCGAACTGGTGCTGGACGCGCTCGACCATGCCGACGCGTCGGCCGCCGCCGGCGCCCTCGCGGAGATCGACGGACGCGCCTACCGGCCGTTCAACATGATCGTGGCCGACAATTCCGCCGCCTTCTGGATCCGCAATATCGGCGACCGCGGGCCGGCCGGCGTCCAGGTCGTGCCGGTCGGCGCGGGCGTGTCGATGCTGACGGCATGGGACCTGAACGACGCGGCGGCATCGGACCGCACCCGCCTCTACCTGCCGCGCTTCCATGAGGCCACGCCGCCGCGGCCCGAGGCGGACGACTGGGGCGACTGGGCGGCACTGCTGGCCAGCCGCGAGCGGGCGCCGGGGGCGGACGATCCGAACGCGGCGATGCACGTCGATACGGGCTGGGGCTTCGGCACGGTATCCAGCTCCCTGATCGCGCTGCCCGCCGCCGGCAAGGGAGCGAAGCCCAGATGGCTGTTCGCATCCACGGTGCCGGAGCGCGCCCCCTTCCGCCCCGTGGCACTGTGAGACGGCCACTGTGACGCGCCGCAGGCGGACACGGCGCAGGGCGGCACCGCGCAGCGTGGGCGCCGCCGGCATGGAGGCGAGGGCCACCGCGTCCCGACGGACGGATGGCCCGCATCCCCGCCGGATCAGGCTGCCTTCTGCATCGCCTTCTTATTGATCGACTCGACCGCCAGCTTGTTCAGCTTCTCGTCGGCCGAGTTCTCCT
>JBKBLL010000127.1:0-10884 GCA_046296375.1 Alphaproteobacteria bacterium | reverse complement strand
GGCGAGCGGGGTTCCGCGCGGGGCAGTACCCTTACCCCCTCCCGCCCCTCGTCTCGGCCCACGACCACACCGCCCTGGCCGCGGCCGCGGCGCGACGGCTCCAGCAGCGACTTCAGCCGGTCTATGGGGCGGGAATCGTGCAGGGCGATGCGCAGGCCCGTCGCGGCATTGGCGGCGAGCCGATCGAGATCCTCGACCTTCTGCACGCCGACACGCAGCGATTCGCCGTCGACCCGCGCCTCGACCGTCACCAGGATCGGCTTGCCGCTCTCCAGGACCTCGCGCGCCGCGCTCAGCACCTCGGAGAAGACGGACATCTCGACGATGCCGGTGCTGTCGGAAAGCTGGACGAAGGCATAGCGGGAGCCGCGCTGCGACATCTTCTCCGTCTTGGCGACGACGGTGCCGCCGATCAGCAGGCGCGCCGTGCCCGCGCCGACGCGGCGCTGAAGCTCGGAGATCGGCACCGCGCCGGAACGGTCGAGGATGGCGCGGTATGCGTCGACCGGATGGGCGGAGAGATAGAAGCCGATCGCGTCTAGTTCGTACTGCAGCTTCTCCGTCTCGCTCCAGCGCTCGACCTCCGGCAAGCGCGGCCGCTCCGGGCCGCCGACGCCGCCGAACAGGCTAACCTGCTGCGAAACGCGCTCCTCGGCCGCGGCTGCGGCGTAGCGGACGACCGTGTCGATCGCCGCCACCAGGCCGGCGCGATGCAGGCCGAAACAGTCGAAGGCGCCGGCCCGCGCGAGATTCTCCAGCTGGCGCTTGTTCAGAAGGGTCAGGTCGAGACGGCCGGCAAAGTCGAACAGGTCCCTATAGGGGCCGCCCCGCTCGCGCTCGGCGACGATCGCCGCCATCGCCTGGCGGCCCACGTTCTTGATCGCGGCCAGCGCGTAGCGCACCGCTTTGCCGCCCTGCGGTACGGTCTCGACCGCGAACACGTCGCCGGACCGGTTGATGTCGGGGGGCAGCAGGTCGAGACCGAAGCGCTTCAGGTCCTGCCGGTAGGTATTGAGCTTGTCGGTGTTGTGCATGTCGTAGGTCATGGTCGCGGCCATGAACTCGACCGTATGGTTCGCCTTCAGATAGGCGGTGTGATAGGCGACCAGCGCATACGCCGCCGCGTGGGACTTGTTGAAGCCGTAGCCGGCGAACTTGTCGACCAGATCGAAGATGTCGGAGGCCTTCTTCTCCTCGACGCCGCGTGCCTTGGCGCCGTCGACGAACGCGACGCGCTGGGCGGCCATTTCCGCCTTGATCTTCTTGCCCATGGCGCGGCGCAGCAGGTCGGCGGCACCCAGGCTGTAGCCGGACAACTCCTGCGCGATCTGCATCACCTGCTCCTGGTAGATGATGATGCCGTAGGTTTCGCGCAGGATCGGCTCCAGCGTCGGATAGAGATAATCGGGCTCCTCCAGCCCATGCTTGCGGTTGATGTAGCTCGGGATGTTCTCCATCGGGCCGGGCCGGTAGAGCGCCACCACGGCGATGATGTCCTCGATCCGGTTCGGCCTCAGGCGCTTCAGCATGTCCCGCATGCCGGCCCCTTCGAGTTGGAACACCGCGACCGTGTTGCCGCGGCCCAGCAGTTCGTAGCTGGCCTCGTCGTCGAGCGGCAGCGTGTCGAGGTCGATCGGCGTGCCGCTTTCGCGGATGAGGCGCACGGCATGCTGCAGCACCGTCAGGGTCTTCAGGCCGAGAAAGTCGAACTTCACCAGTCCGGCCGTCTCGACATACTTCATGTTGAACTGCGTGACCGGCATGTCGGAGCGCGGATCGCGGTAGAGCGGCACCAGTTCCTGCAGCGGCCGGTCCCCGATCACGATGCCGGCGGCATGGGTCGAAGCGTGCCGGTAGAGCCCCTCGAGCTTGAGCGCGATGTCGATGAGGCGCGCCACGGCCTCGTCCTTGCGGCGCATCTCCTGGAGTTGCGGTTCGCCGTCGATCGCCTGCTGCAGGGTCACCGGATTGGCGGGGTTGTTCGGCACCATCTTGCAGATCCGGTCCGTCTGACCGTAGGGCATGCCGAGCACGCGGCCCACGTCGCGCAGCACGGCGCGCGCCTGCAGCTTTCCGAAGGTGATGATCTGCGCGACCTTGTCGTGCCCGTACTTGTCCTGGACGTAGCGGATGACCTCGTCGCGCCGGTCCTGGCAGAAGTCGATGTCGAAGTCCGGCATCGACACGCGCTCGGGATTGAGGAAGCGCTCGAACAGGAGGCCGAAGCGCAGCGGGTCGAGATCCGTGATGGTGAGCGCCCATGCGACGACCGAGCCGGCGCCGGAGCCGCGGCCCGGCCCCACCGGGATGCCCCGCTCCTTCGCCCACTTGATGAAGTCGGAAACGATCAGGAAGTAGCCGGGAAAGCCCATCGTCTCGATGACCCCGGCCTCGTAAGCCAGGCGCTCGCGATAGGGCTTCCCAGCGGCCGCCCGCTCCTCTTCGGTCATCGCGGGGGTGAAGACGTGCGCGTCGAGCCGCGCCTCCAGGCCGGCGCTCGCCTGGGCGAACAGTTCCTGCGCCTCGCTGCGCCCCCCGGCGGTCTGGAAGTTCGGCAGTATCGGCTTGTGCGGCTTCGGCATGAAGGCGCAGCGCCGGGCGATGACGAGCGTGTTCTCCACCGCCTCGGGCAGATCCGCGAACAGGGTGCGCATCTCGGCCGCCGACTTGAAGCGGTGGTCGGCCGTCAGCCGCGGGCGGTTCTCCTCGTCCAGCCGGCTGCCCTGGGCGATGCACATCAGCGCGTCGTGCGCCTCGAACATGCCCGCGTCGGCGAAATGCACGTCGTTGGTGGCGACGAGCGGCAGGCCGTGGCGATAGGCGAACTCGACGAGCGTCCCCTCGATCGCATCCTCCGCCGGCATCCCGTGACGCAGGATCTCCACATAGAGCCGCCCGGGGAACAGGCCGGCGAGGCGAAGCAGCGCTTCCTCGGCGGCCGCGGCCTGATGATCGAGAAGCAGACGGCCCACGGTGCCGCCCGGGCCGGCCGTCAGCGCGATGAGCCCATCCGTCGCCCCATCCAGGGCATTCCAGTCGATCTGCGGCGCCTCGCCCCCCTTCGTCTCCAGAAAGGCGCGGCTGACCAGGGCCATCAGGTTGCGGTAGCCGCGTTCGTTCTGCGCGATCAGCAGGAGTTCGTCCGGATCGGGCTGCTGCATCTGGCCGCTGCGGCCCGCCTGGGCGGACCGGCGCAGGCCCAGAATGCTGCCGACGATCGGCTGCACGCCCGCCTTGGCCGCCGCGAGGGCGAACTCCAGCGCGCCGAAAAGGTTGCCCGTGTCGCTGATGCCGACGGCCGGCATGGCGTGCTTGCGGCACAGACCGACCAGTTCCGGAATGCGCACGGCGCCCTGCGACAGGGAGTAGGCCGTGTGGAGCCTGAGATGGACGAACTCGGCATGGGGCATCGGGTCGGGCCGCCGGCGCATCGGATCGGGCCGGCAGGATCGCATGCCACCGCCCTCAGGGCAAAGCCGCCGCCCCCACCGATCGCGGTCGGCAGGCGACTTGCCCACAGCATCTTGTGGATGGAAAGTCCGGTCGTCAGGCGTTGCGCGGCAGGTATCCGATCAGGTCCTCGGCCCGCATCACCTCGCAATAGATCCGGTTGATGATCGCCAGTTCCTGCAGGTGCAGTTCCATCGTGCCCGCCGCGCACCCGTCCTCGACCACGATCACGTCGAAGCTCTCGTCGGCCAGACTGCGCACTGTGGAGGACACGCACTGGTCGGTGAAGATGCCGCAGGCCACGACGTGGGTGATGCCGATATTGGTCAGCAGGAGTCGGAGATTGGTGCCGGTCAGGGCCGAATCCGTCGTCTTGGTCACGACGATCTCATCCGGCCGCGGGGCCAGCTCCGGCACGATCTGCGACGAGAGGCCGTCGCGCGGCAGCAGGATATTGTTCCAGCCCGGCTTCTTCTGACTGAGTGAGCGGTCCGCGCCGTCGGGGAGCAGCGCGGCGATGCGGGCGAACATCACCGGGTTGCCGTCGGCGCGGAAGCGCGCGGCCAGCCGTGCGATCGTCGGGATCACCGTCTCGCGCATCCGCCGCCGGAACGGCTCCCACGCCTCGTGCCGGGCGCGCTCGGCGGGGGCCATGCCGGCCGGGTCGGGATGCTCGAAATAGACGTTCTGCACGTCGATCACCAGCAGCGCCACCTTCCCGGGCAGCAGCACCGGATCGGCGGCCTCGGGCGCGCCCCCGTAGTAGAAGGACCGCCAGCCGGTCTTCCAGGATGCGGCGCCGTCGCTCGATGCGGTCATGCAGGTCCTTCCGTCTGCGCTGCATCTGCCCCGATCATCGCCGCGGCGGCGCACATGTCAAACCGCGTCGCGGCGGCGCTCAGGGCCGGCTGCGCCCCAGCCAGGTGAACGGCCGCATCAGGAAGTAGAGGGGGAACAGGGCGTCCGGCAACGGATAGCGCGCCCAGTCGCTCGGCGCGTAGAGGGAACGCGCGGCATGACGCAGGCGATACCGCCAGCCCGCATGCATGAAGAAGGCGCTGCGCCAGAAGATCGTCGACAGGCGGCGCATGTCGTCCTCCGCCATCGCCCGGCGGGCGAGACGCGTCAGCCTGTCCGCCGTGGGATCAGCGGCGGCATGCCGGAGAAGATCGTCGGGCACGGGCGCCGCCATCAGATCTCGCGCCAGAACGAAGGACGAGCCGAGCACGCCGAGCAGCCCATGCCGCTCGGCCAGTCTCCAGCCGGCGCGGATGGCCGCTCCATCCCAGCGCCGCAGGATCGCCGCGATGTCCATCAGCCACTTCAGCCGGAACCAGGCATGGCCGCCGCCGTGGCAGGCGAGATAGACGAGCAGGATTTCCGGCGGCAGGACCGGGACGGATCGGCCGGCGATCCTCACCTCCAGACGATCGGCCCACCCATCGGCCGCGCTGAAGGGAAACAGGGCGTCGGCGTTGAGCTGCCAGTGGCACTCGACCGCCGGCTGGCCGCCTCGCCCGTGAAAGGTGCTGTGGCGCTCGATCCTGCGATAGACCCTCTGCTGGCGCGGGCTCAACCTGCGTTCCTCGTCGGCCAGGTCGTATCCCAGCGACCGCAGGATCGCGACTGTCTCGACGATTCGGTCCGGGTCGACAAGCAGGTCGATGTCTTTCGACTGGCGCATCGTCAGGCTGTCGAACAGCAGCAGGCCCAGGGGTGGGCCCTTCAGCGTGAAGAACGGAATCCCGGCGTCCGACAGCGCCCCACCGATCCGTCCGGTTTCGCCGGTCTGCGTCAGGGCACGCAGCGAAGCGGCGCGTTCGTGGGCCGTCAGGCCCGCGCGCACGGCCGATGGCACGCCCGCCCAGCCGATCGCGCGGAGGGCGTATGCGACCGCCGTCTCGGTGCGGTGACGGGCCGCGGCGGCCGCGACCGCCTCCCAGCTCCCGCCGACCGTGCCCGCCGCGGCGCGGACCGCGTCCAAGGGGCCGCCGGCGGCATATCCGAGGCTCGCCGCCACGAAGCGGACGGATGGAGAGAGATCGGCGCAGGACTGCGAGGCAACCATGATTAGGCGTTGAGACCCTGCTCTCCGGACGGCCGCCCCAGGCGGTGATAGCGGAAGCCCGCCGCAGCCGCAATCGACGGCCCGCTCCGAACCGGGCTTCCGGAACGCGGCAGGGGCGCTCCGTTGCCGAAGCGCCCTGCCGTCCGAAGCGACGAGGAGCGACCGCCGAGGCCGCTCCGCCGCGGTCTATGGATCAGACCGAGTAGTACATCTTGTACTCGATCGGGTGCGGCGAGGTCTCGTAGGCGAGCACCTCCTCGCGCTTCAGATCGATATAGCCTTCGATCAGGTCCTTGCCGAACACGTCGCCCTTCAGCAGGAACTCGTGGTCCGCCTCGAGCGCGTCGAGCGCCTGGCGCAGCGAGCCGCAGACCGTCGGGATGTCCTTCAGTTCCTCCGGCGGCAGGTCGTAGAGGTTCTTGTCCATCGGGTCGCCCGGATGGATCTTGTTCTCGATGCCGTCGAGGCCGGCCATCAGCATGGCCGAATAGGCGAGATAGGGGTTCGCCGCCGGGTCCGGGAAGCGGACCTCGACACGCTTGCCCTTCGGGCTCGCGACGTAGGGAATGCGGCAGGAGGCGGAGCGGTTGCGGCTGGAATAGGCCAGCAGAACCGGCGCCTCGTAGCCCGGGACCAGGCGCTTGTAGCTGTTGGTCGTCGGGTTGGTGAAGGCGTTCAGCGCCCGGGCGTGCTTGATGATGCCGCCGATGTAGAAGAGCGCCATCTCCGACAGGTCCGCATAGCCGGTGCCGGCGAACAGCGGCTTGCCGTCCTTCCAGATCGACTGATGGCAGTGCATGCCCGAGCCGTTGTCGCCGAAGACCGGCTTCGGCATGAAGGTTGCCGTCTTGCCGTACTGATGCGCCACCATGTGGATGCCGTACTTGTAAATCTGCATCCAGTCGGCCGCGCCGAGCAGCGTGTTGAATTTCACACCGAGCTCGTGCTGGGAGGGCGCCACCTCATGGTGATGCTTCTCCATGGATAGCCCCATCTGCGCCAGCACCTGCACCATCTCGGCGCGCATGTCCTGAGCGGAATCGACCGGCGGCACGGGGAAATAGCCGCCCTTGATCGTGGGTCGGTGCGCGTAGTTGCCGGTTTCGAACGACTTGCCGGTGACGTAGGGGCCTTCAGCCGAATCGATCTCGTAGAAGGCGTGGTTCATCTCGACCTTGAAGCGGACATCGTCGAAGACGAAGAACTCCGCCTCGGGGCCGAAAAAGACGGTGTCGCCGACGCCGGACGCCTTTACCCAGGCCTCGGCCTTCTTGGCCGTGGAGCGCGGGTCGCGGCTGTAGAACTGGCCGGTCGACGGCTCGGTGATGTCGCAGAAGATGATCATGGTCGGATCCGCGCAGAACGGATCCATCACTGCGGTGGAGACGTCGGGCGACAGGATCATGTCGGACTCGTTGATCGCCTTCCAGCCGGCGATCGACGAGCCGTCGAACATCAGGCCGTCGGTCAGGAGATCCTCGTCGATGGTCTCGTGCCACTGCGTCGTGTGCTGCCACTTGCCGCGCGGATCGGTGAAGCGGAAGTCCACGTGCTTCACGTCGTTGTCTTTGAGATACTTCATGACGTCCGCGGGCGTCTTGAACTTCAGTGACATCCCCTCGCTCCTCTGCGGGTAAATTTGCGTATGTGCTTGTTCGGGCGGCGTCAGACGGCGTCGCTGCCGGTCTCGCCCGTCCGGATACGGATCACGTCGTCGACCGTGGAGACGAAGATCTTGCCGTCGCCGATGCGGCCGGTGCGGGCGGCCTGCATGATCGCTTCGATCGCGCGCTCGACCATGCCGTCCTCCATCACCACCTCGATCTTCACCTTCGGCAGGAAGTCGACGACGTACTCCGCCCCCCGATAAAGCTCGGTGTGCCCCTTCTGGCGGCCGAAGCCCTTGGCTTCGGTCACCGTCAGGCCCTTGATGCCGACTTCGTGCAGAGCGTCTTTGACGTCGTCGAGTTTGAACGGCTTGATGATCGCTTCGATCTTTTTCATGACTGCCCGTTGATCCCTGAATGGAGGACGCGGTGCGCTCCACCCGATATGCGTGAAGCACGCCCCGTGCCAACCCCATGGATGCCGGCGGCCGCAATCTGCCGCGGGATGCGGCAGATTCCGCCTCAGGCTACGCCTGTTTTTTGTTCAATTGCACATTTTTCGGCACACCATCGGGCGACACTCACAGAACCTCCCCGATGCGCCGGATCGCCTCGCGGATCTGATCGGCCGATGCCGCGTAGGAGAAGCGGATGAAGCCCTCGCCGTTGGCACCGAAACTGGTACCCGCGACGGTGGCCACGCCCGCTTCCTCCAGCATCCTCTTCTGCAGATCGCGCGCGCTCTTGCCCGTCCCCTCGATGTTGGGGAAGGCGTAGAAGGCACCGCCCGGATCGGCGCAGCGGACACCGGGCAGCTGGTTCAGTGCCGGGACGATCAGGCGGCGCCGCTCGTCGAAGGCCGCCACCATGCGGTCGACGGCGTCCTGCGGACCGGTCAGAGCGGCGATCCCCGCGAACTGCGCCGCGGTACTGACGCAGGAATGGCAGTTTACGGCGAGCCGCTCGGCCTGGCGGACGATGCTCTTCGGCCAGACGCCGTAGCCCAGGCGCCAGCCGGTCATCGCATAGGTCTTGCTCCAGCCGTCGAGCAGGATCAGCCGGTCGCGGATCGACTCGTAATGCAGCAGGCTGACATGCTCGCGCCCGCCATAGGTCATGCGGCCGTAGATCTCGTCGCTCATCACCGCGACCTGCGGGTGGCGCTCCAGGCCGGCGACCAGCCTGTCGATCTCCGCCTTGGGCGTCACGCCGCCCGTCGGGTTGGCCGGGCTGTTGACGATGAGCAGCCGGGTCGCCGGCGTGATTTGGGCCAGCACCTCGTCCGCGGTGAAGGCGAAGCCGTTCTCCTCGCCGAGCCGCATCGGCACGCCCTTCGCGCCCGAATAACGAATCACGGACTCGTAGATCGGGAAACCGGGATTGGGATAGATGATCTCCGCGCCCGGCTCGCCGAACATCAGGATGGCGAAGAACATCGTCACCTTGCCGCCCGGCACGATGAGGACGTCGGCCGGGTCGACCTCCACCCCCCGATATCGTCGGATGTCGGCCGCGACCGCCTCGCGCAGCGCGGGAATCCCGTTGGCGGGCGTGTAGCCGTGATGACCGTCGCGCAGCGCCTTGCAGGCGGCCTCGACGATGTGTTCCGGCGTTTTGAAATCCGGCTGGCCGATGCCGAGGTTGATGATGTCTCTCCCCTCGGCCGCCAGCGCCGCGGCCCGGGCGAGCACCTCGAAGGCGGTCTCCGTTCCGAGGCGGCTGAGATTTTCGGCGAGGCGAAGGTCGGCCATGGGGCATCTCCGGGTTCGTTTTTCGCGCCCTATATGCCGGAACGCGCCGGTCGCCGCAAAGGGCTGCTTGACGAAGCGGCGCCCCGGTGGCACGTAGTGCGCCGCTTCCAGCGATGGTGTCCATAGCTCAGTTGGTTAGAGCGCCGGGTTGTGGTCCCGGAGGCCGTCGGTTCAAATCCGTCTGGACACCCCACTTCCCCCGAACGTCACGCCGCGCCGTCCCTCCGCCGCACGGCGAACAGGGACGACGCCATGCCCGACGCCGCAGAACGCTCCCGCGATGTCCTGAGACCGCGCGACGCATCGACGCTGATCATCGTGCGCAGGGGCCGCAACGGCGGCGAGGTCCTGATGGGCGAGCGCAGCGCGCAGCACGTCTTCGTCCCCGAGAACTTCGTCTTCCCCGGCGGCCGGGTCGACCGCTCGGACGCCTTCGTACAGCCGGCGACGCCGCTGCGTGCGGAGGTCCTCGCGCGCCTGACGCGGAGTGCTACGCCGCGGCGCGCGCTGGCGCTGGCCGCCGCCGCGGTACGCGAGACCTTCGAGGAGACAGGCTTGGTGGTGGGCGGACCGCTGGAGGGCGCGACGCGGCCGAAGCGCACCCCCAAGGGCTGGGAGGGCTTCCTCGCCACCGGCATGGCGCCGGCGCTGGGCGGCCTCACCTACGTCGCGCGCGCCGTCACACCGACCGGCCGGCCGCGGCGTTTCAATGCCCGCTTCTTCGTCGTCGACGCCGAGGCGATCAGCGGCGAGATGGGCGATTCGGGCGAACTGCTGAAGGTGCGCTGGTTTTCGCTGCCCGACGCACGCAAGCTGAAGATCAGGCCTATCACCGAACTCGTGCTCGCCGAGATCGAGGCGCGCCTCGCCGAAGACGCGCTCCACGACCCGGAACGGCCCGCGCCCGCCTTCACCGTCCGCCAGGGCCGCCGGCACGTCACCTACGAGTAGCGCCGGGGCGGCGGCTCGCCCCGGGCCGCGGCGACACACCACGCCTCGGCGCCAGCCACCCCCGTCACCCTCCCGGCCGCAGGGGCGCAGCCCCGGAGCGCCGGGATCCAGGGCGGGCGCTGCGGCTCTGGGTCACGGCGCTCCGCTCCGCTACGGCCGGAAGGCGGGTCTTTGGGGCTCGGGTCGTTTGCCCGGTATCCGGCCGTCGTCTTGCGCCCTCCACGCCCGCATGCCTTGATCGCACCGCGGGGCCGGGGGAGCGCCCGGGATGCGAAACGCGCGGCGGCGCCCGCAGGCTCATCCGGGGGGACGGTCGGGATGGAGACGTACGACTATATCGTCGTGGGCGCCGGCTCCGCCGGTGCGGTGGTGGCCGCACGGCTCTCCGAAGACCCGCGCGTGCGCGTCCTGCTGCTGGAAGCGGGCCCCGCCGGCCACCCGTGGTCGCACATCCCGATCGGCTACGCCAAGCTCGTCGCCAATCCGGCGGTGAACTGGCTCTACGCCGGCGAACCGGAACCCGCCACCGGCGGCCGGCGCCTCGCCGTCCCACGCGGGCGCATCCTGGGCGGGTCGAGTGCGATCAACGGCATGGCCTTCGTGCGCGGCCAGGCGCAGGACTTCGACGGCTGGGCGCAGATGGGCAATCGCGGCTGGAGCTATGCCGAGGTCCTGCCCTTCTTCAGGAAGATGGAGCGCTACGAGGGCGGCGGCGACGACGCCTTCCGCGGCCGCGACGGGCCGCTGCGCGTCACCGACCCGACGCCGCGCGATCCCCTCTACACGACGCTGATCGCCGCGGCCGCCCAGGTCGGCATCCCTCACAACCCCGACTACAACGGCGCCGTGCAGGACGGCATCGCCATGAGCCAGGCCAGCATCGCCGGCCGGCGCCGCATGAGCACGGCGCGCTGCTATCTCGACCCGGCGCGCCGGCGACCCAACCTGCGCATCGCGACCGGCGCCCTCGCCGAGGCGCTGCTGTTCGAGGGCCGGCGCTGCGTCGGCGTGCGCTACGCCGCCGGCGGACAGGCGCAGGAAGCGCGGGCCGGCCGCG
>JBKBLL010000126.1:0-10885 GCA_046296375.1 Alphaproteobacteria bacterium | reverse complement strand
GCCGCGCAGAACATCGTCGACTGCTTCGACGGCCGCCTGAACCCGGACAACGTGATCAACCGGGAGGTGCTGGGCTGAGCTACCGGGGGTCGCCGCGGCGCCTCAGGGACCGCCGCGCGCGAGGTCGGTGCGCGGCTGGGCGCCCAGCGCCACCTGGACCCTGGCGGGCATGTTCGACATGGGGTCGATCGCGTCCTCGCCGACCAGGACCGCGAAAGGCTGGGGCGGCCCCGTCGACCGGCCGGTCGAGCCGACATAGCCGATCACGTCGCCGGCGGCGACGGCGGTGCCGGCCGCGATCCCCGGCGCGAAGCCGTTGAGATGCGCATAGGCGGTGTCGACGCCGCCATGCGCGATCCGCACATAGTTGCCGTAGCCGCCGTTCCAGGCGGCCGTCTGCACCGTGCCGGCGACGGCGGCGCGCACCGGCGTGCCGGTGGGTGCGGCCAGGTCGATCCCGGCATGGAGGCGGTTGCCGCCGAGGATCGGGTGCTCGCGCATGCCGAAGGTCGAGGTCAGGATCGCCCCGGAGACGGGCAGCACGAAGCCGTCCTCGGCCTCGACCGCCTCGTACACGGCGGGGGCGGCGCCGCGGCCGCGCGGCGTGCGGCGCGCCTGCGGCGGCACAGACCAGCCGCCGCCGAGGGCGGCCCAGCCGGTGGGGGCGGCGACCCACTTCATCCGCCCGTCGGGCGCCAGCGCGAGCCTGCGCCCCGCGGCGGCACCCGGATCGGCCGGAACATGGTCGACCCGCGTCACCAGGCGGTAGGCGACCCCGTCGCCCGCGGGCACCGCGTTCGCGACGCAGCCCCCCACGGCGAGCGGCAGGCAGAGAATGGCGAAAAGCGTGTGGCGATGGCGCGGCATGCCATCGTTGATACCCGCCGACGCTTAAGCGCGGGTAAAGCCGGGTTTGCCCCGCCGCCGGTTGCCGGTTTCGCGCGACCGCCGTTCCGCGCTATCACCTGTGCGAAGCGAGTCGGAGGAGCGAGCGATGAACGGTGCTGAGAGTCTGGTCAGGACGCTGGTCGAGAACGAGGTGGACGTCTGTTTCACCAATCCCGGCACGTCGGAGATGCATTTCGTCGCCGCCCTCGACAAGGTGGACGGCATGCGGTGCATCCTCGGCCTGTTCGAGGGCGTCGTCACGGGGGCGGCCGACGGCTATGCCCGCATGCTGGACAAGCCGGCCTGCACCCTGCTGCATCTCGGCCCCGGCCTCGCCAACGCCTCGGCCAACCTGCACAACGCCAAGAAGGCGAACTCGCCGATCGTCAATGTCGTCGGCGAGCATGCGACCTATCACATCAAGTACGACGCGCCGCTGACCGCGGACATCGAAGGGTTGGCGCGGCCGGTCTCGCACTGGGTCCGCACGTCGCCCGACGCACGGGCGGTGGCGCGCGACGGCGCCGAGGCGATCACCGCCTCGATGTCGGGCGCAGGCCAGATCGCGACGCTGATCCTGCCGGCGAACACGGCCTGGAACGAGGCCGACGGCACGGTGCGCGCGCCGGCCGTGCCGACGCTGCCGACGGTGGGCGAGGATGCGGTGCGGGCCGCGGGGGGGCGGCCGCGGGGCCGCCCCCCCCCCCCCCCGGGGCCAACGGCATGCTGCTGTTGAGCGGCCGCGCCGTGCGCGAGCGCGGCCTCGAACTCGCCGGCCGGATCGCCGCCAAGACCGGTTGCCGGGTCATGGCGCAGGGGTCGAACGCGCGCCTGCAGCGCGGTGCGGGCCGCTTCGCGGTCAACCGCATTCCCTATCCGGTCGACCAGGCGCTGGGCGTGCTGAAGGACGTGAGCAAGCTGGTCCTGGTCGGCGCCAAGAACCCGGTCGCCTTCTTCGCCTATCCGGACAAGCCGAGCCTGCTGGCGCCGGCCGACTGCCACGTCCTGCCGCTGGCGACGCTGGAGCAGGACATGCTCGACGCGCTGGAGCGCCTCTGCGACGCGCTCGGCGCCAAGGCGAGCCAGCCCAAGCTGCAGGAGGCGTCGCGCCCCGGCATGCCGACCGGTGCGCTCAACCCCGACAGCATCGCGGCGCTCCTGGGCGCGATGCTGCCCGAGAACGCCATCGTCTGCGACGAGTCGGTCACCACCGGCCGCGGCTTCTACCCGCTGACCGCCGGCGCGCCGCCGCATGACTGGCTGCAGAACATGGGCGGCTCCATCGGTCTCGGCCTGCCGCTGGCCACCGGCTGCGCGGTGGCCTGCCCCGACCGCAAGGTGATCTGCCTGGAGGGCGACGGCAGCGGCATGTACACGGTGCAGTCGCTCTGGACCATGGCGCGCGAGCAGCTGGACGTGACGGTGCTCGTCTTCGCCAACCGGACCTATCAGATCCTCAAGGGCGAACTCGCCAACGTGGGCGCCGGCAATCCCGGCCGCAAGGCGATGGACATGCTTGAGATCGGCCGGCCCGACCTCGACTGGGTCGCCATGGCGCGCTCGATGGGCGTCGAAGCGGGGCGCGCCACCAGTGCCGAGGAACTCGCCCGGCAGTTCCAGGCCGGCCTGCGTTCCGACGGTCCCTACCTCATCGAAGTCATGCTGTAAGGAGGTCGGCGCATGCGTCTCGGAATCGTCATCGGCTACAGCACGGCCGGTACGCTGGACATGGATCTGGTGCGCGCCGCCGAGGACAGCAGCCTCGATTCGATCTGGACGTCGGAAGCCTACGGTACCGACGCCGTCACCCCGGCGGCCTGGATCCTGTCGCGGACCAGCCGCATCCATGTCGGCACCGCGATCATGCAGATGCCGGCGCGCACGCCGGCCTGCGCCGCGATGACGGCGATGACGCTGCAGATGCTGTCCGGCAACCGCTTCCGCCTGGGGGTCGGTCCGTCCGGCCCCCAGGTGGTGGAGGGCTGGCACGGCGTGCCGTTCGGCAAGCCGATGGCGCGGACGCGCGAGTATATCGAGATCGTGCGAACGATCCTGAGGCGCGAGGCGCCGCTGGAGTTCGACGGCGAGATGTACCAGGTTCCCTATCGCGGTCCCGGTGCCACCGGCCTCGGCAAGCCCTTGAAGAGCATCGGCCAGGGCGATCCGTCCATGCCGATCTACACCGCCTCGATCACCCCGGCCGGCCTGCGCACCGCGGCCGAGGTGGCCGACGGCGTGTTCCCGATCTTCATGAGCCCGGAAAAGTACGGGGTGGTCGGGGAGCATCTCGACGCCGGCTTCGCCAAGGCGGCGCCCGGCAAGGCCTTCGACGTGGCGCCGTTCGTGCCGATCCGGGTCGGCGAGGACGTCGCCAAGTGCCGCGAGGCGATCAAGCAGAACCTGGCGCTCTATATCGGCGGCATGGGCGCGCGCGGTAAGAACTTCTACAACGACTATGCGACGCGCCTCGGCTATGGCGACGCGGCGAAGTCGATCCAGGACCTGTTCCTGGGCGGCCGCCGGCCGGAGGCCGTGGCGGCCGTTCCCGACGCCCTGGTCGACGAGATCGCCCTGGTCGGCCCGCCGGCGCGGATCAGGGACCGGCTGCAGGCCTGGAAGGCCGCCGGGCGCCGCGGCGAGGTGGGCACCATGCTGCTGACCGGCGCCACGGCCGAGGCGGTCCGTCTGGTCGCGTCCGAGCTAGCGTGAGGCGTCGGCGGCGCGGGTCTCGACCCGCCAGTCGCTGAGGGCTACCACGACGCCGCCGAACCGTGTCGGGACCTCGAGCCGTTCCGGCACGGGCGGGAAGCCCTCGGCCACCCGCGCATAGCGGATGATGCCGGGGGACCGGTCGCTGGCGTCCACGGTCGGGTTGCTGTCGCGCTTGAAGCCGGCCAGCGGCCGATAGGCGAAGCGGCAGGAGAGCGCGTCGGGCCCGTCCGACAGGATCAGGTCGTAGCGGTGCCGTCCGTCGAAGACCCGCATCGTCCCGACGCAGCCCGTGCCGTTCTCCAGCTGCAGGGCGAGGGCGTAGAAGGTGCTGAGCGGGTCGAGCGTGCCGTGGCGCAGGTCGGGCGGCACGCGGCGCGACCGGGACCGGGCGTCGGGATCGGGCTTTGCCGCTTCGACGATCGTCTGCGTCGGGTCGAACAGCAGTTGGATGAAGCGCTGCTCGCCGCCCGATACGCCGTCCCCGCGGTGCCGGACGCCGGCGATCCCGGATCCGTCCGGTGCCACATGACCGATCGACGCCGCCTCGTGCCGCCAGCGGCTGAACAGGCCGACGATGCCGCGCGTCTCGAGCGCGCCGGTCAGGTGGTAGGTGTCGCCGGGCCGCACCGTCGCGGTCACCGCTGCCAGCGGCAGGCCGACCATCGTCGCGTCGTAGGTCAGCGCCAGCACGCCGGAAGCGGCGGCGGAACCGGCTGCGCCGGCCAGAACGCCGGCGGCTCCGAGGGCCACGGTGGCGGCCCGAAAGGCTCCCTGAATGCTTCGACCCGTCATCGGTCCTCGCAGCGTCGAGAGATCGCCCCACCGCGGCGCGATATGGGGTCGACGGCGCCCGATGCCATCCCTGCGGCGGGCTCCGGCCCGATTTTCCCGCGGGCGCCGGGGTGCGGCGACCGGAACTGCGCCGTCAGGGTGCGGGCGGGACGTCGGCGCGTGCCGCGAGCACGGTCTCGGCGATGGCGAGATCGTCCGGCTTGTCGACGTCCATCGAGGCTTCCGCGAAGGGCATGACGATGGCGGCAGCCCGCGCGCCGACGACGCGCGAGGCGCGGCGCATCGCCGCTTCCAGCGTCAGGCGGCGCGTCAGGAACAGGGCCAGGGTCACGGGGCCGAACGCGCGGACCAGTCGCCAGGGCCGCTTGCGTTCCCGCTCGACGCGGATCCAGAAGCGGATCGCGGCGAGGCCGGCCGGGCGGGTCACGGCGAACAGGTTGCAGCCCGAGTAGCCGTCGTCGCGAAAGCGCAGATAGGTCCGCCGCGTGTCGGGATAGGCCGCGCGAATGACGCGCGCGGGTGCGAGGCCCGCCGTCACGTCGGCGTCGGCGGCCCGCGTGCCGCCGCAGAAGTGATCGACCATCTCGGCGGTCAGCAGGGGATGGTCGGCAGTGGTGACGAGCAGCGGCCAGGGTTCGCTCAGGGTGTCGGCCGCGGCGAGGATGCTGCGTGCCGGGCTCGCCGCGGCCGCGACCGTCTCGACCCCGGGCGGCAGGAAAGGCGCCAGGGCAACCGCGTCGTCCGTGCAGACCAGGACGCGGCCTACCGCCCGGGAGGCAGCCAGGGCGTCGAGGACGCGGGCCAGCATCGGGCGGCCGGCGACCCGGGCCATGACCTTGTGGCTGACGCCGCATGCCCGTGCGACGGGATCGTCGGCCGTGCGCCGGCCGGCCAGAACCAGGGCGGTGAACGGTGCCGGGGCGGTCAAAGCGCCTTCTCGTAGATGCGCCAGGTCTTATAGGCCTTGCCGCCGGCGGACTCGATCATGCGGCGCATCGGCAGATTGTCCTCCAGGATCCAGGAGAGTTCCGCCTCGCGCAGGCCGCGGGCGGCGGCCGCCGCCCAGATCCGGTCGATGACGGCGAAGGCGAGCGCGGCCCCCATCGGACTGCCGTGCAGCCGGCGGCGCACGCCCATCAGCGGCAGCCGGCCGGAGCGGATGCGCCCCCCGAACAGGCGCCAGGCGAGCTTCGCCCAGCCGAAGGGCAGCAGCGCGCCGTCCAGGTCGGCGATCGCCTCGTTCAGGTTCGGCAGGAGGATGCCGAAGGCGACCGGCTCGCCGTCCAGTTCGACGATCTGGCCGAACTCGGGCCGCAGCAGCAGGCGCAGGTCGGCGGCGGTCCGGTCCATCTCGGCCTGGGTGAAGGGGACGAACCCCCAATTGTCCGACCAGGCGTCGTTGAAGATGTCGATGATCGTCCGCAGTTCGTCGCCGAACGCCTTCATGCGCAGCGGACGGACGACGACGTTCGCCTGCCCGGCGACGCGATCCACCAGCCGGCGGGCCGATTCCGGCAACGGCCGCGCGCCGACGGTGAACCGGTAGCCGATCGTGTCCTTCGCCTTCGCATATCCGCACGCCTCGACATGCCGCGGATACCAGGGGCGTGCATGGCCGGTGAGGAAGGCGGGCGGGACGGTTCCGCCCTCGACGAGCAGGCCGCACTCGTCGTTGATCGAGAAGCTGAAGGGACCCCGGACCCGCCGCACCGCCCGCGTCCGCAGCCAGCCCTCCGCGGCCGCGAAGAGGGCGGCGAATACGGCGGGGTCGTCGTCGGCCTCCAGGAAGCCGAACTGACCGAGATCGGCGCCGCGCCGCTCCTGGTCCAGGCGGTCGACCTGGGCGCTGATCCGGCCGACGGGGCGGCCGTCGCGGACGGCGACGAAGAGTTCGGCCTCGGCGTGCTGGAAATAGGGATTGCGCGCACGGTCGAGATGCTGGCGCCGTTCGAAGCGCAGCGGCGCCACCCAGTTGGGGTCGTCGCGATAGACCGTGTGCGGCACGGCGATGAACCGACGGAGCCCGTCGCGCCCGCGGACCGCCTCAACGGCGACACCCGCGCGCGATTGCACGGTCGATCCGGCGGTCGATCCGGCCGGGCGGGCTCCCGAGCGCGGCTCCGCCTCCGGCCGGTGGTCAGCCGCGTCCCGCATCCTCGGCCAGGTCGCCGCGGTCGCGCGTCTCGGTCCGGCGCTGAGCCTCGGTCAACTCCGCGACCCATGGATAGCGCTCGGCCGCCTCGCCCTGGTATCCCAGATTGCGCACCGTCGGGCTGCGCGGCACCTGGGCGGGCTTCTCGTAGTAGGTGGAGAGCAGCCGGTCCCACGCATAGTTGGTGATGCCGTAATTGCCGTTCTCGTTGTGGAAATGGTGCGCCAGATGGAGCCGCTTGATGCGGCGCAGGAACGCCCATTTCGGCGTGTAGGCCAGATGCTGGATGCAGTGGCAGAACTCGTAGAAGCAGGTCATGGCGAGCCCGCCCGCCAGCGCGGCCGCGGCTCCGGGTAGCCCGCCGATCAGGAGCCCGACCGGCACCGTCGCCAGCACGATGGTCGGTAGCGTCGTGTGCAGCCCGCCGAACAGCACCGCCAGGTCGTTGGGGTGCTGGTGGTGGTCGAAATGCACCCGTTTCCACAAGGCGGCCGTGTAGGGCGTCTTGTAGGGCCAGCTGCCGTGCAGCACCCAGCGGTGGAGCGCGTACCAGACGAGAGGATAGAGCAGACAGGCCGCCACCGCGGCCGCCAGCAGGGGCAGCACCGCCTCGGCGGTCGCGACCGCGACGACGGCGCTCGCCACGAACAGGGCGATATAGATCTGGATGGCCGGATAGGTGAAATAGGCCCTGACCAGATCCCGCAGGGTCATCCGATTCAAGAGCCAGCTCTGCTCCCGCCAGCGCCGGTAGCCGATGATCACGCGCTTCTCCGCGTTGCCCCGCGCCGCAGGTCCGTTCGCCGTCCCGCTGATCGCGGCCCCGGCGGGCGTTTGCCCTGGTCTCGACCGGAGGGCTCCGATAAGACTGGCGTGATGTACGGAACCTGAGGGGTGTTTTCAACCGCCCGGGCTCACCAGATGAGCGCGGTCCGGCCCGTGTGGCCCGCCGGACCCGTCGGCGCATGGAGCCATGCCGAACACGATCAGCCGCTACATCCTGCGACGGGTGCTCGTCTACCTGTTCGCTATGACCGGCCTCGCGCTGCTCGCGCTCCTGCTGGAGCGGATGATCCGCGTGATGGGCATCGTCGCGAACTGGGACGGCGGGATCAGCCTGGTCGCGCGCATGCTGCTGAACCTCGTGCCGCACTATCTCGGCATGGCGCTGCCGGCGGCGTTCTTCTTCGGCGTGCTGCTGACCTTCAACCACATGAACCGCAACGGCGAGCTCGCCGTCCTGCAGGCGTCCGGGCTCGGCCTGACGCGGCTGCTGCGGCCGGTGATCGGGCTGGCGCTGGTGCTCGCGGCGATCGCGGCCGTCACCTTCAGCCATCTCCAGCCCTACGGCCGCTACGCCTACCGCGCCATCGCGCACGACGCCTCGCACGTCACCATCGGTGCGTCGGTCATGCCGGGAAAGTTCTTCCACAGCGACGACCTGACCTTCATGGCCGAGCGGGTGGCGGCCAACGGCCTGCGGCTGGAGGGCATCTTCGTGCACGAGCGGGGCGAAGGCGGCAGTTCCTATACGACGACCGCCGACGAAGGCTCCTTCCAGCCGGGACGCACGCCCGGCGAGATCATGCTGCTTCTGCGCAACGGCGTGCGCACCGAGATCGCGCCGTCGGGGGCGACGCGCAGCACGCTGACCTTCGACGAATATCGCTGGCCGATCGGCCGCGGCGACGGCTGGGCCTTCCGGGCGCGCGGCAAGGACGAGCGCGAACTGACCCTGCCGGAACTGCGCGCCGCCCGCACAGATCCGCCGCCGGGCCTGCGCGTGGAGGAGATCGACGCGGAATATCAGGGCCGCATCGTCCACATCCTGTCGGTCGTCTTCCTGCCCTTCCTCGCCATGCCGCTGGGGCTCGGCGGCGGCCGCGGCGGCCAGACCTACGGGATCGGCCTCGGCGTGCTCGCCCTCGTCGTCTACGAGCAGGCGCTGCAGTTCGGCCTGTCGCTCGCGTCGAAGGGGTTCGTGTCGCCGCTGCTCGGCCTGTGGCTGCCCTTCCTCATCTTCGCCGGCGGCAGCCTCGCCTTCTTCCTGCACACCGCGCTGCGGATCGTGTCCGAACCGCTCGGCTCGCTGCCGGCGCGCATGGAGGGCCTGCTGTCGGCGGTCGCCGGCCGCCTGCCCCGGTTCCGCCGGCCGGGCTGATGCGCGTCATCGACCGCTATTTCACGCGCCTGTTCCTGGCGCGCTTCCTGCTCCTGCTGTTCGGCATCGTCTCGCTGATGAGCCTGCTCGACTTCCTGGCGCAGGGCGACAGCGTGGTGGCCGACGCCGGCGAAGCGCCGCTGGCGACGGTCGCGCGCTACACCGTGCTGCGCCTGCCGGAGATCGTCTCGCGCTCCATTCCGTTCGCGGTGCTGCTGGCGACGCTGGTGACGCTGTCCGGCATGCAGCGGCAGAGCGAACTCACCGCGCTCAAGTCGTTCGGCGTCTCGCAGCTGCGGATGATGACCGCGCTGGCGCCCGTGGCGGTGCTGATCGCCGTCCCGCAGTTCTGGATCGACAGCGCGGTCATGCCCTCCTCGGTCGCGGCGCTGCGCGACTGGGGCGTGGGCGACTACAAAACGGCGGCGACGCGGGACGAGGCCGGGCTCACCTGGGCACGTCAGGGTGGGGACGTGGTGCGCTTCCGCAGCGCCGGCCCGGACGGTCTCACCGACGTGACGATCTTCCGCAGGAACGAGGCGGGCCGGCTCGCCGAACAGATCGACGCGGCGCGGGCGCGGCCTGGACCGGACGGCTGGCTGCTGGCCGATGTGCGCGTGGTGCGACCGGGTACGTCCGGGGTGGAGCGGCACGAACGGCTCGAATGGGCGGGGGGGCCGGACCGCGCACTGCTGCGCTCGCTGTCCGTCTATCCCCGCGAACTGTCCTTCCAGGAGTTGCTGCGCCTCGCGCGGGCGCCGGACACCGGCAGCAGCCCGCCCTATCTCTACGCCTTCTGGCTGCACAAGAAGCTCGCCATGCCGGTCGCGACGGTCCTGATCGTGTTCCTGTCCGTGCCGCTGGTGCAGGGGTTCGACCGGCGCGGCGGCGCGGCGCTGGTGATCGCGGCGGGCATCGCGCTGGGCTTCGTCTTCTTCAGCTTCGACGGCATCGTGGTGGCGCTGGGCGAGGCGGGGCTGGTGCCGCCGGCGCTCGCCGCCTGGGCGCCGACCCTCGCCTTCGCGGCGATCGCGGCATCGATCGCACTGCGCCACGAGACGCTGTGACCGCCATGAAGACGGCCGTGCGGATCGGGCTCCTCAGCAACGGTCGCAGCCGGCGCAACCGGCGCTCCCTCGCCGACATCGGCCGGATCGCGGATGCGTCGCCGAATCTGGCACACATCGTGCTCGACGGGGTGAGCGGGCTGGAGGACGCGCTCGCGGAGTTCGCCCGGCGCGAGGTCGGCGTCCTGGCTGTCAACGGCGGCGACGGCACCGTCCAGGCGGTGCTCACCGTCCTGCTCGGGCCGCGGTCTCCTTTCCCGCAGCCGCCGGCGCTGGCGGTCGTGCCGGGCGGCACGACCAACATGACGGCCGCCGACGTCGGGCTGCGCGGCGGTCGCGCACGCGGCCTGGCGCGGCTCCTGGCCGCCATGTCCGCGGGCGGCGAGGGTCTGGTTGCGACCGAGCGGCACGTCGTCGGCGTCGACCGCGGCGACGGCGGGCCGGTCCAGTACGGCATGTTCTTCGGCACCGCCGGGATCTGCCGGGCGATCGACTATTGCCGCCGCGCCGTCCATCCCCTGAAAGTGGATTCGGGCGTGGCGTCGGCGCTCACGCTCGCCGGCCTGCTGGCGCGGCTGCCCTTTCGCCGGGGGGAGGGCGGCGGCGTGCTGGCGGGCGACCGCATCGGCGTCGCCCTCGACGGCGGCGGCGAGACGGCCGCCGACCGTTTCCTGCTGCTGGTGACGACGCTGGACCGGCTGGTGCTGCGCTCGCGGCCCTTCTGGGGCGGCGGTACCGGCGGGCTGCGCTACACTTCCGTGGCGTGGCCGCCGCGCGGCCTGCTGCTGCGCGCGCCCTGCGTGATGTATGGCGGCGCAACCCGGCGGCTGCCGGCCGGCACCTACGACAGCCGGCGGGCGGAGAGGATCGCGCTCACCATGGACTGCGCCTACACGCTGGACGGCGAGATGTTCGACCCGCTGCCCGGGGTTCCACTTCTCCTGCAGGACGGGGGCCGTGTCGCATTCGTCCGCACCTGATGCCGACGCCCCGAGCGAAATCGTGGGCGAAACCGTGAGCGAAACCGCGACCGAGGCCCTGCGCGGGCTGATCGCGGCCGAACTCGACGCGGAGACGGCGCCCGGGGTCGCGCGCATGGCCGAAGCGGTGCGC
>JBKBLL010000125.1:0-11056 GCA_046296375.1 Alphaproteobacteria bacterium | reverse complement strand
GAAGTGACGACCTGGGACGAGGACAGCGACGGCGACATCGACTATGTCTATGCCGGTGATCTGCGCGGCAATCTGTGGCGTTTCGACGTCACCTCGGATACGCCGGCCCAGTGGAAGGTGTCCTTCGGCACCGATACCTCGCCGCACAACATTTTGGAGGAGATGCGCACCGCGGCCGTCCTGGCGCGGATCGCCGCGGAGGACATCGACACGGTGTCCACCGCGGACCTGCTCCACGCCGCGACGGTGGGCGGCGCCAGGGCGCTCGGCCGGAACGATATCGGTCGGCTGGAGCCGGGCTGCCGCGCCGATCTGGTGCTGGTCGATCTCGCCGATCCGGGAATGGTGCCGGCGCGCGACCCTCTGCGCAGCCTGGTCTACACGGCGGCCGAACGGGCCGTACGCGACGTCTATGTGGGTGGCGAGCAGGTCGTCGCGGACCGCAAGGTGCTGACGCTCGACCGCGCCGGCGCCGCCGGGCGCCTCGCCGAAGCGCAGGCGCGCATGCTCCGCGACGCGCCGAACCACGACTATGCCGGCCGCAGCGCCGAGGCGATCGTCCCGCTCAGCCTGCCGCTGGCCTGACGGAGACCGACGCGCGGACCGTCCCCTCAGATGACGCCCTTGTCGCGCAGCGCCGCGATCTCGTCGTCGCCGAGGCCGAGCAGGTCGCGGAAGACGGCCTCGTTGCCTTCGCCGAGCGCCGGGCCGAGACTCGCCACCCGGCCCGGCGTCTCGGTCAGGCGCGGCACGACGCCGGGAATCGCCACTTCGCCCACCTCGGGATCGAACAGGCGCAGCAGGTTCTGCCGCGCGGCGAAATGCGGGTCGTTGAATATTTCGTCGATCGTGTGGATCGGGCCGATCGGCACCTCGGCCGCCAGGCAGCGCTCCATCACCAGGTCGCGTGGCATGGAGCGGGCCCAGTCGGCGACCAGCCCGTCGACCTCGTCCCGCCGCCGCAGCCTCTCCTGCACCCGGCCGAAGCGCTCGTCGGTGGCCAGGCTGCGGTCGCCCATCGCGGCGGCGAGACGGCCGAACATCTTGTCGCTCGTGCAGGCGATCGCGACCCAGCGGCCGTCGCCGCACTGGAAATGGCCGTGCGGGCACGCGTTCGCCGTGCCCATGCCCTCCCGGCCGCGCACGGTGCCGCGCGCCGCATAGGCCGGCGCCAGTTCGTCGAGGACGCGGAAGACCGGCTCGTAAAGAGCGATGTCGACCACCTGCCCCCGCCCGGTCGTTTCGCGCGCCCTGAGCGCCATGAGGACTCCGACCGCGCCGTACATGCCGGTCATGTAGTCGCCCAGCGAGGTGGAGCCCGGCGTCACCGGCGGGCCGTCCGGCATGCCGGCGAGATGGGTGAGGCCGCCGAAGGCGTGCGCGATGCGCGCGAAGCCGGGGCGCTCGCGATAGGGTCCGGTCTGCCCATAGCCGGACACCCGCAGCATGACGATCCCGGGGTTGACCGCGGCGAGTTGATCGTAACCGAGGCCCCACTTCTCCATCGTGCCCGGCCGGAAGTTCTCGCAGACCACGTCGGCCCGCTCCACGAGCCGCAGGAACAGCGCCTTGCCCTCCCGGCTGCGCAGGTCGAGCGTCGCGGAGCGCTTGTTGCGCGCCTCCGTCAGCCAGGCGAGCGAACTGTCGTCCCGCGCCGACGGCGTCCCGTAGCGGCGCCAGGGGTCGCCTGCGCCCGGCTGCTCGATCTTGATCACCTCCGCGCCGAACTCACCCAGAATGGAGGCCGCGAACGGAGCCGCGATGAAGGTCGCGACGTCGAGCACGCGGACCCCTGCCATCGGCAGGACGGCCGCGCCTTCGGGATCGCTCATCGGAACTCCTCGCTTCGAGTGACGCTTCCGTTTCTAACGCGCGCCCCGGTCCAGGCAAAGCGCCGACCCGGGCCAGGAACAGGGCGCCGTTCGCGGCGACGCGAGACGCGCATCCCATCAGGGACGACACTGGAAGCATAATTTTTCTTTTTCCCGCATCCCTGCTGCGCACCGAGGAATGATTTTCTACACCGAACGCAGCAGCCACCTTCCACACGCCCGAGGCCGGCGGGAGGATCTCCAGGACGATCGAGGCCCAGGGTTAAGGTGTCCGGTTTGGGTAGCTCGTGATCTGTCCGGTCCATCCCCGCCCTCTCTTCGGAACGGTTCTAAAACCGGACACATCACGAGCTACAAACTCCGGACACTTCACGAGCTAGCCACAAGCTAGCCACAGCGGGTTGCTATCCGGCACGGGTGGAACCAGTCTTGCCGCTCTGCGCGAGGGAACCATGTCGAGAGCAGACGAACCGGACGATGCCGCCGCTCTCGCCGTGGTCATCGGCGGCTGCCTGACCGTCTGGGGCGTCGCCGGCCGGGTGGCCGCGACCCCCGACGGCGCCGCGACCGTCGCCGCGGAAGCGGAGAGGCTCGTGGTGCGGCCGACCGGCGACGGCTGGGAGGTACGGCCGGGAGACGGCGAGCCCGGGGCGGACGGGCCCAGAGCGGACGGGCCCAGAGCGGACGGGCCCAGAGCGGACGGGCCCGGAGCGGACGGGCCCGGCGCCGCCGAGACGCATGCGTCGGTCCTGACCCTGCTGCGAGCCCTGCGCCTGCGCCTCGCGCCCGACCGCCCGGCGGCGCGCATGATCGTGGTGCCGGGCGGGAGCGACGGGCCGTGACGGGCCGCCTGCCGGTCACCGTCCTCACCGGCTTCCTGGGCGCCGGCAAGACCACCCTCCTCCGCGCGCTGCTGCGCCGGCCCGCATTCGCGCGGACCGCCGTCATCGTGAACGAGTTCGGGGAGGTGCCGCTCGACCACGAACTGGTCGAGACCAGCGACGAGCAGATCGTCGAACTGTCCGGGGGCTGCCTCTGCTGCGTGCTGCGCAGCGACCTGACGCTTACCCTCGTCGATCTCGTCCACCGGCGCGACCGCGGCGCGGTGCCGCCGTTCGAGCGGGTCGTCATCGAGACGAGCGGCCTCGCCGATCCCGCCCCCATCCTGCATGCGCTGATGGCGGACCGCGCCGTCGCCGAACGGTTCGCGGTCGGCCGCACGGTCGCCCTGGTCGACGCGACCACCGGCGCGGAAGCACTCGCCCGCCACTCGGAGGCGCGGCGGCAGGTGGCACTTGCGGACCATGTGCTGCTGACCAAGGGCGACGCCGCACCCGAGCGGCTCCCTGCCCTGCACGCGGCCGTGCGCGCGATCAATCCCGTCGCAGGCCGCGGCGAGTGCCGCAACGGCGATGTCGACCCTGCCACCATCCTGGGCGCGCCGGCCCGGCAAGCCGGCGACCCGCCTCTACCGGCCGACCTCGCCCCGCTGCACGACGGCGGGATCGGCAGCTTCGCGATCGTCCGAACGGCACCGATCGGCGCCGTCGCCCTGCTGCTCTTCCTCCAGACCCTCGCCGAGACCTGCGGCGATCGCCTGCTGCGCGTGAAGGGGATCGTCGGCATTGCCGAGGCTCCCGACCGGCCGGCGGTGGTCCACGGCATCCAGCACGTCTTCCACGAGCCGCGCTGGCTCGACCGCTGGCCGTCGGACGACCGCCGCACACGCATCGTCTTCATCACGCGCGGTGTCGACCGGGCCTGGGCGGAGGCGCTGCTCGATCTGGTCGAACGCGAAACACGACGAGCGGCACGCCGGTCCCGGGAATAAGGCCGACTCCAGTGCGAGCCAGGGGCGGTCGGCGGCGGGCGCCGGGATAATCCCTTTGCATCGACGTTTTCGCGGCGGCTATGGTCGTTCCTGACAACGCTCGACACGCCGTGGCCTCGGTCAACCGGCAACAAATAACGGGCACAGGAGGAAACGATCTTGGAACGGTACACAGGCCGCCTGCTGGGCTTCGGCCTTGCGATCAGTTGCGCGATCGCATTCGGCACCGAAGCGTCAGCCTATCAGATCCGGCACGAATCGGGCCTTGGGCCCCGCCACGAGGCGAACGCCGGCTATCGTCACGTGCAGGAACAGCTACCGAAGCGCACCGACGGCAAGCTCACCTTCCGCCAGTACAACGGGTCGCTGCTGGGGCTCGGCGAGATTTCGCCGGGTATCCGCGACGGCATCACCGACATGGGGCTGGTCGTGTCGCCCTACTGGCCGGCCGAGTACAACTACCACAACTTCCTGGCGGAGATTTCGGGCATCAGCGACAGCGGCGTCGCGATGACCGGGGCCAACACCGAGTTCGTGCTGCTGCACTGCGAGCCCTGCCGGAAGGAGTTCCAGGCGCAGAACCAGGTCGCACTGGGCATGTGGTCCAACCCGCCCTACGTGCCGATCGCCCGGGCCGACCGCATGGACACGCCCGAAAGCCTTCGCGGCAAGCGCTTCCGCGCCGGCAGCGTCTATTTCCGCAACTGGGCCGAGCATTTCGGCGGCGTCGCCGTCAGCGTCCCGGGCACAGAGATTTATGAGGGGCTGAGCGGCGGCATGCTCGACGCCACCCTGTCGACGCCGACGGAGATCCCGAACTTCGGCCTGACGGACGTCGCCAAGACGGTTACGCGCCTGCCGATCGGCACCTATCACAGCATGGCGCTCTACAACGTCAACGCGGACTTCTGGCGCGACCTGCCGGTGGAGCACCGCCAGGTGCTGCTCGATCTCTCCGCCGAGGGCACGGCGGTCACCGTGGCCGTGCTCGACGCCCAGTATGCCGAGATCTTCGAGAAGATCCCGGGCTGGGGCATGGAACTGGTCGAACCGACCGAGTCGCTCCTCGCCGCGCAGCAGGCCTTCCTCGACACGCATCTGGAACGGCTCGGCGTGGTCGCCAAGGAACGCTACGGCATCCCGAACGGGCCCGAACTCGTCGCCCAGTTCCGTGAACTGGCCGAGAAGTGGAACACGCTGGTCGAGGGGATCGACCGCTTCGACTGGGAGCAGGTGGCCGACCTCTACAAGCGCGAGATCTACAGCAAGATCGACGTGAATACGTTCGGTCTCTAGGTCCCGCCGCCGGCCGCGGACCCCTGGGGGCGAAGCCGCACCCCGGGGGCCCGTCCGGCGCCCTGCTCCCGACCGGAGGTTTGCCCGCGCATGTACGCGTTAGGCAGGGTTCTGTCCGCCGTGATCTTCGCCGTCTCGGTTTTCGGCGGAATCGTGGTAGCCGTGATGATGGTGCACATCTTCGTCGACGTCAGCGGTCGCTACCTGTTCGGCAACCCGCTACCCGCGACGATCAGCATCGTCTCCCACTACTACATGGTCGCCGTCGCCTTCCTGCCGCTCGCCATGTGCGAGAAGCGCGACGCGCACATTTCGGTCGAAGTGATGATGCAGCTGTTTCCGGCCCCGGTGCAGCGCCATACCTATGCCTGGACCTGGCTCTACTCGGCCGGGATCTTCATGCTGCTCACCCACGTCGCGTGGATCGACGCCGAACGCAAGCGCGCCATCGGCACCTTCGTGCTCGAACTGGGCTACCGGGTGCCCGTCTGGCCCGCCTACTACCTGCTGCCGCTCGGCTATTCACTGATAGCGGCGGTCCTCGTCTACAAGTTCCTGATCTACGTCACGGGCGCGCGCAGCGGGCTCGGCGAGACCTATCCCTGGAGCGCGCCCGACCCGGCGCATCCGGCCGGACACGAGCGGATCTAGGGACAGGCCATGACCTCCATCGAGATCGGCCTCGCCGGCATCGGCGTCCTGCTCGTCCTCATTGCGCTGCGCGTGCCGATCGGCGTCGCGCTGATCGGCGTGTCCTTCGTCGGGATCTGGATCCTGGTAGGCGAGCGGCCTGCCTGGGGCATCCTGACCTCGACGCCCTACAACTTCGTCGCGCGCTGGTCCCTCAGCTCGATCCCGATGTTCCTGCTGATGGGCTATTTCTGCTACCACGCCGGCCTGACCAAGGGCCTGTTCGACGCGGCCCGCATGTGGCTGTCGCGATTGCCGGGCGGCCTCGCCATCGCCAGCGTGTTCGGATCGGCCGGCTTCGCCGCGGTCAGCGGCTCGTCGGTCGCCTGCGCGGCCGCGATGGGGCGCATCGCCATTCCGGAGATGATGCGCAACCGCTACGACCCGTCGCTCGCGACGGGCACGATCGCGGCAGCCGGCACCATCGGCGCGCTCATCCCGCCCTCCATTCTGATGATCCTCTACGGCATCTTCGTCGAAGTGCCGATCAGCCAGCTGTTCCTCGGCGGCGTTTCGGTCGGGCTGATCACCGCCGCCGGCTATGTGATCGTGATCCTGGTCCGGGTGAAGCTGAACCCCGAACTGGCGCCGCACTATCGGGACGAGGTGACGCTACGCGACAAGGTGCATGCGCTGCGCGACACCTGGCCGCTTCTGGTCATCATGGTCGGGGTTTTCGGCGGTCTCTTCAGCGGGGCCTTCACCGCGACCGAGGCGGGCGGCTTCGGCGCCTTCCTGTCCTTCGTCGTAGCGGCGATCAAGGGCAAGCTGACCTGGGTGAACACCCGCAACGCGCTGATCGAGACGCTGGTGACCTGCGGCTCGCTCCTCATCATTGCGATCGGCGCCGGCATGCTGACGCGCTTCCTGGCGCTCAGCGGGGCGGGGGACTTCCTGTCGGCCTTCGTTCTCGGCCTCGGCACCGAGCCCTGGGTGCTGCTGCTGATGATCTCGCTGATGTACCTGGTGCTCGGGATGTTCCTGGAGCCGATCGGCGCGATGCTGCTGACGATCCCGATCCTACTGCCGATCCTCGACTCGACCGGCTACAGCCTGATCTGGTTCGGGGTCGTTCTGACCAAGTTCCTGGAGATCGGCATGATCACACCGCCGATCGGCCTCAACGTCTTCGTCATCAAGGGCGTGGTGGGCAACACGGTGAGCACGTCGGCCATCTTCCGCGGCATCTTCTGGTTCATGATCGCGGACCTGATCGTCGTCACGCTGCTGCTCGTCTTCCCGAGGATCGTGCTCTTCCTGCCGGACCTGCTGGGCTGATCCGTCGGGCGACGGCTCGACCCGCAGCGTCGTTCCCTCGACCCGGACGACCCGAACATGGGCGCCGGCCGGAAGGTCCCCGCCGGTCGTCGCGAGCCGCCAGACGCTGTCGCCGACCTCGACGCGGCCGCGGCCATCAACGGTCGTCTCGTTCAAGGTGAAGCGCTGACCGAGCAGGCGGTGGGCTCGCCGGTTCAGTGCAGGATGCTCGGGATCGGCGTCGCGCGATGTCGCGACTAATACCAAGTCTCACAGATCATGACGCATGGGCCCATTTCCGCCTTCCGATGGACATGATGCGCCACGGCTGGCCGACGAGCCGGTTCCAGGCGAAGCAGCAGTGGTCGAGGATGTCTTCGTAGGATCGGAAGATCCGGTTCGAGAGCCAGTTGTCACGCATGAACTGCCAGACGTTCTCGACCGGATTGAGCTCCGGGCATTTTGACGGCAGCGGCAGCAGCGTGATGTTCGGCGGCACGACGAGCGCGTCGGAACCATGCCATCCGGCCTGGTCGAGGAGCAGCACGGCGTGTGCACCAAGCGCGACGGTGGCGGAGATCTCGGCCAGATGAAGCGTCATGCCCTCGGTGTTGCAGCGGGGCAGGACGAGCCCCGCTGCTTTTCCTTCGGCCGGGCAGATGGCGCCGTAGATATAGGCCGATTTTGTCCGCTGGTCCTTCGGCGCCGAGGGCCGAGTGCCACGCCGGGCCCAGCGACGCGTGATCCCGTTCTTCTGGCCGACCCGCGCCTCGTCTTGCCACCAGATCTCTATGGGCGTGCCGCGTGGGAGCGTCGCCCGGACCGCTGCCAACTGGGCGGGGAAGGCTTTTTAAAAACGGGAATGGCATCAGCGTCCTGCGCATGATGGCGCGGGCGCGCCGAGAGCTTGCGGTAGCCGGATGCGCGAAGTTCGCGGCTCAGCGTCTGCTTGCTGATCGAGATCCCGAACTCGTCCCAGACCCATTGCGCCAGATCGATCAGCCGCCAGCGCACGACACCATGGGAGGCCGGGAGCGGCCCAGCCTCGACGATGCGGAGCAGTGCATCTCGTTGCTTGGCGTTCAGCAGCGGCTGGGCACCCGGCGCCTTGCCGTCGACCAGGCCATCCGGGCCGCGCTCGTTGAACCGCACGACCCAGTCGCGCACGATCTGGAGACCGACACCACCGATGCGGGCGGCCTCGCCGCGGCTATGGCCGTCATAGATCGCGGCCAACGCCAGGAGCCGCCGGACCTGTCGCCCGTCCGTGCTCGCCCGCGCGATGCGTCGCAGAACATCTCCATCGAAGTCCGAACGCAGATCGATTGCCGCCGCCATCGCAAGCCTCCTCCAGCTCGCGATGTTGAATCACGACGAGACCCGCTTGGGAATCCCGGACGTGAGTCAAACTCACGCGGATTTGGTATAAGACGGCGGTTCCGCGCGCGGCGTCACGGGCGCTTGTAGTATCGGTCTGCTTCGGCATCGAGCGCCTCGGTGCGGTCCTTCGACCGGTCGGACTGATCAGTATAGAACCTGTCCTGCACGGCGTCGCTCCGCGCCCGCTCGGCGGCCCGCAGTTCCTCGATCGCTTGCTCTTCGCGATCCTGGGATGCCGTCGCGGATACGGTGGGAGCGGGCGCCTGCGGCGCGCCGGCCGCGGAGATGGGCGTGGCCAGGCCGATCATGCCGACCCCGGCAGCAAGGACCACGATCATGGATCGCGCCATCGTCCTCAGCCTAGCAATCATGCCGCTTCTCCCATTCGTTGCGGATCAACCCGAGCACTGCATCCGTCTCGATGCGTCGGATCGCGTCACGGCCCGGTCGAGTCTACGATTATCAAAACAATCGCGACGCCGGCCCAATGCAAGGGTGCTACACATAATTTTGCATCTTCACACCTAATGACAAGCTTTTTATTGAACACGTACTATTTCTAGCCTCACGCCGCAAAAATGTTAATCGCGCGATTACTCCAATATTTCTGCCGCGGTGGAACCAAGCAGGCGAGGATCCCGCCATGAAGCATCAGGACGAGCCGTCACGATCGCGCCATGTCCCGATCCGGACCTGGGTTCTGCTGAACGGGAACGAGTTGAGCTGGATCTTCATGCTGTCCAGCCTGATCGCGATCGGCTTGGTCTTCGGTTTCCGGTGAACGACGAGCCGGACGCCCGGCTCCTCGGCCGCTCGCGGCGCCACGCGCGCCTCCGCCGTCGACCGCCCCGTCCCGTCCCGGCCCGGTCTCCTCACTCAGATCATGCCCGCCGCCGCCCCTTCGGCGAAGCCGCTGAGACGGGCGGCGACGAGGTCCCCGACCGCGTCGAGGGCGGCGCGCTGCGGAAAGCGGGCACGCCAGACGAGACGCACCGTGCGACCGGCCCGCGTCGCGAGCGGCCGCAGCACGATGCCCGCGTCCTGGGCGGCTCCCGCCGCAAGTCCGGGGATGAGCGTCGTGCCGTAGCCGGCGGCAACCATGTTGAGCAGCGTCGCGAGGCTGGTGGCGCGCAGCGCGCCGCCGAGCGCCCCGCTACGCCCGCAGACGGCGAGCGTCTGGTCGCGCAGGCAGTGGCCGTCCGCGAGGACGAGGATGTCCTGCCCCAGGTCCGCCTCCGCCACCGCCGGGCAGCCGGCCAGCGGGTGCTCGGGCGGCAGGGCGGCCAGGAACGGCTCGTCGAAGAGCGGCCGGCTCGCCAGGTCCGACCCGGGCTCGTCGGTCGCCAGCAGGATCGCGTCCAGTTCGTGCGCCCGCAGCCGCGCGAGCAGCGTCGCGGTCTGGTCCTCCCACGGCTCCACCTCGAGCTGCGGCAGCGCCTCGCGCAGCGGCGCGAAGATCAGCGGCAGCAGGTAGGGGGCGAGCGTCGGAATGATGCCGAGCCGCAGTCGCCCGGACAACGGGTCGCGCAAGTTGCGCGCCGCCGCCAGCATCGCGTCGGTTTCGGCGATGGCGGCCCGTACATGCCCGATCAGCCGCTCGCAGGCCGCGGTCGGCACGACGGTTCGGGCACCGCGCTCGAACAGCGCGACGCCGAGCAGATCCTCCAGCTTGCGGACCTGGACCGACAGGGTCGGCTGGCTCACGCCGCACGCTTCGGCCGCACGGCCGAAATGCCGGTGCTCGGCGACGGCCAGAAGGTAGCGGAGATCGCGGAGGTTCATCGGTCCGTGGGTTCGTTTCGATAGCTATTATCTATCATATCGTTTGGCCCACGGGGGTTTCTTCTATCGCCGTGCTTCGGCTACGATCAGGCTGGTTCGTCCTTGCGACGGGAGTTGCGGCGCAGGCGGATGTGATCGCAGAGGCGGCGTGGAGGACGTCGGCGATGACGACGAGCGCCGGGGTGCCATCGCGTTCGCGCCCCGAAGTCGCTACCATCCCGGACCAAGAAAAGATGTCGACCAGCACGGCAGACGAGGGAGAGAGACACATGGATGGAACGACCGATCAGGCTGCCGGCAAGTGCCCGGTCATGCATGGTGAAACGGCCCAGGCCAAGCGGCGCAGGTTCAGGTCGAACCGGGACTGGTGGCCGTCCCAGATCAACCTGAAGATCCTCCACCAGGGCTCCAGCCTCTCCAATCCGATGGGAGAGGGTTTCGACTACGCCTCGGAGTTCAGGAAACTCGACCTCGAGGCGGTGAAGAAGGACCTGCGCGACCTGATGACGGACTCGCAGGAATGGTGGCCGGCGGACTGGGGCCATTACGGCCCGTTCATGATCCGCATGGCCTGGCACAGCGCCGGTACCTACCGCACGGCCGACGGCCGCGGCGGCGGATCGTCGGGCGGTCAGCGGTTCGCACCCCTCAACAGCTGGCCGGACAACGGCAATCTCGACAAGGCGCGCCGCCTGCTCTGGCCGGTGAAGAAGAAATACGGCAAGCAGCTGTCCTGGGCGGACCTCATGATCCTGGCCGGCAACTGCGCGCTGGAATCGATGGGCTTCAAGACTTTCGGCTTCGGCGGCGGCCGCGTCGACGTGTGGGAGCCGCTGGAGGACATCTACTGGGGCACCGAAGAGGAGTGGCTCGGCGACTCGCGCTACACCGGCGAGCGCGTACTGGAAAACCCCCTCGCCGCCGTGCAGATGGGCCTGATCTACGTCAACCCCCAAGGCCCGAGCGGCAAGCCGGACCCGGCCGCGTC